>SYGV01000109.1 GCA_005799365.1 Nitrospiraceae bacterium
GGCAAACGATCTTTGCGGAAGTCTCCGCGAAACAGAAAATCGGGCTGGAGTCGTTGTTGGAGATGATCCTGCTCCAATCCGAAGTGCTCGAGTTGAAGGCGGACCCTGCCCGTCCCGCCAGGGGCGCGGTGGTGGAGGCGAAACTGGACCGGGGCCGCGGGCCCGTCGCCACTGTGTTGGTGCAGGGCGGTACGCTCAAGGTCGGCGATGCGTTCGTCGTGGGGACGTTCAGCGGGCGGGTGCGGGCGCTGGTGTCCGACAAGGGCGAGAAAGTGTCCGAAGCCGGGCCTTCGACGCCGGTGGAAGTCATCGGTTTGCCGGGCGTGCCGGCGGCCGGCGACCCGTTCATCGTGGTGCAGGACGAGCGCGTGGCCCGCGAGATCGCCGAATCCCGTCAGCAGAAACAGCGGAGCGCCGACTTGGCCGCCGGGTCCACGCGGGTGTCGCTGGATGATCTGTTCTCGCGGATCAAAGAGGGAGAGGTCAAGGAGCTGGCTCTGGTCATCAAGTCCGACGTGCAGGGGTCGGCGGAAGCGCTCTCCGAAGCGGTGGAGAAGCTTTCCACCCAAGCCGTGAAACTGCGTGTGATTCACCAGGGCGTCGGAGGCATCACCGAAACCGATGTGCTCCTGGCGTCGGCGTCCCGGGCCATCATCATCGGGTTCAACATCCGCCCCGAGCCCAAGGCCGCCGCCCTAGCCGAACGCGAAGGCGTGGACGTCCGGCTCTACACGATCATCTACGACGCGATCGCGGACATCAAGGCGGCGATGGAAGGGTTGTTGGAGCCGACGTTGAAGGAGCGGGTGCTGGGCCGGGCCGAAGTGCGGCAGGTCTTCTCGATTCCTAAAATCGGGGTGATCGGAGGCTGCTATGTGATCGACGGGACGATCAGCAGGGCCAGCGCCGGCGTCCGCGTAATCCGCGACCACGCGATGGTCTACGAAGGGCGACTCGGGTCGCTCCGCCGGTTCAAGGACGACGTGCGCGAAGTGCAGCAGGGCTATGAATGCGGGATCGGGGTCGAGAATTTCGGGGACTTGAAAGTCGGCGACGTGCTCGAAGTCTACGTCGTGGACAAGGTGGCCACGAAGCTCTAGCCGGCTCGTCGACCGTCCGGGCACCGTCTTTCCGCTGCGCGCAGGTTATGATCATCGGGCTTTGCACGGTCGAGCTGTACATCCCTGATGCCCACTCCCTGAAGGCAAAGCGGCAGATGCTCCTGAGCCTCAAAGATCGCCTGCGCGACAAATTCAACGTGTCGGTTGCGGAAGTGGACGAGCAGGATTTGTGGCAAAAGGCGGTGCTCGGCATCGCCTGCGTGGCCAACGAGGGGAAGCACGTGAACCAGGTATTGGACCAGGCGGTTAATCTCATCCGGTCGGTCCCGCTGGTGGAACTGGTGCAATTCCGCATCGAGCTGCTCTGAGATGGCCAAAACGGCGTACAAGCGGGCGAGCCGCGTAGCCGACCAAATCCGGATGGAAGTGGCCGAGATCATCATGCGGAAGACCAAGGATCCCCGCGTGGCCTCGGTGACGGTGACGGATGTGAAGCTGACCGATGATCTCCGGTTGGCGCGGATATTCGTGACGACGGGCGCCGACGGACAGCACGAAGCCGAGGCGTTGGCCGGCCTAGCCCAGGCCGGAGGGTTTATTCGCGCCGAACTCGGGCGGCGGCTGCACCTGCGGTACACGCCGGA
Organism: Nitrospiraceae bacterium; assembly: GCA_005799365.1. GTDB lineage: Bacteria > Nitrospirota > Nitrospiria > Nitrospirales > Nitrospiraceae > SYGV01. The sequence goes on from SYGV01000109.1 coordinate 1,706, forward strand.
ATTGATTTTCCAGAAGGACGTGAGCGGCCCCAGGGGAGACCGGATTCTGGCCCTGTTGGAGCAAGTCGAGGCCAAGGATACACCCCGGGACTGACGGCCCCTTGCGGTATGCAGTTCTTGCGAGGAATGCCGTGGTCGGTGCGCGAGTAGAGCCTCTGGTTGAACAGTCCGGCGCAAGGCCTCGGCCCGCCGACGGGGTGTTGGTCGTCAACAAGGCGTCGGGCTGGACGTCTCATGACGTGGTGGCGAAGCTGCGGGGGCTCTTCCGGGGGCAGAAAGTCGGACATGCCGGCACGCTCGATCCGGCGGCGACCGGGGTGTTGCCGATCCTGCTGGGCAAGGCAACGCGCATCGCCGAGTATCTGATGGAGTGGGACAAGGAATACCGGGCCGTCCTGCGCTTGGGCGAAACCACAGATACGCAGGACGCCACGGGGACGGTCCTGGCGTCGCGCTCGACAACTGGATTGACCGAGGAGGCGATCCGGTCGACGATCGGACGCTTTCAGGGACGGGTGACGCAGGTGCCGCCGATGTACTCGGCGGTCAAGGTCGGGGGCGTGCCCCTGTACAAGGCGGCTCGAGCCGGACGGACGGTGGAACGGGAGTCTCGGGAAATCACGGTACACGGGATCGAGGTGCAGGGCATCGCCGGGCGCGATGTGTCCCTCCTGGTCCGTTGTTCCAAGGGCACGTACATACGGACACTCTGCGCGGATATCGGTGCGGCGCTGGGTGTCGGCGGGCACCTCTTGGCCCTGGAGCGACGGCGCGTCGGGCCGTTGACGATTGAGCGTGCGCTGACCGTGGGCGAGGTCGAAGCTCGGTTCCCGTTCGGACATCTGGAAGACGAGATGATCTCGCTGGACGCAGCGCTGGTCGCTGTGCCAGCCCTCATTGTAGACGAGGCCACCGCGTTGCGGACCCTGCACGGGGTTCCGGTCCCTTGGCGGGCGGCCCAGTGGGCGGACAATGTCGGAGCAGCGGATGGGCCTGGCGGCCAGACGGTGCGCGTGAAGGACCGGGCCGGTCGCCTGTTGGCGCTGGGCCGGGCGCCTCAGGACGCAGGGGCCACGATCGCGATTCTCAAGGTGTTGGCGGAGGGGAATCCGCAGCCGGCCTAGCGGCGTTGTGTATCGGAGGGGGACGGTAACAGGGGCAAGGACTTGCACGGAAAGACGTATTGATCGGAGGGAAGGACATGGCGTTGACCAAGGAAGCAAAGACCGAGGTGATTCAGGGGTACAGGCGGCACGGGACCGACACCGGTTCTCCGGAAGTCCAGATCGCCGTGCTCACCAACCGGATTACCTACCTGACGGAGCATTTCAAACTGCATAAGAAGGACCACCATTCTCGGAGGGGACTCTTGGAGTTGGTCGGCCGCCGCCGCCGCTTGCTGGATTACCTGCGCGGGGTGGACAACGGACGGTACCGGGCCGTCCTCGAGAGATTGGGCATCCGGAAGTAACACACGATCCCCGGCGCCTCTAAATAAGTAGGGCGCCGGGGCACTGTCGCCACAGGTGAACACGGACATGGGCTGCGACCCGGCGGCGCAGCCCATCTCTGTGGGCATCTGTGGGGCAGAAACGGAAGGAGACGGTAACCATGGTGCACACAATTGAAATTAACGTGGCTGGACGAACGTTGCGTCTGGAGACCGGCCGCATGGCCAAACAGGCCGGCGGGTCGGTGTTGGCCTCTTATGGGGACACGGTGATTCTGGCTACGGCCGTGGCTTCCCAGACCGTCAAGCCCGGCATTGATTTTCTTCCCCTCACGGTCGATTACCAGGAAAAGGCCTATGCGGCCGGCAAGATTCCAGGCGGCTATTTCAAGCGCGAGGGCCGGCCCTCCGAAAAGGAAGTGCTGACCAGCCGGTTGATCGATCGTCCGATGCGGCCGCTCTTTCCGGAAGGCTACTACTATGAGACGCAGGTCATCGCCTCGGTCTTGTCGGCGGACCAGACCGGCTCCTCGGATGTTGTGGGAATCACCGCGGCCTCTGCGGCCTTGACGATCTCGGATGTTCCCTTCGGCGGCCCGGTGGCCGGGGTCAAGATCGGCCGGGTAAACGGGCAGTTCGTGGTCAACCCCGACCTGACGACGCTGGAAACCAGCGACCTGAACCTGACGGTAGCCGGCACGGCCGACGCCGTGATGATGGTGGAGGGCGGCGGTAGCGAGTTGCCCGAGTCGGTCATGATCGATGCCATCGAACTGGCCCACGCCGAGATCAAGAAGATCGTGGCCAAGATTCTGGAGCTGCAGGCGAAGGCGGGCAAGCCGAAGCGGAAAGTGCAAGCCGAGCAGATCGACCCGGTCTTGACCGAAGCGGTCCGCAAGCTGGTGGCGGGACCGATCCGGGAAGCTATCATGATTCCCAACAAGTCCGCCCGCCAGGAGCGGCTGGATCAGGTCCTCGCGGAAACGGTCGACAAGCTGAAGACCGACGATCCGAATCGCAGCCGGCACATCAAGCTGGTCTTTCACGGGCTTGAATATACGGAAGTCCGGGACATGATCCTGGAGCGCGGGGTGCGGGCCGACGGCCGGGGCCCCGCCGACATTCGTACCGTGACCTGCGAGGTCGGGGTCCTGCCGCGCACTCACGGGTCCGCCTTGTTCACCCGAGGCGAAACGCAGAGTTTGGCGGTGGTCACGCTGGGCACGACGGAGGATGAGCAGCGGATCGACGCCCTCGAGGGGCAGTACTACCGGACATTCATGCTGCACTACAACTTCCCCCCGTTCAGCGTCGGGGAAGCGCGGCCGCTCCGGTCTCCTGGCCGCCGTGAAGTGGGGCACGGGGCCTTGGCGGAGCGGGCGATCAAGTCGGTGCTTCCGAACAAGGAAGAGTTCCCCTACACGCTGCGCCTGGTGTCGGACATCCTGGAGTCCAACGGGTCTTCTTCCATGGCCACGGTCTGCGGCGGGACGCTGGCGCTGATGGACGCGGGGGTGCCGATCAAGGAGCCGGTGGCCGGCATTGCGATGGGGCTGATCAAAGAGGGCGAGCGGGTGATGGTGCTCAGCGATATCCTGGGCCTGGAGGATCATCTCGGAGACATGGATTTCAAGGTGACCGGCACCAAGAACGGGGTGACGGCCCTGCAGATGGATATCAAGATCGCCGGCATCACGCCCCAGTTGATGCGCCAGGCCCTCGATCAGGCCAGGAAAGGCCGACTCTACATCCTGGACCGGATGGCCGCCGCGCTGGCCTCGCCGAGGACGAACCTGTCCGCCTTCGCCCCGCGCATCTTTACGTTGAAGATCAAGCAGGACAAGATCCGCGATGTGATCGGGCCGGGCGGCAAGATGATCCGCAGCATCATCGCCGACTGTGGCGTGAAGATCAACGTGGAGGACACGGGGGCGATCTCAATCGCGGCCGTGGACGAGGCCTCCGCCAAGAAGGCGATCGAGCGAATCAACCAGCTGACCGAGGAAGTCGAGGTCGGCAAGCTGTATCTGGGCACCGTCCGCAAGATCATGGACTTCGGCGCGTTCGTGGAGATCATCCCGGGGACCGACGGCTTGGTCCACATTTCCCAGCTTGCGCACCATCGGGTGAAGGCGGTGTCCGACGAGGTCGCAGAGGGCGACCAGATCATGGTCAAGGTGTTGGAGATCGACAAGCAAGGGAAGATCCGGCTCAGCCGCAAGGAAGCGATGGCGCCGCCCTCGGACGCCAAGGAGCCGTCCGCCTCGTAACGATCGGGGAGTCTGTGTATCGTAAGCTGATCTTGGACAACGGCCTCCGGGTCGTGACCGAGCGGATACCGGCGCTCAAGTCGGTGACGGTCGGCATCTGGGTCAACGTAGGGTCGAGGGATGAGGGGGCGGGCGAGGAAGGCCTGTCCCACTTCCTCGAGCACATGTTCTTCAAGGGGACGAAATCCCGGTCCGCCACGCAAATTTCCCGCGAGATCGATGCGTTGGGCGGCGAATTAAACGCGTTTACGTCCCGCGAGACCACCACCTTTTACGTGAAGGTGTTGGATCAGCACATCAAGCCCGCCCTGGACCTCCTGTCCGACATTTTCCGCCAGTCCCGATTTGCCCCCAACGAAGTGGAAAAAGAAAAGCAGGTGGTGCTGGAGGAGATCCGGATGGTTCAGGACGACCCCGAGGACCTTGTCCAGGAGCTTCATGCGGAGCAGGCCATGAAGCGGCATCCATTGGGGCGTTCGATCCTGGGGTGCGCGCGAACCATTCAGGAACTGCGTCGCGCACAGCTGATTCGGTATGTGCGGACCCACTACCGCCCGCAACAGACGGTGGTCGCTGTAGCGGGGAGTTTCAATCTCAGGGAGTTGACGCCGTTGCTGGAAAAGTCATTCGGCGCCTTCATGCAACCCAGCGCCCCGCGCATGCACCGCTGGCCGTCGGACGTGAGCGGAGGGTTGGTCATCCGCAAGAAGATGCTCGAACAGGCGCATCTGTGCCTGGGGCTTCCGGGAGTCGCCGTGGACCACAAGGACCGGTACGGCGCCTATGCGCTGAACGCCTTGTTGGGCGGGAGCGTCAGCTCCCGTCTCTTTCAAGAGGTTCGAGAGAGGCGCGGGCTGGCGTACAGTATTTACTCCTACCTCTCGTCGTTTTCGGACAGCGGGACATTTACGATCTATGCCGCCACCCGCCCGCGTGAAGCGGCCCGTGTGGTGGAGCTGGTCAGCCGGCAACTCCGCCGTCTCCGGAGCCGCGGCGTCGGCGACGAGGAACTGGAGCGGACGAAAAGCCAGATGAAGGGCAACCTCATGCTGAGCCTGGAAAACTCTCAGAGCCGCATGAGCAAGCTGGCCAAAGACGAGCTGCACCAAGGGCGCTATGTGTCTCTTGAGGAGATACTGGCCAAGATCGAGCAGGTCAATGTGGAGCAGTTGCTCAGACTGAGCCACGAGTTGTTGGATTTAAGCCGGTTGTCCGTCACGGTGCTGGGGCCTGTCTCGCGCAAGGCTCTCCAATCGGTCGTAAATTAGCGGCCCTGCGATTTGTCTCGCAAGTCATTGGCAAACAATGACTTTTTAATGATGTCCGCCCTTGGTCTTGCGCCAAATATTTCCTTGACAAGGTTCTGACGATTCAGTACGATTGGAACCTCTTTCGCCCTTATTTCTTGGTTATGAGCGCACAGAAATGTTGCTTCCGGGAAGGAAAGGGGGTGGCCGCGAGCTTTTTCATTCCGTGAAGTGCGTCTATTCGTTTTCTTTCTTGTCTGACGATTCGCTAATACACTGGGTCTGATTTTTCATGAAGGAGGTGCGGGGCATGAGCAAGCGAGTAATCATTGCCATGGTGTCTGTCTTTTTTGTTGCTGGACTGGCAATGTCCGGCATCGTGATGGCGGCCGATGCGCCGGCCGGTGGAGCGCCGTTGTATAAGGCCGAGGCCTTGAAGACGCTGAAGGGCCGGATCTGGTCCCAGTGGGCCGACAACCCCGAACAGGAAATTCTGTTCGGCATCCAGTATTGGAACACGGGCGATCCCGCTTCCGGCACTCCCAGCGGACGGGCCTCTTCAGACTTGGATGTGCGTCCTCCAGATCCCTTGTTCACCTGCTGCGCCTGGGGCTTCACCGGCGGGGCGGAGCGGAACAACCCCTACGCTGGTTGGTACCATGCGGCGACCACGGTCCGTTTGAAAGTCAAGGACAAGGCGCTCATGGACAAGATGATCAAGGACTCCCAGGAGCTGGTGGCCATGGAGGTCACGTTGGACGGTCGCACGATCACCGGCTACAAGCTCTTGAAGAAGGACTAAGCGACTCGGCTCTAGGATCGATTGATACGATAGGCTTATTCACATACGTCGGCGTGAAGGAGGATGGCAATGATGGGACTTCATAAGAAAGGCTGGACGTTCGTGGTCGCCGTGGCCTTGGTCGTGGGCATGGCCTCGACCGCGCTGGCCATCGAGGCGTTCCAGGAGCGGTTCGAGTGGGGAGATCTGAGCAAGCCGACCACGTTGCAGGGGCGGGTGATCATCCTTGATCCCTACGATGAGGCAGTGTGGATCAATGTCGCCGTGTTCGGCGGCAATGCGGAGAGCGGCCTGTTCTGGCAGCGGATCCATCCGGGCAAGAACCTCAAGTTCTATGCCGCCGACAAGGGAGTATGGGATCAGCTGAAGTCCATGGCCCGTCCGCATGCGGGACCGGCCGCAGCGAAGGAAGTGCCGCCGGCCTCGGCGACTACCCTGGTGGAGTTTACGGTCCAGGAGATCGAGCAGAACCGGCGCGTGATCTCTTCCGTGAAGAAGCTCGCGGACAATGCGGGTGAAATCGGTAAGCCCCGCGGTATTCGTGCGCTGAAGGAAGCGGCCTGCGCGAGCAAGCACGAGTTCGAAGGGGATTGCTACAAGGCCAAACAGGCGCTCAATACCTCGCCCAAAGGCGAGGGCAGTGTCATCATGCAGTATGATGTGATGATCCCCGGCGGGAAGCAGTTTGCCGGCGGTTTGATTCCGTGGACAGCCCAATATAACGAGGGCGGTCACGGTCACTGAGTAGCTGGCGGCGAGTCTGAAAAGGGCGGTGTGCCGATCGGCACACCGCCCTTTTTATTTGTCCCGGCTCTCGCCAAGCCGGCGCTGGAGTTCGGCGAGCCGATTCAACGCTTCCAGCGGGGTCATTGAAAAGAGGTCCATCTGCCGGACTTCCTCGATAATCGGATGGGGTTGGGGAAGCGTGGGGTCGGGCGGAGGCGCGGCGGTGAACAGATCTGGTTGCGTTGGTTGGGCCGACGACCGTTCCAGTTGGGCCAAGACCTCGCGCGCTCGGTTGATGACGGTAGGCGGAAGCCCGGCCAGCCTGGCGACATGAATCCCATAACTACGATCCGCCCCCCCCGCTACGATCTTGCGGAGAAAGAGCACGTCGTCATTTTGCTCACGGACGGCCACCGAATAGTTCTTGATCCCCTCGCGCAGAGTCGCCAGTTCCGTCATTTCATGGTAATGGGTGGCGAAGAGCGTACGCGCGCCCAAATGGCGCTGGTCTTGAATGTGTTCGGCGATCGCCCAGGCAATGCTGAGGCCGTCGTAGGTGCTGGTGCCTCGTCCGATTTCATCGAGCAAGATGAGGCTGCGAGCGGTCGCACAGTTGAGGATTTGCGCCGTCTCGGTCATTTCAACCATGAATGTGCTCTGACCGGCCGCCAGATTGTCGGAGGCCCCGACCCGCGTGAAGATGCGGTCGACCAGGCCGATTGCGGCGGCACGGGCCGGCACGAAACTGCCCATCTGCGCCATCAGGACGATCAGCGCCACCTGCCTGAGATAGGTGCTTTTGCCGGCCATATTCGGACCGGTGATGATCAGCAGACGATTCTGCGCCAGGTCCAGTCTGGTGTCGTTGGTGATGAACCCGCTCGGCAGGTCCAGCCGCTCCACCACCGGGTGGCGCCCCTCTGTAATCGTGAGGGCACCTCCATCGTCGATGACCGGGCGGACGTAGCCGTTGATGCCGGCGGTTTCCGCCAAGGCCGCAAGCACATCCAGGGCGGCGATGGCCTGTCCCATGGCTTGCAAGCGTTGCGTTTCCTCGGCGAGCCTGGCGCGGATCCGTTCGAACAACTCCTGCTCGAGCGACGTCAACTGGGTCTCGGCCCCCATCACTCGGTCTTCCAGCTCTTTCAGCTCGGCCGTGGTAAACCGTTCCGCATTGGCCAGGGTTTGCTTGCGATGGTAGTGGGGGGGAATCCGGGACAGGTTGGCCTTGGTCGCCTCGATGTAGTACCCGAAGACCTGATTGAAGCGCACCTTGAGCGATTCGATCCCGGTGCGCTCCCGTTCCTGCGCTTCGAGCTTTGCGATCCAGCCCTTTCCTTCCTTGGCGGTCTTGCGCAACTCATCCAGCGCGGCATCGCAGCCATCCTTGATGATCCCGCCGTCCCGGATCGAGGCGGGCGCATCCGGGAGGATCGAACGCTCGATCAGCTCATGGACGTCGCCCAGGTCGTCCCATGTGTTGGTGAGTTCCCGTAAGAGGGACGCGCGCAGCGGTGTCAACAGCCCTCGGATGGCCGGGAGGGCTGCGACCGACTGTTTGAGGGCCAACAGCTCGCGCGGCTGGGCTGCGCCCAGCGAGATCCTGCTGCTCAGTCGCACGATATCCTGGACCGTCCGGAGCGCCGTCCTGATGCCCGTGCGGGCCGGCAGGTTGTGTAGCAGCTCCGCAACGGCCTCCAATCGGGCCTGGATCGGTTCTGGTTCCACGAGGGGGCGCAGGATCCATTCCCGCAGCAGCCGGCTTCCCATGACCGAGACCGTCCGGTCGAGCACCGACAGGAGCGTGGCCTGGATCCGTTGACCCGGCTCGGCGCCCAACGGTCTGACCAATTCGAGGTTGCGAATGGTGGCGCTATCCAGGTGCATCTCGTGTCCGGGACGGCGCACTCGGAGCCGGCGGACGTGGGTCAGGCAGGCTGAGGGCTGGGTCTCCCGCAGGTACCGCACGGCAGCCCCGGCTGCTTGGAGGCCGAGCGTCAAGCCCTGGCAGCCGAAGGCCTCCAGGGAGCCGACGCCGAACTGTTCCCGGAGGGTGCGCTCCGCCGTTGTCAGGAGGAACCGGGAGGGGTCTTGGGAGCAGAGGTGGGGCCCCTTCAGTTGAGCCAGCCAGGCCAAGGACTCTTCCGCTAGCCCAGCCTGATGCAACACTTCGCGGGGCTCCAGTCTGGACAGCTCATCCAACAGATCGGTCGAGGCGCCGGCCCCTTCAAACTCCCTGACCCAGAATTCCCCGGTCGAGAGATCCAGCGCCGCCAGTCCCAGCCTGGCGGATTGAGCGCCCCGGTCTGAGGCACGGGCTGTCGCCTCGACCGTTGCCACGGAGGCCAGAAAATTTGATTCGGTGGCGGGCAAAAACTCGGTGTCGATCAGAGTGCCGGGCGTATAGAGGCGGACCACCTCGCGGCGGACGAGGCCTTTGGCCAGCTTGGGATCTTCCACCTGGTCGCAGAGGGCCACGGTGCGGCCGGCTTTGAGGAGCTTGGCGATATAGCCGGTGGCCGCATGATGCGGCACGCCGCAGAGCGGGACCGGATCGGCCTTTGCTTTATCCCTGGAGGTCAGTGCGATCGAGAGCAGCCGCGAGGCCTCTTCCGCATCCTCGTAGAACATTTCGTAGAAATCGCCGACCCGGAAAAAGAGGATGGCCTCTTTGTGCGCCAGCTTGATCTCCCGATACTGGCGCATCAGGGGAGTCAGGTCGCTGTCATTCATCGGGCAGTTCCCCGGTTGACTTCTCGGGGGGCCTCGCTCCGGTCTGAGGGAGGGGATGATCGGCGGCCTGCAACGGTCGTCGCAAGCGCTCGAGGTCGGCTTCAGCCTCCTGCAGGGCCTTTACTTTGCGCCGCAATTCCAGCCGCACCCGGACCCAGGCCGGAAAGAGCAGGATGGATGCGACCAGCAGCCCGACGGCGAAGGCGCTGAGCACCGGTCTCCACAGTTCGGTCGTCGCCTCGCGGAACCCGAAGAAATAGCGGAGGGTGACCTCCTGTTCCTGGTTCTGGAGAAAGAAGGTGAGCGACAGCAGCAACAGGATGCCGACCAGGATGAGACGAATCATGGGTTTGCTTTCGCACTCCTTCTTGCGGCGCTTGTGGGAACGGGGTGCCGCTTGATCGTTGTCCCCCGTTTGGCGCCGGCCTCCGGCGAACGGCTGCGGCGGGGGCCAACCGCAGGGCGATGGCCCGCGAGCGCCGATCGGAACGCCGCGCGGAGCGTCCGATAGGTGGCCCGCAGGTGTTCGGGAATGACACGGGTCTCGGCCAGTACGGACATGAAATTCGTGTCGCCGTTCCAGCGAGGGACGACATGGAGATGGAGGTGGGCCTCGATGCCGGCGCCGCCGACTTGGCCCAGGTTGAATCCCACGTTAAACCCTTCAGGTCTGACGGCCAGTTGCAGCGCGCGGATCGAGAGGTTCGTCATCCGGATCAAATCCAAGGCGCAGTCGGCCGGGAGCAATTCCAGGCTCTTGACGTGCGCGTAGGGCGCGACGAGGAGATGTCCGCTATTGTACGGGTACCGGTTCATGATGACAAATCCATACCGGCCCCGGTGGAGGACCAGACGTGCGCCATCGCGGCGGGTGCCATGTTCCAAGCAGAAGATGCAGCGCGCTGGCTCGCGCGCGTTCTTCACGTAGGCCATGCGCCAAGGAGCCCAGATGACGTTCATCGGCGGGGCCGCTCCCTCCGTGCCGCGGAAGCCGGATTGCGGGCGGTCTTTGCCGGGGTGGCTATCCGGGTCAGGCAGGCTCGCGCGCTTGGGCCGGTGGCCTGCATGACGATGGAACGGGATGTCGCGGTCACATGGCCCAAGCGGATCTCGATCCGGTCTTGCGGCAACTCCGCGCCGGCCTTCTCGGCCCATTCGATGGCCAGGACGGTCAAGCTATCCTGGTAGTCGGGTAGGCCCAGGTGTCGCAGATCCGACTCCTGTTCAATCCGGTAGAAGTCTGCATGGACCAGCCGCAGACGGCCTGGATACTCGTGGACCAGCACGAAAGTGGGGCTGCTGACGGCCCGGGACGGAGCCCCGAGTCCTACGGCCAATCCGCGCACGAACGCCGTCTTCCCGCTTCCCAGCTCTCCGTATAACGCGAGGATTTCACCTCCCCGCAGGGCCAGACCGGTGACACGGCCGAGCCGCTCGGTCTCTGCGGCTGAGCGCGTGATTGTCTGCCAGGTGTCGGCGGACAGTTGGGATTTGCCCGGCGTGCGTCCAGCCGGTTTGGCGGCCGGCTGGGCCGCGCTGGCGTCCGAGGCAGCCCGCCCAACGCGGGAGCCCCTGGGACTGTTAGTAGCCGACCGCCGTCGTGGTTTGGGTGAAGGCATAGGGAATGTGCTCGATGATGTCTCCGGCCGTCATTCCGATGGGGCCTTGATCGGCCGCTGCCAGGTCTCCGGCCAGTCCATGAAAATAGGCGCCAACGCAGGCGGCGGCCCAGGGCTCGAGCTTCTGGGCCAGCAGCCCGACGATCATGCCGGTCAGGACGTCGCCGCTGCCCGCCGTCGCCATGCCGGGGTTGCCTGTCGGACAGACGGCCACGCGCCCGTCCGGGTGGGCCACCACGGTTCTGGCTCCCTTCAGAATCAGAAACACTCGTCGCCGTCGCGCGAACCGCGAGGCGGTGCCGATTCGATCGGCATTGATCGAGCGGGGCGACGCATCTTCTTCCAGCCTAGCCATTTCGCCTGGGTGGGGGGTCAAGATCGGCGGGACCTTGCAATCTGCCAGCAGGGCCGGGCGTCCGGCCAACGCGTTCAGGGCATCGGCGTCCAAGACGGACGGACGTTCCAGCCGCGGGATCAGCGCCTGCATCACCTCGACGGTTTCCGGATGGGTCGTGAGTCCTGGCCCCAGAGCCACGGCGTCCCTGGCCTGCGCAAACGAAAGAAGCCGGTCAAGGCCCGAACGCGCCAAGGTCCTGGCCTTGGTTTCCGACATGGGCACGGTCATGGCCTCCAGGAGTTTGCTTTCGAGGATGTCGTTGACGCTGGCCGGGGTGGCGACGGTGACTAGGCCGGCGCCGCTCCGCAGCGCGGCGTTCGCGGCCAGCGCCGCGGCCCCGGTCTTGCCGACCGAGCCGGCGATGATCCCGGCATGCCCGAACGTGCCCTTGTGGGCGGACAGAGGCCTGGGCGGCAGCAAGCGGCGACATTCGCCCAATGTCAGCAGCGAGATGGTGCTATCCACCGCCTCCTCGAAGGAGCGCGGAATCCCGATGTCGGCGATATGGATCGTGCCGGCATGGTCGATGCCCGGGCCGAGATAGAGTCCCAGCTTGGGCTGGCCAAAGGTGACCGTCAAGGCGGCCCGGACGGCGGCGCCCATGACCGTTCCCGTGTCCGCATGAATGCCCGAGGGGAGGTCTGCCGAAACGACGGGTGCGCCGGACTCATTGATGGCGTCGGTGGCGCTGCGATAGAGCCCTTCGACCGGCGCGGACAGGCCGGTTCCCAGCAGGGCGTCCACGATCACCTGGCTGTTGTTGATGATCGTGCGACAGCGTTCATCGGGCCGATAGGGTTTGACGGCAGCGGTGCCGGCCGCCTTCACGAACCGGCGATACATGGTCTTGGCGTCCCCCGTCATGGACGACGGCTGGGCCATCAGCAGGACCTTCGTGCGCGCCCGCTTGCGCGTGAGCAGGCGGGCCGCGACGAACCCGTCGCCTCCGTTGTTGCCCTTTCCGCACAGGATGGTGACGGTCTTACCGGCCAGCGAGCCGAACACCTGTTCCATGGAGGCGACCAACCCGGATCCGGCTTGCTCCATCAAGGCGAGGCCGGGAATCTGCGCTTCCTGGACGGCGCGCCGGTCGAGGGCCTGCATCTGGGCGGCGGTCACGATCTTCATGGGAGGCAAGAGCGTACGGCTGATAGTGTATCGCAATGAGCCGATGGTTCCGGCCATGAGCGATCAGCCATTAGCCCTCCTGCGTCAGCACCACCTGCGCGATGGCATAGTCGGCATCGTGAGAGAGGCTGATGTGAATGTCGGTGACGCCGGCTTCCTGCAGCAGGGCTCCGGTACGACCTTGCACGAGGGCGACCGGTTTCCCGCTGCCGTCGTTCAACACTTGGATGTCCTGCCAGCTGATTCCGGCCGACCAGCCGGTCCCGATCGCCTTCAGAACCGCTTCCTTGGCGGCAAATCGTCCGGCGAGCGAGGCATAGGGCGAAGCCCGGTCGAAGCAATAGCGGCGCTCGGCTTCCGTATAGAGCCGCGCTAAAAACCGTTCCTGCCACCGATCCGCCAGGGCGCGAATCCGTTCGATCTTCACGAGATCCAGGCCAATTCCTACGATGCGCATGGCCTCACCTGGGCGTCGGACGCGAAGGGTTGAGGGTTGATACAGGGGCTCGGCGGCCGTTGTTCGCCTGCCCAAAGCAAGCACCAGGGTGTCAACCCACGAGTTGCTTCATTTCCCGAACGGCGCGGTCGAGACCGACGAGGATGGCGCGAGCCATGATGCTGTGGCCGATGTTGTATTCCACGATCTCGGGAATCTGGATGAGCCGTTTCACGTTCCGGTAGGTCAGGCCATGCCCTGCATTGACGCCCATGCCCAGCTTGTAGGCGAGTTTGGCCGCGTGGGTGATGGCTTCGAATTCGGCCTGCTCCTCCTTGAGGCGGCGGGCATTGGCATAGCGGCCCGTGTGCAGCTCGACATAGTCGGCGGCGATCTTATGGGCCGCTTTGATCTGGGCCGGGTCCGGTTCGATGAAGAGGCTGACCGGGATGCCGCCATCGTGGAGCATCTCCACGATGCTCTTGATCCGGTCCCTCTGTCCCGCCACTTCCAAGCCACCCTCCGTCGTCAGCTCCTGCCGCCGTTCCGGCACCAGCGTGACGAGATGGGGCTTGACGCCGAGGGCGACCTTAACCATCGCCTCATCTGCGCCCATTTCCAGATCCAGCTTGGTCTGGATCACGTCTTTCAGCAGGTTCAGGTCTCGATCCTGGATATGACGTCGATCTTCGCGCAGGTGCACGACGATGCCATCGGCCCCCGCGAGTTCCACCAACAGGGCCGCCGCCACCGGGTCCGGTTCGCTTCCTCCCCTGGCTTGCCGGAGGGTAGCGACATGATCGATATTCACACCCAATCGTGCCACAGAGCCTCCTACTCTGCCGCCTTTCTTTGACACAGGCGATGGCAGAATACATGAGTTTGCAAAAGGTTAGCATATTATTGCAAAAAGGACCGGGAGGTGGCAAGAAGCAAACTGTTTGGCTGGGCATAAGGCTGACGACAAGATTGTTGGCCTAAAAAATCATCCAACTCCGGATTAAAATTGACTGTTTTAGCTCAGTGCATTACAATACCCTGGTTTTTCTATGCCTTGCCGCAGCCTTGCGGAGGCGCAATCGCAACGTATTGAAAAACTGAGGAGATGGTGGAAGGGTTCTACCGTATCAAGCGGCTGCCTCCCTACGTGTTTGCGCAGGTCCAGGCGTTGAAGCTGGATGCCAGGCACAGAGGAGAGGACATTATTGACTTCGGCATGGGGAATCCGGACCAGCCGACGCCGGACCACATCGTCGACAAGCTTGTGGAAGCCTGCCGGAATCCCAAGAACCATCGGTATTCTGCTTCGAAGGGCATCACCAAGCTGCGTCATGCGATCACGGGCTGGTACAAGCGGAACTACGACGTGGATTTGGACCCGGAAACCGAGGCCATCGTGACGATCGGCTCCAAGGAGGGGATTGCGCACCTGGCGCTGGCGCTGGTCGGACCTGGCGATGTCGTGCTGACGCCGACGCCGACCTATCCCATCCACATGTACAGCATGATCATTGCGGGGGGGGAAGTGCGGGGCATCGAGCTGCGCCCAGACAGCGATTTTTTTCACGACTTGACGCAGGTCTACCGGCAGACCCAGCCGCGGCCGCGCATCCTGGTCATCAACTTCCCCCACAATCCGACGACGGCGGTGGTGGACCTGGAGTTTTTCAAGAAGGTGGTGGCGTTCGCCAAGGAACACAATGTGATCGTGATCCACGACCTGGCCTATGCGGACCTAGTGTTCGACGGCTACAAGGCGCCCAGCTTCCTGCAGGTGCCGGAGGCCAAGGATGTCGGGGTGGAGTTCTAC
>SYGV01000013.1 GCA_005799365.1 Nitrospiraceae bacterium
AGCGGCGATTGGATCACTCCCACCCTGAACGGGGAGCCGCGCTTCGCCAAGCCGGCCTTCCTGTACTGGCTGATCAGCGGCGCGTACCGCCTGTTCGGCGTCAGCGAGTTCACCGCCCGCCTCCCCTCGGCCCTCTTCGGCCTGGCGTTGATTCTCCTGCAGTACTGGTTCCTCACGCGCGTGCGCGGGGCGACGCTGGGCTTTCTCGGCGCGCTGATGCTGCTCCTGAACGTGGAAATCATCGCAATCGGCCGGCTGGTGCTCACCGACAGCGTGCTGATCTTTTTCACGACCCTCGCCTTGTTCGGGTTCTGGCTGGGGTTCCACGGAACGGGCAAGGCCCGTCATTATCTCTGGCTCCTGTATATCGGCATGGCGCTGGGCACGCTCACCAAGGGGCCGATCGGTTTTGCCGTGCCGCTCCTAGCCATCATGCCCTACCTCACACTCACGCATCGCTGGCGGCGGTTCTGGCAAACCGGGTTCCCGCTGGCCGGGTCCCTGCTCTTCCTCGCCCTGGCGCTTCCCTGGTACGGCATGATGCTGGCCGTTCACGGCACGCGCTATACGGCCTCGGCCCAGGCGGACACGGTCGGGCGTTTCCTGAGCGTGATCGGTGGACATGGGGGAACCCTGTTCTTCTATGTGCCGGTCCTGCTCTTCGGGTTCTTTCCCTGGAGCGGCTTGTTGCCCGTGGCGCTCGCTCAGGGGTTACGCAACTGGCGGGGCTATTGGGCGGATCGTCGCGCAGAAAAGGAAGAGGGCGCCCAGGAACTGGAGCTGTTCGCCTCCCTGTGGGTCGTCGCTACCTTTGTGTTCTTCAGCGCCTCGGCCACGCGGCTCCCCCATTATATCGGCCCCCTCTTTCCGGCCGCCGCCCTGCTGACGGCCGCTTACTGGCACCGATGCCTGCTGGACCCAGCCACTGCTGGGCTCCGCGCCTCGTTGCGCCTCCTCATCGTCACCGGCTCTCTGCTGGGCTTCGGCCTGGCCGCCTCTCCGTCGCTCTACGCCCATTTCGTGGACAAGATGACCAAGGAATTCCCGATGGCCGCCCAAGTTGACCCGGGGCTCGGCCCGCCGGCAGCCGGGTTCATCCTGCTCATCGGCACGGTTCTGGTGGGCTATTTCGGACTCTTGCGGGAGCGGCGCGGCGCGGCCTTCTGGGCGGCGGGCGTCACGATCGGCCTCGTGCTGCTGGTCTCGCTTCAGATCACCGTCCCCCGCTTCAGCCGGTACTTTGTCTCCCCTCCGCAGGAACTGGCCTTCACCGCCGGGGTGAACCTGGGGCCGGACGACCGTCTGATCCTATACGGCCCTCCGCGACCCTCGTTGATTTTTTACGCGAAGCGGAAAGCTATCCTCATCAAGCCGGGAGAGGAGGCCAAGATGCAGCCGCACCTGACCCAGCCGGGACGGACCATGATCATGATGCCCGCCCGCCTGAAGCCCCAGCTTCCGCCCGAAGCCAAGGACTACCAGATCGTGCTGGAACGGTATGGGTACAGTCTCCTGTCCAACGAGCCGATGGTCAAAGGCCTCCCCGACAAGCCCCCGGTTCCGGTGCCTCGGTTCGGCCCGCACGGATAAGCTTCGCGCTGGAACGTCAAAGAAGGGGAAGAAGGCCCTGCACAATGTGGAGGAGGAGGACCACGAGACCCACGCCGATCGTCACGCCGGTCTCCACTAAGAACCGCGGCTGACACGGAGCCAGCCCACAGTCCCGGACGGACAGGATGCCCCTGTCTGTCCGGCTCGCCCCCCATGCCACAAGCGCCAACATAGCCGCCGCCGAGACCAGCCAGAAGCCGGTGCTCAAGGCCAGCCCGGCCCCGAGCAGGAGCCAGGACCAGGGACCGACATCCAGGGATCGGCCGGCGAACGCCGCACGCCAGCGCAGTCCCAGGCCGACGAGGATCGCGACAAGCCCAGCTCCTGTGAGCCACACAATCCTTTGATGATCGGAGGAAGACTGGGCCATGGTCCAGAACAGCGCAAGGACCGATGACAGGGCCAGCGCCAGTCTCGTGAGCATCCGTGAGCAGACCGTGAGCCAGTCCAGATACGAATAGGCCAGCAAGGCCCCGATCAAAACTCCGATCGCCGCTCCCGCCACCGCATCGGTCGGAAAGTGCGAGCCACGCCAGATGCGGCTGCAGGCGATGAGCGCCGCGACCAGGTAGCCAACCCAGCCGAGCCGGGGGAAATGGCGGGCCAGCACCGTGGCTACGGCGAAGGAAGCCGAGGCATGGCCGGAAGGAAATGAATCGAATCCGCTGACCAACGACGGCTCGAACTGAAATTCTCCCTCCTGCGTCACACGCGGTCTGGGCCGGCCGATCGTATGCTTGAGCAGTTGGGTCACCAGGGCCGCTGCGCCGTGAGCCGCCAGCCCCTGCAAGCCGGCATGGAAAAGAGCCGGCTGCAGCCGCAGGCGACCGGCGACGAGCAACGTTGCGCTGAACGCCGCGAGGACCGCGCCGCTTCCACATCGCGCCAGCAGATCGCCGCCCTGTTCAAGCCAGGGTTGATGCACGGAACGCATGAACCGGATCAACGGCATGTCGAGCTGATGCAGGCCCCAGAGGATGAGGGCCATGGCCGAGCAGGAGAGGGCAACCGGAAGCCACGTGATAAGCGATGGGTGAAGCGTGATGGGCCAAGAGGGACGACTCGTGACAGACCTCTCACCCATCACCGATCACCCATCACCATCTTATTACGGCACCCAATCCGCAATGAAGATATTGAACTCGCCGCTGGCGCCGGCCCCCCGGTCGGAAATCCAGACCAGCTGCGTGCCGTCCGGCGAGAACATCGGGAAGCTGTTGAAACCGCCCGCGAAGGTCACTTGCTCCGAGCCGGCTCCGTCCTCGCCGATGAGGTGGAGGTGGAACGTCGGCTGTTTTTTGGGCTTGTCGGCCTGTGCCCCGTCCCGCCGTTCCTGCACATTGGACGAAAAGATGATCCGGCGTCCGCCTGGGTGAAAGAAGGGGGCGAAGTTGGACGCACCGTTGGCCGTCACCTGCCGCTTGCCGGTCCCGTCGGCGTGCATGACGAAGATCTCCATCTGACCCGGCTCGACCAGATTTTGCGCCAGCAGGGCCTTGTATTGGGCGACTGCCTCCGGCTCCTTGGGATGCGAGGCCCGATAGACGATCCGTTTGCTGTCGGGCGAGAAGAATGCCCCTCCGTCATAGCCCAGTTCGTCGGTCAGACGCCGGACATGGGTCCCGTCCATATCCATGGCATAGAGGTCGAGATCCCCGTCCCGCACCGAGGTGAAGACGATCGTCTTGCCGTCCGGCGAGATCGTCGCCTCCGCGTCGTAGCCAGCCGTGGTCGTCATCCGATGGGGCTGCTGACCGTCCACCTTGAACGAAAAGATGTCGTAGTTGTCCAACGCCCAGCGATACCGCCCGTCCATTTTTGGCTTGGGCGGACAGTTCGGCCCGGTCAGATGCGTGGAAGAAAAAAGAATCCGGCGATCCCCGGGGAAGAAATAGCCGCAGGTCGTGGTTCCGACGCCGGTGCTGACCCGTCTGACGGCCTTGCTCTGCAGATCCAGCACGTACATTTGATAGCAGCCCAAGGGCGTCCCCTGCCTCGGCTGATCGATCTCCCGCGCCCCGTCCCCGTAATCCGTCGTGGACTGAAAGATCAACTTCGTGCCGTCGAAGGAGAAATAGGCCTCGGCATTCTTGTTGCCGAACGTCAGTTGTCGAATATTCGCCACATGACGTTCTGATGGATCGGCCTTCACCGGCACCGGCCAGGATTCGGCCATCGCCGTTCCGGTCAGGATCGACAACAAGAGCGACAGGGCGGTCACCACATGCTCACGGCATTTCAACGGACACCTCCAGTTCGTCTTGCGCGGAGGAGAAATCCCCGCGCGTCACCACGGTTCCATCCCGGAACACCACATAACTCTGCCATCCGTAGAAAAATAGCAAGCGCGCGACCTTGGCCGCCGCCTGGGGCGACAGGCCGTACAACAACACCATAACGCTGCCCGGATGACCCGGACGCCGACAGGAGAGGAGCAGCGCCATCTCCGGCCCCTCATAGGCGGCCCCGTCGAGCGTGAAGCGGTCGCGCTCCAACCGGACCCTCTCGCCGCAGGCCTGTCGCATGAGCGCCGCTCCTTCGTTGAGCGCCGGCCCCCCCAGAATAAGCAACGATCCCTCGGCCGGCGCCGGGTCCCGATCAGTGATCTGCGTCATGGCCGGTTCACGGGCGGCTACCTGCCGGCCCAACTCCCGATAGGGGGCCGTCTCCGTCGCTGGCTCGGCCGCCGGCAGCACCAGGGTCCGGTTCCGGTCGGTCACGTAGAGATTGAGCATCGGGGGGAGCTGCTCCCTGGGCAGGCGCCGGAACGTGTCGAAATCCGGGTCGAGACGAAGACGGGTCGGCGCGCCCGGCACGGAGAGACTCAGGATCTGCTCGGCGGCGGACACCTCCAGCCTGGTCTCATGGGTTCGCCCTCCCGCCAAATCCGCCACGAGCCGGAGATGGAGCCGGTACGGCTCCCCGCGTTGGACAATCTGAACAGCGAGCCGGAGACCGGATTCCGGATCGGCCGCGGAAGAGCGGTCGGTTCTGGCGGCCGCAATCGTCACCAGCGGCGCGCCGGGCCGTTCGACCCATTGGGCGAAAAACCAGCGCAGATCCTTCCCGCTGGCCGCGGCGAAGACCTGCTCCAGGTCGGCCCATCCGGCGTAGGTCCCGCCATAGCCGGCCACCAGCCGGCGGATTGCCGGCCAAAAGACTGTTTCGCCCAGCTCTCGGCGGAGCTGGTGAAAGATCATCGCCGTCTTTTGATACCCGATGGCGTTGTCTTTCTGGTCGGTCTTCTGCCGGAAGGCCGCCACGGGATAATCCTCCCCGGGCCGCACGTAGACCGCATAGCTCAACAGCATCAAGCGACGCTGGTCTCGGGCCTGATCCGGCTTGCCGGTCAGTTCGTCGTAATAGTAGTTGGCCAGATAGGTGGTCAAGCCCTCCACCCAATTGCCCTGCTCCCTCCGGTTCAACACCCAGTTGCCGATCCAGGAGTGGACGATCTCGTGCCCAAGGGCATAGGGCTGGACATAGTGCCGCTTCACCACGCCGCTGCCCAGCAGGGTAAACGAGGGCATGCCCAACCCGCTGGCAAAAAAATTCTCGACCACGGCAAACTTCGGAAAGGGATAGGGGCCCAACAGACAACTATAGGCGTCGAGGTAGCGGACGGTCGCGTCCAGATACTCCTCGGCCAGCTGGGCCTCTTCGGGGAACAGATAGGTCGCCACGTCCACCGTCCGCCCGTCCGGCGCCTTCCACTCCCGATGGGCCTGCACGAAACGGTTCGCGACCAGCGACAGCGCTTCGGTCTTCGCGGCTACATCCCACTCCTCGGCCACGTGACCGTTCTGGACCCGCCGCGCGACCTGCAGACCATGCGTCACCGCCGACCAGCCTTCGGGCAGTGTGACGCGCACCGCGAAGGTCGGCAGCGAACCCTCGATATCCGGATACCAGTGGGTCTCGCCGCTCAGGTAGACGCCCTCGCCGCCGATATGGCCTTCCGTCTCGCTGGGGGTCACGAACCGGAGTTGGCGGGACTCGCGGGGCGGATCGTCGAGCAGACCCTCGTACCGGACTTCCAGCTTCAGCTCCCTCTGTTCCGCCACGGGGGCGGCCAGGGGGACCGTCACCTGCCGCAACCAATCCCGGCCGGCCTGACCCGATCCGGCCGGTGGTTGAACGTCCCAGCGGAGCGGCCGCCCTTCATGCATCACCGCGGTCACGCGCAAGGCAGGATTGAGCGACCAGGAGAGGGAAGGCTGAGCGCCGGCCGGGACCGTGACGGTCATCCGGTCGGTCGCGCGCAGCCGATGTTGCTCCGGCGCCAACTCGACGGAGAGTTCATGGTGCAGGATCTCCGCCGAACGAGCGGCCCCCTCGGCCGTCGCCCCGCCGGCCA
This sequence comes from Nitrospiraceae bacterium, assembly GCA_005799365.1. Lineage (GTDB taxonomy): Bacteria > Nitrospirota > Nitrospiria > Nitrospirales > Nitrospiraceae > SYGV01. The sequence goes on from SYGV01000013.1 coordinate 5,969, forward strand.
AGGCCGGCCCATCCGCCAGGAGCAGCGCCGCAACGATCATGAGAGACGCCTGTGCCATGCCGTTCCGCAAGACTCGCACCGTCGGACTGATGCCGGGGACGCGAACCTGGATGTCAGGAGGTTGCGACCAAGGCATCCACGAACTCTTCGGCGTGAAAATCCTGCAGGTCCTCGATCCCCTCCCCCACGCCGATGAGGCGGACCGGAATCTTCAGCTCGTCGGCGATCGCGACCACCATCCCGCCGCGCGCGGTCCCGTCCAGTTTGGTCACGGCCAGCCCGGTCACACCCACCGCTTCATGGAATTGCCGGGCCTGGGACAGCGCATTCTGACCCGCCGTCCCGTCCAGCACCAGCAGCACCTCGTGCGGCGCGCCCGGCAGTTCGCGGGCCAGGACCCGCTTCATTTTTTTCAGCTCGTCCATCAGGTTCGACTTGGTGTGGAGCCGGCCGGCCGTGTCGATCAGCAGCACGTCGGCGTTCCTGGCCTTCGCCGCGGCCAACCCGTCGAACACCACGGCGGAGGGGTCGGAGCCGTGCTGATGCCGCACGACATCCACGCCGGTTCGCCCGCCCCAAACCGCCAGTTGCTCGATCGCCGCGGCGCGAAACGTGTCCGCCGCCACCAAGAGGGGCGTATGCCCCGCCGCCTTCAATCGCTGCGCCAGCTTGGCCACCGTGGTGGTCTTGCCCACCCCGTTAACCCCCACCGCCAGCAGGACGTACGGATTGGGCCCCTGCCGAACCAAGGCTTCGACCGGCCGGCCCTCGCAACGTTGCACGGTTTCCAGCAGCGTGCCCTTCAACACGGCCAGGATCTGGTTTTCACCGGGCCCCGAAGAGGCGAGGCGTCCCCGTTCCGCCTGCAGCCGCTCGATCAGCCGCGCGACCGTGTGCACGCCCAAATCAGCTGCGATCAGGGTCTCTTCCAATTCTTCCAGCACCGCCGGGTCCGGGCCGCGGCTGACCAGCCGCACAAACGAGCCCTTCACCCGCTCCCTGGTCTTAGCCAATCCTTCGTTGAGCCGCGCGAGCCATCCCATAGAATCGTCGTCCGATTACCCTCTCACCTTCACCAACGCAGGCACGGGGCTGACGGCCCGCAGAACGGCCCGCTCCTTCCGCTGCATACGTTGGGCTTCGCGTGAGTTTCGTTCATGGTCGTACCCGAGGAGATGGAGCATCCCGTGGATGAGCAGCGCGGCGAGTTCATGCTGCAGCGGGAGGCCGCGCTCGCGCGCTTGGCGGGCCGCTTGCGGAAGCGAGATCGCCACGTCGCCGAGCAGGGAAGACGTGAACCGTGACGCGTGAGGCGTGAGGCGTGGTCGGATCTGCCGCATCGGGAAGGCCAGCACGTCGGTGGTGGCATCCTTGCGGCGATACTGCCGGTTGAGACGGCGCATGGACGTATCGCCGATAAACGACAGGCTCACGTCTGCCTGAGCCTCGTCCATCGCGCCCAAAATACGCTGCGCCAACCGTTCGATTTCGGTGCGGCGCAGCGGGATGCGCCGCACCGAACAACGTACCGTCACCGGCATCAATAAGCCGTCCCCAGGATGTTCAAAAGGCCGTCCAGCGAGGCCGCAGCGAACAAAGAGGCGAGTCGTACTCCGCGCCGTACGGCGAGCCTCTGTGTGGTGCGAGAACAAAGCTGGCGGAATTTTTCAACATCCTGTTAGTGGGGTTGCTCCCCGTTGCCGGCTCGGCCGCGGGACCCGCGGAGGGGGCCCCGGCCAAATCCACGGCCGGCCTTGTCGTCCCGGACCCCGCCGTGGCGGATCGGGCTGTGCCGGTCGTAGGCCTCGATGATTTCCTGCACCAGACGATGGCGCACAACGTCCCGCTGGTCGAAGTAGACGAAATGAATGCCGGGAATCTCCTGAAGAATCTCCCGCGCTTCGATCAGGCCGGACACCCGATCGGACGGCAGGTCCACTTGCGTAATGTCGCCGGTTACGACCGCCTTAGAATTGAACCCCAGCCGGGTTAGGAACATTTTCATCTGTTCGGCGGTCGCATTCTGCGCCTCGTCCAGAATCACGAACGAATCGTTGAGCGTACGTCCGCGCATGAAGGCCAGCGGGTCAATCTCGATCTCGCCCCGTTCGACCAGCCGGTTGGCCCGCTCCATGTCCATCATGTCGTAGAGGGCGTCGTAGAGAGGCCGCAGGTAGGGGTTCACTTTCGCGTACATGTCGCCGGGTAGGAACCCCAGCTTCTCCCCCGCCTCCACCGCCGGCCTGGCCAGAATGATGCGGCTGACCTCCTTGCGCGTCAGCGCGGCCACCGCCATGGCCATGGCCAAATAGGTTTTTCCGGTCCCGGCCGGGCCGATGCCGATGACGATGTCGTAGGTCTGAATCGCCTCCAGGTAGGCTTTTTGCGCCGCCGACTTGGGCGCGACAAAGCGTTTGGCGGTGGCGATGGGAACGGAGCTGAGGAGCAGTTCCTTGAGCGGGGCCTCCCCCGGTCCACGCGACGCCTTGAGGGCCACGGCCACGTCCTCGGCCTTGAGCTCGTAGCCCTCGGCGGTCAGGGCCGCCAGCTCGATCACGAGGCGTTCGGCCTTTCGGACCGCCTCCTGGGAGCCGGTCAGAATCAGCTCGTCGCCTCGGGCCGACAGCTGCACCCCCAGATCGCTTTCGATCATCTTCAGGTGCAGATCGCGCGAACCGAACAGGCTGGCGGTATTGGTGCCTTCTCGCAGCTTAAGCTTACGCATGCGGACTCGGTTGCGAAATCCTCCGAAAACGTCGATTCATTGAATGAATAAGCCGATCCTACGGGGCTACGGGCTGCATTCTAGCAGAGGGCCGAAGAGGGAGACAAGGCAGGCTACGAGGTGGCCTCATGTCCCGTGCGAATTCCTGAAACCCCTGGCCTCCGTGATTGTTGCGCACCGCCACGCGCGACCAGCTGCGCGCCCTTCGTCCCGGGGGCACTGGCCACAGAATCCTGCCGGTCGCCTTGTCGAGTCCGATCCCCTGTCCGCCCCCGTCGGCTCATGATCCGCCGGCACAACGCGCGTTGTTGCGCGTTGTCGCAGGTGCCGCTGGCGCAGGAAGGATAGAAGCTGCCGGTCTGGTGGAATGCCTCCGGCAAGGACGGTCAGAACAGTTCCTGAAAAGATCCCGGCACCAACGCAATGAGGGGCATGCCCTTCACCAACCCGTCGGCAAGCTCATGGTTATACCAGAGTTCGACTGGACCCGAAGATGCGGAGGCGGCCATCAATTTTCCGCCAGCGTCGAGCCGTCCGCTCGCGGTCCGCAGCCTGCCTCATCCGACGACAGAGTCGGGAACGGAGCGTGGGCCGCGCTTCGAGAACGGTATTTCTATTTACAAGCCGACCCTCTCCTGTTACTATTGCGTACGCATTTTGTCCTGTCGATTGTTCGTTACTGTTATCCTCATTGATCAGGTTTGGCTCGGAAGGAGGCGTCGGCAGCAATGGGAACCAAGCAGTCAGCCATGACCAGACGCCCGAAGAAACGAAAGCCCCAAGCGGCTCCTCCCGTCGCGCGCAAACGTCCCGAGAGTCTGACCGGTCGGGAGCATGAGATCCTTCAGCTCATTTGGACCGGTTTGAAAAACAAGGAAATCGGACAGCGCCTCAAGATCAGCGTGAAGACCGTGGAAGCCCATCGCGCCAACATGATGAAAAAGGTGCGCGTCTCCAACACAGCCCAGTTGCTGAAGGCGGCCATCCAGGGAGGCATGATCAAGCTCCGCTAGACCCCTTCGACGATCCACGCCGCGCTCCGCGTTGCCGCACCGCTTCATACAAAACAATGGCCGCCGCAGCCGAGACGTTCAACGAGGCGACGCGGCCTCGCATCGGGATCGCGGCCCGATCGTCGCAATGCTCCAGCACCCCGGGACGCACCCCCTTCCCCTCTCCCCCCAGCACCAACGCCACGGATCCTCGGAAGTCCAAATCCGTATAGGGCTTGGAGGCGCGAGGATCCAGCGCATAGACCCAGACGCCCTCCGCCTTGAGCGCCTCAAGCAATTGACTGACGTTGCCCGACCGGCCGACCCGCAGATGTTCCAGCGCGCCGGCCGAGACTTTCGCCACCGTTCCCGTGAGCCCAACCGAGCGGCGCTCCGGAAGAAAGACCCCATGCACGCCGGCGCCCTCCGCCGTCCGCAGGATCGCGCCCAGGTTGTGCGGATCCTCGATCCCGTCCAGAACCACCAGAAATGGCGGTTCGCCCCGCTGCCGCGCATGGTCCAGAATATCCGCTTGGTCCGTATAGGCCTTGGCCGCGACGAGGCCGACTGCCCCTTGGTGCCTCCCGTCCGGCACCAGACGGTCCAAGGCAGAACGCGGTTCGACATGGACGGGAATCCCTGCGCTACGGGCCAACCCGACCAGCTCGGCGAATTGCCGGTCCTGCTGCACAACCACCAGCCGGATCAGCGGCCTGGTCTTGGCCCGGAGCGCCTCCCGGACCGCATGCAGCCCGAAAATGATGTCGCCTGGCTCACCGCTTCCAACGGGTCGTGCCATCAGGCCGGTCCTCGATGAGAATGCCACGTTCAGCTAAATACTTTCTGATTTCATCGGCCTTCTTGAAGTCTTTCTTGCATCTAGCATCATTCCGCTCAGCAATTTTTTCTTCAATGATGACGTCGGGAACTGCATCTGACGTCGCAGTGAATGCAATCGCAGTACTGGCCGCACTTCCAGGCCCTACCTTGCTGGTGCTGAATTGCCACTCCTTCAGCTGGAACAGCCCGATTACATTGCCAAGCGACCTAAATTCCTCTCTGGCGACCTTTCGCGCCTCAGTCGAAAGCCCATGTTCGAGCAATTTATTCACGTCGCTCCGCAGTCTCTGCAGCCCTGCGATTGCTATTGGCGTGTTGAAGTCATCGTCCATTGCCTCACGAAATGCTGACCGGCATTTCTCGATCGTCTGCGCCAACTCCTTATCGGCCGTTGTTCTTAGGTCAGACTCATCCAGTCGCATGAACAAATCATAGAATCCACCCACCGCGTTCCTAGTTTCCTTCAAACTTTGATCAGAAAAGTCCAGTGGCCCTCGATAATGGGTAGCCAAAAGAAAATATCTCAGCACCTCGGCGGTCAACTGGTCACGCTTGGGGATATCGACGACTTTCCACCAACCCCGACACTCTTCAAACACCTCCCGGATCGTGAAGAAGTTGCCCAGCGA
>SYGV01000110.1 GCA_005799365.1 Nitrospiraceae bacterium
CTCAACGAACTCGGCATGGATGCGGCCCTCGTCGCGATCTGCGAACGGGCCAACGGGCCGCTGGTCGCCCAGGGAGCGCGCGGCTTTGCCCCCCGCGAGGTCCAGTCCGTCGTCAGAACCCTGTCGGGCGTGGAGCAGAGCTTGCTCGCCGCTCCGGCGCCGGCAAGCGAAGGTGAGGCCCTGCGGGCCGTGCGTCTGCGCATGATCACGCCAGCAGCCAAGGCCCTCCTGGCCCTGCCGCTCCAGCACAGACAAAAGCTGTATGGCGTGCTCGTGGTCGGCAGGAAGGAAGGCGCCGCCTTCACCAAGAAGGAACGGACCCTGCTTGAGGGCGCCGGTGAAAGCATTACCGGAGCGCTGGAGCGGGCCGGCCTCTTCGACGGCACGGTGCTCCTCAGCCCCCCGATGGTCGCGCCGGAGCCGGCCCCGGCGCAGGCGGCCGCGCCCATGGCCGCCGAGGTCCTGGTCCCTTCCTCCTACGCCACCCAGGCGATGCAGGAGCGGATCGCCACCCTCTTGAACGAAGCCGCCACCACCACTCCGTTCGACCGGGCCTGGGTCACCTACTACGACCCGATTGCCGGCATGCTGGAAGTGCTGGGCCTCGCCGGCGACCTCCGAGGGGAACAGAAAAAGGATCTCAAACCGGGCCAGCGCCTAGGCTTGGACACGTCGGCATCTGGCTGGGCGGTCCGCCACCGGAAGACCCGCCTAGACAATGACCTGGCCTCCACGCAAGGACGCTTCCTGGACCACAAACATCTCTACAAGGAACGGTTTCGCTCCGCTCTGGTCGTGCCTTTTTTTGTGCGGGGCCAAGTCGGAGGCACGCTCACCCTGGGCTCCAAGACCCCGCTGCAATACGGGCTCCCGGACGCCAAGATGCTGGAACCGGTGCTCGTCAAATTGGTCGAGTTGCTCCAAGAGCCGCCGGTCGCCCAAGCCCCCTCGGTCGAGCCGGGCGAGGCCATGGAGCCGACCGCCGAGCCGGCCGCCTTGGCTGCGCCGGAGCCCTTGATCAGAAAACAGGAGCGGCAGGCCGCCCTGGGCGAGTTCAGCGCGTTCCTGGCGACGGAAATCCGTGAGCCGCTGGCCTCCATCCGGGCGCAACTCGAAGAAGTGACGGGGGAGGGGATTCTGGACTTCGACCCGCAGACCCGCGTGGAAAACGCCATGCGCGACCTCATCCGGGTCGAGGCGATTCTCAACGAGATCCTCGACTTTGCCAAGCCGCTGGATCTGAACCGCCGGCTCTGCCGGGTGCCGGACATCATCGAGAATACGCTGACCGTGGTGGCCACCGAGCTGGACATGAACCGGATCCGGGTCACCAAGGACTATGCCGCCAACCTGAGTCAGGTCCGCTGCGATGACGGCAAGTTCCAGCAGGTCTTCCTCAGCATCTTCAAAAACTCACTGGAGGCCATGTCGCCCGGCGGCCAGCTCGACATCCATGTCTCGCCGGTGAAGGCCGGACGCGCACATGACGTGCAGATCCTGATCAAGAACGACGGGGTCCCGATCCCCACCGAACATATGGGCAAGATCTTCGAGCCCTTCTTCACAACGAAACGGGCCGGAACCGGCTTGGGGCTGGCCACGGTCAAGAAGATCGTCGAGGAACACCAGGGACAGATTTCGATCGCCAGCGGACCGGGCCAGGGAACGACCGTGATCATCCAGCTCCCCACGCCGGTCCATCGCGGGTCCGCCTATCGCCGCCGCGGGGGCCGCGGACGTCGGCTGCCGCGCGGGCGCTAACTCAGCCTAAAAATCGATAAGTCTGAAAGTTCTAACGTTTACAATCTGATGCATCGCCTTGCCCTGGCTTTGTGACTTGATAGACTTTCAGACTCCCAGGACTTTCACCCATCTGATTCCCCTATTGACAGGGTCCGCAGAGCTGGCTAAGATACGCCCCGACTTACAGCCTGAACTGATTCGCTTATAATTGATCGTCATTCACACTTACTTCAAAGGAGTGACTGCTATGAAGACTCTCATCAGCACTGGGATGGCGGTGTTGGGCTTGGCGCTCTCCGTATCTCTCGCAATGGCCAATCCGGCTCTCCTGCCGAAGCATCCCGGCTACCCGGCCTCCGGCAACGCCAACGACCAGGGCCAGACCAATGCGAGCGGCGAGAAGGCCCTCAGCTCAGCCGCGGCCGTGGCCCCCAAGAACGCCGAGCAACATCTGGTGGACGAGAACAACGGGCGGATCGTCGAGAAGGACGCCGACCAACGGTCCGACGGGAAGTTCAACCGCCTGCCCAAGGTGCAAGGGCCGCAGATCAAGGTCCAGCCTCCGGTCGAATCCGCGACCAAGATCACGGGCGAGCGGACGATCAACTAAGCGACCACACCGCGACACTCGAAAAGGGAGGCTGCCGCAAGGCGCCTCCCTTTTTTATTGCCGTGAGAAGATCGGAGCGTGACGAAGGGTGGCGGCCGGGATGGCATGGCGCTCGCAGCCATGCCCCCTAATCTGCTTTAAGAGAGAGTGGCGGGACAAGTCGCCGATGGACTCGTCCCGCTAGCGGTGGCTGCACTATTTGTTTCGATTGAGGATGACGCGGAAGCGCCAGGGTTTTTGGGCCCAGGGGCCGGCGTAGTCCACGCCGATGCGCGGGGCGGTCATGATGGAAGAGTCCGGAAGGCGATCGCCGCGGTCTTCGAGCCAGAGGATCTTGCCGGCGGTCAGGTCGTGGTAGTTGTGGGTCTTGTCAATCTTGAGGTCGCGGCAGACCTTTCCCGGCCCATCAATCAGCCGCCCGTCCACCTCGACCGCCCGCACCAGAATCGCCGCCGGATAGCCCTCCCGCTCGGTCACAATATTAAAGCAGTGATACATCCCGTAGATCAGATAGACGTAGGCGAGCCCCGCCTGCCCGAACATGACCTCCGTCCGTTTGGTCTTGCCGCGCGAGGCATGGGACGCCCGATCCTCGGGCCCGACATACGCCTCCACCTCGACGATCCGGCCGGCCAACAAGCCGGACTCGCCCCGGCGGATCAGATGCTTCCCCAGCAGCTCTTTCGCGACCGTCAATGTCGGCCGCTCGTAGAACGATCGCGCAAGGGGCTGACGCTTCATCAAAATACCCACGCGATTCCGCCCATCACGTTCCGTGGCGTGCCGGGGGAGAAGTGGACATCGGACACGGCCTGTGCCGTCGGGCTGACACGCGACTCATAGAAAAACTGGGCCTGCCGCCATTGCGCATCGAACAGGTTCTGAATCGTAAAAAACGCTTCCAGCCGACCTCGCTCTATCGTGACCGGCACGCGATAACGGTTGACCCAATCGAAGAAGGTGAACCCTTTGAGGTAGACCGACCGATTTTCGACCGCCGGACGACTCCCCATATGGACCATTTGCAGCGAGGAGGTCAAGCCGTTGGGAAGCGTGGCGGTCAGGCCTGCCTGGCCGGTCAGCTCCGGGGCCAGAGGCACCGCCTGCCCCGTCCCGCGAAATTCGGCATGGGTCATGGTCAGGTCCCCGCGCAGACTCAGCCAGTCGAGCAATTGCAGCCTGGCGCCCAACTCCGTCCCATAGCGTCTCGTCGCGCCGCGAATTTCCGTCGTGCCTGCGTCCCCCGCAAA
>SYGV01000111.1 GCA_005799365.1 Nitrospiraceae bacterium
CGGATTTCCAGCGGAACGGCCAGTTCGACCCGGAACTCTACCGGCGCCTGCTGGCGGCCAACCGGCTCACCCCGCCCCTGTTCGAATCCCTCTATTCGGTGGAGCTGCTCAGCGCCAAGGCCAAGATGGTGATCCGTGACTCGGTCGCCTTGACGCCCTCCGAGATCGCGGAAGCGCAAGCCCTGATGGCCCGGCAGCCTCAGTCGGACCAAAAAACCGGCGCCTCAGCCAACGACCGCATTCTCCAGGACTTCCTATTTCAGAAGCAACAGCGGGCCTTGGTGGCTTATACGCAATCTTTGAAAACCCGCATCCCCATCGAAATCCACAAGGAACTGCTGTAGTTACACGTCCACAAGTCTCAAAGTCCGAAAGTTATCGACGCGACCATGAGCATTGTACCGCGACGACTTTCGGACTTGCCGACTTTCAGACTGTTATAAAATCAGCATTGCATCGCCATAGGAATAGAACCGATACCTCTCCCTGACCGCCTCCGTATAGACCTCCCTCAGCCGCTCCAGACCGACAAAAGCCGCCACCAGCATGACCAACGTCGTGCGGGGCAGATGAAAGTTGGTCATCAACGCATCCACCACGCGAAACCGGTACCCGGGGGTGATAAAGAGCGCCGTGTCGCCGATTATGGGCCGGACTGTGCCCGCCTCGGCGGCAGCCGCTTCAAGTGTCCGCACGACGGTCGTTCCCACCGCCACCACCCGCTTGCCGGCCGCCTTGGCTCGGCTGATCGCCTCGACCGTGGCCTCCGGCACCTCGAAGCGTTCCGGATACATGACATGGTCCTCGATCCAGTCGGCTGTCACCGGCCTGAACGTGCCCGGCCCGACGTGCAACGTCACCGTGGCGAGCCCGATCCCCCGCCCGCGCAGGGCGGCGCGGAGCCCTTCCGTAAAGTGCAGGCTCGCCGTCGGAGCGGCGATCGAGCCCTCCGGCTTGGCAAAAATCGTCTGGTACCAGGTGCGATCCTGCTCGACCGGTTCCCGTTTGATATAGGGCGGCAACGGCATTCGGCCGAGCCGATTCAGCACATCGACAGCCGGCTGCGTGGACGAGAACCGGACCGTACTGCCCGTCGGGCCCTGCGCAAGAACGGTCACACTGCTCCGGGCATCCAGGTCGATCACCTGTCCTTGCTTCATCCGCCCCTTGACCAAAGCTTCCCAGGTATCTGGGCCGAGCGGTCTGACCAGAAGCAGCTCGACTTTCCCGCCCCCCGGCCGCTTCCGTCCGGTCAACCTGGCAGCCATGACTTTGCTGTCGTTGACGACCAAGAGATCTCCCTCGGCCAGCAGGTCCGGCAGATCGGCCACCTTCTTATGGGTCAACGGACCGCCTGACTGGGGCGCAACCAGCAGGCGGGCCTGATCCCGCGGTTCGACTGGCCGCTCGGCAATGAGGGACGGGTCGAAGGGACAATCGAATTCGGCGAGCTGCATCAGAAGGGGGAAGAGGGCCTGGGTCGGGAGAGCTGGGCCGAAGCACGCACGGTCTTGAGTTCCGTGCCTGGGAAATAGTAATGCAGGATCGCGTCGAACCGATAACCCAGGTCGGCCATCTCCTTCGCGCCCCATTGGCAAAGCCCGACCGCGTGGCCGGCACCCCGCCCGGAGAGGACAACGGTCGTACCGATGGACTCGACTTCAAATTGAGTGCTCTGAATCACCCCATAGCCCACGAGCCGTCGCAGATCCTCCCCCCGTAGCACCAATTCGCCCTGGGAATGCAGGATGCGCAGCCTGGCCACTCGCCCCGCAGCGCTGTAGGTCAAAGGCGTCAGGTTCGCGATCGTGCCGACGGCAAACCCCTGTCGGCCGAGTTTGTCCTCCAACTCTTGCAGCTTGAACTCGGCACGCCATTGGTAGTAGGGCGAATTGGCATCGAACGGGCAGTCGACGCCCTTCAAGTAAGGCAAGTCCTTGGACCAGACATTCATCGCGTCCTCGGTCGGGCCTGCAGCCGTCGAGGAAAACGCCGCCAGGATCGGCTCATTGTGATAGGTCAGCGCCAGGCTCTTGGTGGACTCCACGGCATCCTGGACCCGCCGATCCACCCCCTGGCGTCCCCGATACACCTGGTCCAACGTGCTCGCGACCACATCGTACTCCCGCTCCCTATTCACCTGACGCTGGTAGAGGGCATAGGTCCTGGCCACGATGGCCTGCACCTTCAGCGCCTCGGCATGCCAGGCGGCGTTCATCTCGGCCGGCACCACGCCCTTGACATACTCCTCCACATCCACGTGGTTGACGACGGCCAGCCCGCCGGAGCCCTTCCCGCGCAGAATCCGCAAGGTTCCGTCCACAACGAGGGGGGCCGCGGTGGATTCGATTCCTTGCCCGACCCGCAACGTCAGCCCCGCGCCGTCGGCCGAGAGCGTCAGCCCTGTGCCGGACAGCACCTCGCCGTTGAGGCGCCATGTCCCATCGGATGATGCGGCGATGATGACGGAGTCCGTGAAGACGCGTTCGTGACCGCCGGCGCCCTGCACCGCCAATCGTCGCTCGGCGGAAACCTGTATGCGCGGAGCATCCTGGGCCAGCAGCACGCGGATGGCATCCTCCGCCTGCGCAGAGCCGGGCATGGCCGTGGCGAAGAACAAGCAGCCGAGCAGAAGACAGAGGGACCGGGCGATCATCGCTTGGACAGTAGATAGAGGACCAGGCTGACCGCCAGGCTGAGCAGCAGGCTGGTGGCCAGAGGAAAATAGAAGGTGACGTGCTCTCGCTTGACGAGGATGTCGCCGGGGAGTTTGCCGAACCAGCTCAACCAGCCGGGGCTGCCCTCCGCGGACCATTTCCCGGCCGCCAGCAGGAACGCCCCGAGCAGGGCGAGCAGGCCGCCGGTCACCAGCAGCCATTTGCCGAGACCGTTCCACTCTTGCATGGTTATCGCACCAGCAGTTCGGCAATCTGGACGGCGTTCAACGCCGCTCCCTTCCGGAGATTATCCGCCACCACCCACAGATTCAGCCCGTTGGGAATGGACTCGTCCTCCCGGATACGGCCGACGTAGACCTCGTCCTGCCCGGCTACGATCAGCGGCATCGGGTACAGGGCATGGGCCGGATCGTCGTAGAGTTGCACCCCCGGCGCGGTTGAGAGGATCGCCCGCGCCTCATTGGCGGTGAGCTTGCGCTCGGTCTCGATATTGACCGCCTCCGAATGGCCGATATAGACCGGAACCCGGACCGTGGTGGCCGTGACCCGGATGGTCGCGTCCCCCATGATCTTTCTGGTCTCATGGAGCATCTTCATCTCTTCCTTCGTATAGCCCGTCGGCAGGAACTCGTCGATGTGAGGAAGACAGTTGAACGCGATCTGATGGGGATAGACTTTCGGCTCCGGCTGCCCGAATCTGAGGAGCACCTTGGACTCCTCCATCAGTTCCTCCATGGCTTCCTTGCCGGTCCCGGACACGGACTGGAACGTGGTCACGACGATGCGCTGGATCCGCGCCTCGTCGTGCAACGGCTTCAGCGCCACGACCATCTGGATCGTGGAGCAATTCGGGGTGGCGAGGATGCCCTTGTGCCAGGCCAGATCGTGGGGATTCACCTCCGGCACCACGAGCGGCACGTCCTTGTCCATCCGCCAGGCGGCGCTGTTGTCGATCACCACCGCGCCGGCTTTGGCCGCGATCGGCGCATAGTCCTTGCTGACGTCGCTGCCGGCCGAGAAGAGGGCAATGTCGATGTCCGCAAAAGAATCCTTCGTCAATTCCTTGACCGTCACGTCCGCACCGCGGAACGACACCGTGCCGCCGGCCGAACGGGACGAGGCCAGCGGATGCAACGTTTCCACCGGAAACTTGCGTTCCTTCAATACCTGGATCATTTCGGCCCCGACCGCTCCGGTCGCGCCGACCACTGCCACCTGATAAGCCGCTTTCTTCTTCACCATCCGGCAGGTCCCTTTTTCAGCACTAGGCTAAACCGCAATCATCCGAATCCGATGATTGAACGTATCGGCGATATAGACATTGCCCGTTTCGTCCACCGCCACACCGAAGGGATAGTTGAGACTGCTCTCTTGTGGCGGCCCTCCGTCCCCGTGAAACCTGGCCTGGCCGTTTCCCGCAACGAGCGTGATGATCTTCTTCCGCCGATCCCATCGCCGGATCAGATGGCTGTCCGAATCCGTCACCAGGATAGATCCCTCCCGATCCAGGGCAATCCCGTAGGGGCGGGAGAGGCTCGTCGAAAACTCCTGCGGGTGCCCCTGATACCGGTACTCGCCCCCGTCTCCGGCGACCGTTGAGATCAGGCCGGTGGACAGATCGACCATACGGATCCGCCCGTTGAATGTATCGGCCACGTAGAGCATACCATCAGGACCCAGGGCCAGACCACTCGGCCCCGCCAAGCCCGACTCCGTGGCCAGCCCTCCATCTCCTGTGTAGGCCGCTTGCCCCGTGCCGGCGATCGTCGTGATCACCCCGGTCTGCCCATCCACCCGGCGCACCCGGTTATTGCTCTGGTCCGCAATGAACAAGTTGCCCCGATCGTCCACCGCCAGCGCCGAGGGCTCGTTCAAACTGGCGGCAGTGGCCGGGCCTCCGTCCCCGGAGCAGCGATGCTGGCCCGTGCCGGCCACGGTGATGATGATGCCGGTTGCCGCCTCCACACGCCGCACTCGGTGGTTCATCGTGTCGGCAATGTAGAGGTTGCCTTGCCGATCCAGCGCCACCGCGGAGGGGAAGTTCAGCGTCGCCTTCGTCGCGCCCCCCCCGTCACCTTCGAACCTGCCGGTTTTGGGCGCAGCCCCCACCACGAACCGCACGGTCCCGCTCAGGTCTCCGAGCTGGGCGAATTTTTCCGGCACAGCCTGGCTGGGGCCGCCGAGCGGATCGTCATCGAACGACTCGTCGGCCGCCACTGTGTCCACAGGAACCGGCGCAATGTCGGCCGGACATCCGGCCACGGTGCTGATAAGCCCGCTCGCCAAGTCGACTTTCCGGATGACATGATTCTCGCTGTCCGCAATGTACAGGCAGCCCTTGGCCACCGTGAGGCTCTTGGGCTCGTTCAGGGCGGCCAGGGCGGCAGCCCTCCCGTCACCCGCATGGCCCGGCTCCCCTGTGCCGGCCATCGTTCCGATCGTCCCGGATTTGGCGCATGCAAGCATCGGACAGCTACGCCTCAGCCTTACCGGAAATTATTCAGGATGGCATCGCCCATCTCGACCGTCCCGACCAGCCTGCTTCCGGGGCTCTGGATATCCTTGGTCCGATAGCCCTGCTCCAGCGTCTTCCGGATCGCCTGTTCGATGGCTTCCGCCTCCCTGTCCAGACGGAGTTGATACGACAGGAGCATGGCGGCGGAGGCGATCGTGGCGATCGGATTCGCCACGTTTTTCCCGGCAATGTCGGGCGCGCTCCCATGGATCGGCTCGTACATCCCCGCCTTCACGCCGATGCTCGCCGAGGGCAGCATGCCGATGGAGCCGGTCAACATGGCCGCCTCGTCGCTCAGGATATCCCCGAACAAGTTGCTGGTCACCAGCACGTCGAATTGCTTGGGGTTCCGGATCAGCTGCATCGCGCAGTTATCCACGTACATATGGCTCAGTTCCACGTCCGGATAGCCCCGCTGCACCTCGATCACCACTCGGCGCCACAGTTCCGAGGATTCCAGCACATTGGCCTTGTCCACGGAGGTGACCTTGCGCCGCCGCTTCCGGGCCGCCTCGAACGCGACCTTGGCGATGCGCTGGATCTCCTGGGTCGTATAGACTTCCGTATTGATGCCCCGTTCACCCTCCTGGGTCTTCTCGATGCCTTTCGGTTTCCCGAAATAGATCCCGCCGGTCAACTCGCGCACGACCAGCAGATCAATGCCCTCAATGACCTCGCGCTTCAACGTGGAGGCGTCGCTCAGCATGGGGTACAGCTTGGCCGGACGGAGATTCGCAAACAGCCCCAACTGCTCGCGGAGCCCGAGCAGCGCACGCTCAGGACGGATCTTGTAGTCCAACCCCTCCCACTTCGGCCCTCCCACGGCGCCCAGCAACACCGCATCGCTCGACTTGGCCAGAGCCAGAGTCTCGTCGGGCAAGGGCACGCCGACCGCGTCGATCGCCGAGCCTCCCACAAGGGCCGGCACGAACGTCAACGTATGGCCAAACTTTTCCGCCGCCGCTTGAAGCAGTTTGACCGCTTCAGGGACGATTTCTTTTCCGACACCGTCACCGGCCAAGACTGCGATCTGCGCCTTCATACTGTCACTCCCCATTCAACAGGCCCATCAACAGAATGGGCGCCACTGTACCGCCGCATTATTGGTAAATCAAGCCGGCCTTCTGCCCCGGATCAAAGTGCTTCGAAGCCCAGAACGCCAGCTTATTCAACCCGTTGAGATAGGCCCGCGCGGAGGCCACGATGATGTCGGTATCGGATCCGTGTCCGCTGGCCGTCTTCCCCTCTTCCTGCAGCCGCACGGAAACCTCGCCCTGCGAATCGGTTCCGCCGGTAATCGCTTCCACCGAGTACCCCAGCAGGCAACTCTTGGTTTGGGTCATGGCGGCAATGGTGCGATAGGCCGCATCCACCGGCCCGTCGCCGGTCCCGGTCTGTTTCACCGGCTTCCCGTCGATCTCCAGTTCGACCGTCGCCGTGGGAATCTTGCTCGTGCCGCTCTCGACATAAAGCGACTTGAGCACGTAGCGCTCCGGAATCTTTGACACCTCGTCCGAGACGATGGCTTCCAAGTCCTCTTCGTAGACTTCCTTCTTCTGATCCGCCAGCCGTTTGAACCGCGTGAAGGCATGGTTGACCTCCTCGTCGGACAGCTTGTACCCCAGCTCCTCGAGTTTCTGCCGGAACGCATGCCGGCCGGACAGCTTCCCCATGATGAGCTTGCTCTGGGTCAACCCCACCGACTCGGGACGCATGATCTCATAGGTGCTCTTCTCTTTAAGGAGGCCGTCCTGATGGATGCCGGAGGTGTGGGCAATGGCATTGGCGCCCACGATGGCCTTGTTCGGCTGCACCGCCATCCCCGTGATCTTGCTGACGAGGCGGCTGGTCTTGATGATTTCCTCCGTCCGGATATTGGTATCGGCCCCGTAGAAGTCCTTGCGGGTCCGCAGCCCCATCGCGATCTCTTCCAGCGAGGCGTTGCCTGCCCGCTCGCCGATCCCGTTGATGGTGCACTCCACCTGTCCGGCCCCCTCCAGGATGGCCGCCAAGGAGTTGGCCACGGCCAGCCCCAAGTCATTGTGGCAGTGGACCGAAATGACCGCCCGGTCGCTGTTTTTTACCTTCTCGCGGATTCCGCGGATCAGCCGGCCGAACTCCTGCGGGCTCGTGTAGCCCACCGTATCGGGAATGTTGACCGTGCCGGCCCCGGCGGCGATGACCGCCTCGATCACCTCATAGAGATAGGCCGGGTCCGAACGGCTGGCGTCCATCGGCGAGAACTCCACGTCTTCGACATGGCCTCGCGCCCGCTGCACCATCTCAACCGCACGCCTCAACGCTTCCTCGCGACTCATCCGGAATTGGTGCTTCAGATGAATGTCCGAGGCGGAGAGGAACGTATGGATGCGCACCTTCGGCGCGCCCTTCAGCGCGTCCCAGGCCCGGTCGATGTCTTCCGGCCTCGCCCGAGCCAAACTGCAAATCGTGGGTCCTTCCACTTCCTGGGCGACTTGCCGGACCGCCTCGAAATCACCGGGCGAGCTGTAGGCAAAACCCGCCTCGATGATATCCACCCCCAGGCGGGCCAGTTGCTTGGCGATCGTGAGCTTCTCTTCCAGGTTCATGCTCGCCCCTGGCGACTGTTCCCCATCCCGCAAGGTGGTGTCAAAGATTCGGATCATGCGCGTCATGGCCCTGCCCTCCTCCAATAAAAAAAGCCTTCCCCCCATAGCCCAGGGACGAAGGCTCATCGCGCTCCGTGGTACCACCCTGCTTCAGCGACGGAGCTTCCGGTGGAAGCCCCGCCACCCTTCATTAGGACCCTTTTCGCGGGCCACACGGAGCCCATTACCGTCCGAACGACTTCACGGGCTCGGCTCCGAGGCGAGTTCAGCGACGCACAGGCTGGCTCGCACCACCCGCCAGCTCTCTCGAATCTGTGCCGTCGCCTACTACTCCTCTTCGACGCCGCTCTGCTACGACTCTTTCGACTCCAGCGCTGGCTGCTCTTGGCCGCTCTTCTTGCCGAACGCCCGAGCCACTAGGCTGACCGCCTTTTCGATTGGCCCCAGCGACGCATAGCCGGCAAACACCAGGAACAGCATCAATTGCGGCCAGGCAATCACGAGCATGATCCCCAGGATCGCCCAGACCAGGTAGTTGAAATGGTGGCCCGGCCTGAACTTCAAATCCTTGAAACTCCGGTACTTGACCGTGCTGACCATCAGGAACGCCAGCATGAGCGTCATGACTAGGACCAACAGCGGCTTGTTCTCCACGGCCAGGCCGACGACGTGCTGGTCGAAAATAATCACCGTCGCCACCACGCTGGCCGCGGCCGGAATCGGCAATCCGGTAAAGTATTTGCTCTCGCTGGTGGCGGCCAGGACGTTGAACCGGGCCAACCGCAAGGCGCCACAGGCCACAAACGCGAACATGACGGCCGCGCCCAGCATCCCCTGGTCCTTCAGCCCCCAGCCGTACATCAGGAGGCCTGGCGCCACGCCGAACGCAACCAAATCGGCCAGGGAGTCATACTCCACTCCGAACTGGCTGGTGCTGTTCGTCCACCGCGCGGACTTCCCGTCCAGCATGTCGAAGATCAGCGCCACCAGGATGGCGATCGCCGCCGCCAGATAATGCTCGTCGAAGACGGCCAGGATCGCAAACAGGCCGCTGAACAGATTCCCGGTCGTCAGGAGATTCGGGATCAGATACACCGCCCGTTTGCGTTTCGATTCTTTGGCCACCGGTTTGCTGTCCTTGTCCTTCATGAAGGGCCCCCGCATCACGGTTTCCCTAATCCTACCCTAACTCGGCGAGAATCGTCTCGCCCCCCTTCACCTGCATGCCGACTGTGACCCGCACCTTCGTGCCGGCCGGCAGAAACATGTCCATGCGCGATCCGAACCGGATCAACCCGTACCGTTCCCCGCAGGCCACACGGTCGCCGGGCGCCACCCAGCAGACGATCCGGCGCGCGATCAGCCCAGCTACCTGCACGCAGAGCACCTTGACGCCTTGCGCGGTCCGGATCATCAACGCATTCTGCTCGTTCCGCAGCGTCGCGTCGGGGCGGTCGGCCGGAACGAAGGTGCCCGGCTGATAGGCCACGCCTTCCACCGTGCCCTGGCAGGGAATCCGGTTGACGTGCACGTTGAAAATGTTCAAAAAAATGCTGACCCGGATTCCCTGGTCTTTCAGAAACCGAGGCTCGTACTCCTCGGTCACCGCAATGACCTTCCCATCGCCAGGCGCCACGACCGCATGGAACGAAGGAGGCGCCACCCGCTTGGGATTCCTGAAAAACCAAGCGATAAACAGCGCCACCGCTCCCAAGGCCAGCGCCGGGCCGGTCCATCCGAGACCCGCCGCCAGGACGGCCGGAGCGCCGGCGCCAAGAACGAACGGGAGACCTTCCTTGACGATCGGGATGCCGACTGCGCGATCCGCCATGAATTTAGTTTACAGTTGCCAGTAATCAGTTTTCAGTAGACCTATCCGAAACGGCTGCCTGAAAACTGTCTACTGCAAACGCCTTCTCAGTTTTTCGCCTTGTCAACCAGCTTGCCCTTCTTGAGCCAGGGCATCATGGCCCGGAGCTTGCCGCCGACCGCTTCGATCGGATGGGCCTCACCCTTCGCAAGCAAGGCGTTGTAGACCGGGCGGTTGGCCTGGTTTTCCAGCACCCACTCCCGGGCAAACCGCCCGCTCTGGATCTCTTCCAGGACCTTCTTCATTTCCTTCTTGGTCTCCTCGGTGACGATCCGGGGACCCCGCGTCACGTCGCCATACTTGGCCGTGGTGCTGATCGAGTAGCGCATGTTGGCGATGCCGACTACATAGATCAGATCCACTATGAGTTTGACAACATGAAGACATTCGAAATAGTCCATCTCGGGCGAA
>SYGV01000112.1 GCA_005799365.1 Nitrospiraceae bacterium
CCGATCCACATGTACTTGCCGACCCGCCCTTCGGCCTCCGGCTGGCGCGCGACCGCTTCGATCATCTTGCCGAAAATGTAGCCGATCCCGACGCCGGCGCCGGCAAATCCCGCCGCCGCCAATCCCATCCCGACCAGTGCCGCTGCTGCTGCATCCATGTCCTTCGATCCTCCCTTTACTAGTGTGCCCGATAATTCTCGAAAGGCTTGTTCAATCCACCGACACTCCGACCCGACAGGCTGCTCAAAACGTCATCCGGCAAGGCCGCAGGGCGTGAGGCCCCCGAGGCGTACTGGAGAAGTACGTTGAGGGGGTCGAGCGCCCGAGAACGCCGCTGGAGGGCGTTTTCAGCAGCCTGCTAGTGGGCGTGGGCATCCCCATGCCCATGCAGCGTCACCGCATCGCCCAAGTACACGCAGGACAACACCGTAAAGATATAGGCCTGGATGAAGGCAATGCCGACCTCCAGCGCGTTCATCGCAATCGTAAAGGCGAAGGGCAGCCAGCCGATCAGCAACCCGCCGCCGATCGCCAGGCCGAACAACACGCCCAGGATCGTATGGCCGGCGGTCATGTTGGCGAAGAGCCGGACGGCCAGCGACACAGGCCTGGCCAGCTGGCTCACCAGTTCGATCGGAATCATCAGCGGCAGCAGCCACCCCGGCGTGCCGGGTGGGATCAGGATGCCCAGGAACTTGATCCCGTGCAGCATGAAACCCAGCGCCACGCTCAAGGCATAGACCGAAACGGCGAAGACCCCTGTGACGATGATCTGGCTGGTCACCGTGTACGAACCGGGGATCAGCCCCAGCACGTTGCAAAAGAGGATGAAGACGAAGAGCGTCGCGACCAACGGAAAGAACTTCATCCCGTCCTTGCCCATCGTGTCCAGGATGATCCCGCGGATGAAGTCCACCAACAGTTCGGCCAGACTTTGCAGCTTCGTAGGCACCATCTTGCGGGCCGAGCCCCCGACGACCAGGAGTGTCCCCGCCAGGCCGACCACGATCCACATCAGGATCACGGCCTTGTTGATGGAGATATCCAGACCGAACAGCGAGATCGGAATCAGCTCGTGCAACTCGAACGGATGGAGCGGACTTTCTTCCACGTTAGATACCAATGCTGAATGTTGAATGAGGAACGATGAATGAAAGAATGGGACCGTTTCCCGTGGGTCCGATTTCTCCGTTCATCATTCTGCCTGTTGCACTCATCTGTTTACTTGGGCCAGTTTTGCGCGGCCCGCATGGCGTTGCGAATGCCTGCCGCTGCACCAACCGCCAGCCCGATCACCAGGCCCCAGGGCCCGGAATCGAGCAGGTAGGTATCCGCCGCCCAGCCCAGCCCGCCCCCCACCACCAGCGAGGCGAGCAGTTCGGTCCCGATCCGGACCGCCTGCCCCAAGCCCGCATAAAACGGATCGTTCGAGGGCGGCATGTTGTAATGCTGAATGGAGAACGATGAATGATGAATTTCTGACCGTTCAGCGCTCAGCATTCCGCATTCATCGTTTCGGAAGCGCGCTATTCAATCAAAACGGCGAGTGGATTGTCAAGGTGAACGATGCGCGCCTGGCGACGAGCGCCGGGAAGCAAATCGATTTCCCCCCATGACCAAGCAGACAGGCCAGTCAGGTGGCCCCCGGCGCCTGCTTGTGATACAACCAACGGCATGATTCGCCCGTCCCGCGCGCGGTTTCTGATGGAGGAGCGGCCGGAGCCGCTGGCGGTCTCGCTGCCGCTGCCGGAGGCCGACGCGTTTGAACTCTATCGCCACCTGACCGTTCCCGGCCGGCCGTCGTTTTTGCTGGAAAGCGGAAAGGGCGGAGAAGGGATCGCCCGTTATTCGTTTCTGGGCAGCGATCCCTATCTGGTCCTGACCGGCCATGGGTCCGGCTATACCCTCTGCTCGCGCGACCGGACGACCACCCACGAGGGGAGTCCCTTCAGGGCCCTGGCAGACCTCATGCGCGCCTCGCGGATGCCCAGGCCCGAAGGCCTGCCTCCGTTTTTCGGCGGCGCGGTCGGCTACCTGAGCTACGACGCGGCCCGCCGGTTCGAGCGGTTGCCCAACCTGGCCACAGACGACCTCCGGATTCCGGACCTGCAGTTTGCCTTCATGGACCTGCTCGTTTCACTCGACCAGCAGGAACGGACGCTCCACCTGATCTTCGCCCCGCCGATGGAGCGCCTCCTGGGAGAGCCCCGCGAGAAACTCTACCGCGAAGGCTGCGATCGGATGGCAGAACTGGAAGCCCGGCTTTCCGTTCCCGTCCCCAACCTCGATGAACCGACGCTCGGCGCCTGTGCCATTGCTCCCGGCCAATCCCGGGCCGAATACATGGCTCGGGTCGGACAAATCCAGGACTACATCCGTACCGGAGACATCTACCAGGCCAACCTCTCGCATCGCTTCACGATTGATCTGCCGCAGGGCCGGACAGCGATGGAGCAAGGAGCTTCGCTCTATCGGCGACTCAGGCAGGTCAACCCCTCCCCCTTCGCCGGACTCCTCGCGTTCGACGACCTCTGTCTGGTCAGTTCTTCGCCCGAACGGCTGGTCCGCCTGCGAGGCAGACAGGCGGACACCCGTCCTATCGCCGGCACCAGGCCGCGCGGAGCGACGCTGGCCGAGGACCGGCGGCTGGCGGAAGAATTATTGACCAACCAGAAGGAACGGGCCGAACATTTGATGCTGGTGGACCTGGCGCGGAACGACTTGGGGCGGGTCTGCCGCTACGGCACGGTTCGGGCCGATGAGTTGATGGTCGTCGAGCGCTACTCCCACGTGAGCCACATCGTCTCCAACGTCACGGGAGAGTTGCGCGAAGGGCTGGACGGCTTTGCCCTGATCCCGGCGGTGTTCCCCGGCGGCACGATCACCGGGGTGCCCAAGATCCGCTGCATGGAGATTATCGAAAAGCTGGAGCCGGTTCGGCGCGGGCCCTATACCGGTTCGCTGGGCTATCTGAGCTGGTCCGGCGATATGGATCTGAATATCATCATCCGCACGTTGGTCCTGAGCAAGGACCAGGGCTACTTGCAGGTCGGCGCCGGCATTGTGGCGGACTCGGACCAGGCCAAAGAATACGAGGAAACGCTGTTCAAGGCCGAGGCGCTTCTCAAAGCCCTAGGAGCTGATAGCTGATGGCATATGGCCGGATAACCTAACAACCAGCTCTTGCCATCGGCTCTTAGCCGATACGCCATATGCTCTCCGCATAACACCATGTGGATTTATCTGAACGACCGGTTCGTGGACCGGAAAGAGGCGCTGATCTCGGTCTTCGACCATGGCTTCCTCTATGGGGACGGGGTCTACGAGACGCTCCGCACCTACGGAGGACGCTGCTTCATGCTGCCGCAGCATCTTGCCCGATTGCAGCGCTCGGCCCGCCTGATCGGTCTGACCATGCCCATCTCGGAGCAGGAGTGGCCGGCGTTATTGCGGGAAGCGGTGGAACGCAACGGGCTCACAGAGGCCCATTTGCGCATCACCCTCTCCCGCGGCGAGGGCGAGTTGGGCCTGGACCCGGCACTCTGCCCGAAGCCCACCCTGGTCATCATGACCAGGCCCATCGCCCAATACCAGGCCCATCTGTTTGAGGAGGGGGTCCCACTGACGCTGGCCGTGACAAGACGCAACCTCGCCACAGCCCTGCCACCCCAGATCAAGTCATTAAATTTTTTGAATAACATCCTGGCGAAGCGGGAAGCGGGGCAGGCCAGGACCTTCGATTCCCTCATGCTCAATGCGGAGGGGCTGCTCACCGAATGTACGACGAGCAATTTCTTTTTCGTGTCCGGCGGTGGCCTCTACACGCCTTCCGTCGACTGCGGTATCCTGGACGGCATTACCAGGGAGGTCATCATGACCCTGGCGCGGGGCAACGGGATGCCCGTCGAAGAAGGCCGCTATCCGGCCGAATCCCTGGCCCATGCCGAGGAAGCTTTTTTAACCAATACCTCAATGGAGATCATGCCGGTACGTTCGCTCGACCAAGCCCTCATCGGAGCCGGACGTCCAGGGCCCGTGACCCGAAGGCTCCGGGAGCTGTTCCGTTCCAACCTAGCACGATTCCTCGCCTAATCGACTCTTCAAGCTCTCATCAATAGTTTTCAATAGCCGTCTAGGCGGGCTTGGCCTTGCCGGTCCGCAAAGAGACCACGCGCGGGCGTTTGGTTTCGTGGACCGGATCGGCCGGAAGATCGTCCTGCTGCATGCCACTGTGGACCTTCCAGCCAGGCCTCCGGTGGTCGGGAAAGTCGGCCCGGTAGTGGGCGCCCACACTGTTCTCCCGCCAGAGCGCCGCCTCGGCCATGCAGCGCCCGACCTGCACCATGTTTTTGACTTCCAGCGCCAGCCGCGTCGTGAAGGGTCTGTTGAGCGCCCGCTCCCAACGAGACAACTGCCCGGTGGCGCCGACCAGCGAATCGCGGGTGCGGACCAGCCCCACCTTGCCCCACATGACCCGGCGCAGCGAGCTGCGGAGCTTGTCGGCATCCTCCACCTCCGCCGACGGACCCGCATCCAAGTCCCGCGATGAAGGCAACAACGCGGACGCGTGAGCCCCGCGCGCCGCATCGGCGGTCGCCGCCCTGGCCGCCCTTGCGCCGAACACCAACCCCTCCAGCAACGAGTTGCTGGCCAGCCGGTTGGCCCCGTGCACCCCGCTGCAGGCCACCTCGCCGGCGGCGAAGAGCCCGGGGAGGCTCGTCGCCCCCATCATGTCCGTCTTCACCCCGCCCATCATGTAATGGGCGCTCGGCGAGACGGGAATCCACTCCTCGGTCATGTCGATGTCATAGCGGAGGCAGGTGGAATAGATGGTCGGGAAGCGCCGCTTGATGAAGGCCGCATCCAGGTGGGTCACATCCAGATAGACATGCCGGGACCGGGTCGCCGCCATCTCCGACCAGATCGCCCGGGCCACGATATCCCGTGGCGCGAGCGTCCCCGCCGGATGGTACCGGTGCATAAACAGCTCTCCCTTGATGTTGCGGAGTTCGCCCCCTTCGCCCCGGATGGCCTCGGACAAGAGAAAGGGCGGGCTGGAAGGCAGGTACAAGGCGGTGGGATGGAACTGCACGAACTCCATGTCTTCCAGCACCGCCCCGGCCCGATAGGCCATGGCCATCCCATCGCCGGTGGCGTTGGGGGGATTGGTTGTCCGCGCATAGACCTGGCCGGCTCCGCCGGTCGTCAGGATGACCGCCTGGGCCGGAAGGATGAAGCGCGCGCCGGTCACCTCGTTCAACACGAGCGCGCCCCGGCACCGCCCGTCCGCGACCACCAAGTCCACGGTGAAGTGCCGCCCCAAGTGCTGGATCATCTTTCGCCGCCTGGCCTCGGCCATGAGGACCCGGACCATTTCGTTGCCGGTGGCATCCCCGCGCGCGCGGAGGATCCGGCTGCGACTGTGCGCCGCCTCGCGGGCAAAGGCAAACTTGCCGCCGACCTTGTCGAACCGGGCCCCCCAGGTGATCAACTCCTGGATACGCGCCGGCCCCTCCTCCACCAGGACCCGGACGGCTTCCTCGCGGCAGAGCCCGTGGCCGGCCTTGACCGTATCGGTCAAATGGATCGCGACATCGTCCTCTTCGCTGAGCGCCACGGCCACCCCGCCCTGGGCATAGATCGAACTGCTCTCCAGGGGATGTCCTTTGGTCAGCATGATAACCCGCCCGTGGCGGCTCAACTCGATCGCGGCGCGCAGGCCGGCCACCCCGCTCCCGATAACCAGAAAGTCGGCGGAGGGGCCCTGCGCGGGCCTGGTGGAGCGGGACAGTCGGGCGGTTTGAGAAGCGGGGCTCATCGGGCGAGGGGGTTGGGCGAGGCGGCCGGCTCTTTATGGCGCGAGGAGATGCCGAACGGAATGTCCCCGTCGAACCCGGCCAGCAGAATGGATTGGACGCCGATCCAGCGAAGCATCCCATGGCCCCGCTCCCGCTGTTCGGTATCCCCCTGCTCGGGCTTCCACAGGCCGTGCCAGTGGACGAAGACATCGATCTGGTCTCCGTCGATCACGATGCGCTCGATCGCGAGTTCGAGGGTGATGTCCTTGAACGTGGCGAAATCCTTGTTCGCCCCGCTCTCGATCTTGTCGGCGCGCGCGTTGGGCAGCAGCAAGGAATGGAAAGCGTCGGCGTCTTTCTTCATGTAGGCTTTGGTCAGCGATTCGACGGCGTGGTCGATCCGCTGATAGCGCGCGAAGTCGGCCGGGTACCGGGCCTCCTTCTTGGAACAACCGACCACGGCCGCCACGAGCAGCAGGGCGACGAGGCCCAGGGACAGGAACCGCGAGAGTCGGCCGACCATGGCACAGTATAGGAAGGGCCGATCGGACCCGTCAAGCCGCCTTGTCGAAAGAGACGGAACGCACGGAGGCGACCGGTTGGAATGTCGCCGCGTCCTACCGTCACCCCATCGTCTCAGGCAGTCGGTGCTGCGACTTGCAGACTTGCCGGCCTTTCCGCCGTGCAGGCATTCCTCGCCGCCCGCACCGTTTCCTTGACAGGTTTCCCGCCCCTGTGCTACGACACCTGCTCTTGGCCGGACGAGAAGCCGTCATCCGCGCAACCAGCGCGCGCCTTCGGCTTACTTTTGTCCGGCGATCCCTGTATACCCTTTTTCACTCAGGAGACTACGCATGTCCAGTGTTCTCAAGAAGCGCAGGAAGAAGATGCGCAAGCACAAACACAAGAAACTGCGCAGAAAGCAAAAGTTCCTGAGGCGCCGGGCTTAGACCCGGCGGCCCAGGTTCACGGAGGGCGCCGTGACCGAGGCCAGAAAAGCTCGCGTGAAAGTCCGCACGATGAACAGCATCTACATCGGGGACTTCGTCATTCCCCCGATGCGCAACCACGTGTCGGACGTGCTCAACGAAGAACAGCGGCTGTTCATCAACCTCACCGATGTCATGATCGACGACCGCGAGCAGGCCGACTTCGTGTCGCTCAACAAAAATCTGATCGAGTCGATCACGCAACTCTAGCCGCAGCGTTGTCCGTTCCCCTTTTTGATCAATGGGCTGCCACCGCGTCCAGGCCTGATTATCATGGCCCGTGACACGGGTTTGCGAGCGTCGGTCATTCGATGTTAATTGCCGAAAATCGAGCCGAGAAGTCCTACTACTCCCGCTTCCTGCCATTTCTCAGACCCTACCTGCCGCAGATGGCCGGGGCCGCCGTCCTAGTCATGGCCGTGGCGCTGTTGAACCTGGCCTTGCTGCGGCTGGCCGGCTTCTTATGGGACATCATCACGGTCCGGCACGACGCCGCCGGCATGACCCGCACGATCGGCCTCTTTCTCAGCCTGGTTTTGGCCCAAGGCCTGCTCTCGATGGGACACAGTTACCTCACCGCCTGGGTCTCCCAGCGCATCATGGCCGACTTTCGGACCCACCTGTTCGGCCACCTGCAGCGGCTCTCCCTCAGCTTCTTCGCCAAGCGGCGCACGGGGGAAATCCTCTCCCACCTCATGAACGACGTCGGCGTGATCCAGACCACCGTGACCGAAACGCCAATCGATTCGGCCAAGCAGGTGGTCACGTTCATCGGCGGCGTCGCTTTCCTGCTCGTCATGAACTGGCGGCTCTGCCTGCTGATCCTCTTGCTCCTCCCCCTGCTGGTCCTGGTCGCCCGCTTCTTCGGAAAAAAACTCCGCGCGCTCTCGACCTCCATGCAGGACCAGACCGCCTCCGTCACGACGCTGGCGGAAGAAGTCCTGTCGGGCATCCGCGTGGTCAAGTCCTTCGTGCAGACCGCCAGGGAGGAAGCGCGGTTTGCCCGCTATTCGCACCAAGCCCTGCAGCTTGCCCTGCGCCGTGCGACGGTCCTGGCCCTGTTCGTCCCGACCATCACCCTGCTGACGTTCACGGCCGCCGCGGCGGTCCTCTGGTACGGAGGCCGGCAGGTGATCGACGGGACCGTGTCGCCGGGGGATCTGTTCGCCTTCGTCCTCTTCGCCGGCATCCTGATCGGCCCCTTCGGCTCCGCGGCCCGGGTCTTCGCCCAGATCAAGGAAGCGCAGGGCGCCATGCAGCGGGTGTTCGAGATCCTCGACACCAAGCCCGAGATTCGCGACCGGCCCGATGCGATCGACTTGCCGCCCATCACTGGCCGGGTCCGAGCCGATTCGGTCAGCTTCGCCTACGACCCCAGGCAGCCGGTCCTCTCGGACGTCTCCTTCGAGGCGAAGCCGGGCGAGGTGATCGCCTTGGTCGGCCCGACCGGCTCGGGGAAAACGACGCTCGTGAATCTGTTGCACCGTTTGTACGACCCGACGGCCGGCACGTTGACGATCGACGGCTATGACCTCCGGCACATCCGGCTGGACAGTTTATACCGGCAGATTGCCCTGGTGCCCCAGGAGACGGTCCTGTTCGGTGGGACCATCCTGGAGAACATCCGGTACGGGCGAGAAACGGCCACCGAGGCCGACATCATGGCCGCCAGCCGCGCCGCCAACGCCCACGACTTCATCGCCGCCATGCCGGACGGCTATCAGACGGTGGTCGGCGAAAAGGGCGTCAACCTCTCCGGCGGGCAGAGACAGAGGCTGGCGATCGCGCGGGCGGTGCTGAAGAACCCGCGGATACTGATGCTCGACGAAGCCACCTCCGCCCTGGATGCCGAGTCCGAGCGGCTGGTGCAAGAGGCGCTGGACCGGTTGATGGCCGGACGGACCACGATCGTCGTGGCCCACCGCCTGACCACGATTCAACAAGCGGACCGGATTCTGGTGTTGAGCAAGGGCCGGATCGTCGAGCAAGGCGCCCACGCCTCGCTCATGGAGCAGCAGGGGCTCTACCACTACCTCTATACGCTCAGAGTCGAAGAGCTGATGGCTGATAGCTGATGGCTGTTTACTTCACTTTCGAAAAATCCGCCTCGAATTCCGACATTTTCCCGTCCGGGAAGTACACCTGCACCTTCGTTTTGGCGTTCGGGTCGAAGCTGTCGTAGGCAAACCGGGCCGTGAAGCGGGACCGGTAGGACGGGCCCTGGCCCTCGTTCTTCCGTCCCTTGTCGGCCGGGCTCACGTCGATCGGCTTGACGGTCTTCGAACCCTGCTGAAACGCCACCTGGGCGCCCTCCGAAAAATACTCGTCGTCCCCGCAGAGCTGTACTTCGACTTCGAGGTTGGGCATGTCCAGGTACTTCTGGATCTTGTCGTCGGGCATGCGCACGTCTTTCTTCTGCTTCTTGGTCTCCGCCGCTTCTTTCCGGCCGAAGGATTCCAGCCAAAACCGTTTGGTTCTTAAAATCGCGCTGGCCCCGCAGGGATCCTTTTCTGGGTCGGACCCGACCCGCGTCGCCAAGGACGCGTGCTGCATGACCTTCTTCACGTCCTCCGGAGTGTCGGCCTTCTCCATCGGTTCGCGGCCCGCCACCAGGGCTTTCTTGGCGTCATCCATCGTGAGTTTGACGTCAATCGCCTGCGCCGGAGCCGCCGCCAACGCCACGAGCCCCAGCACGGCCAGACTTCCGCCCCTACCGCCCCACCCTGTCATCTCCTTGCACCGCATACGAGCCTCCCTCGATGAATGAGCCGATGGCGCGGCATTGTAAGGAAAGCGCCGCGTCAAAGCAATGCAGAACGATGCATGCGGAATGAGGAATGAAAATGGACCATGTCGCCCCCTTCCCTGCATCAATTATCATTCATCGTTCATCATTCATCACTTATCGTTTATCACTCATCGTTCAAACCGTCCCCAGTTCGGATAGGGCTTGGCGCGATACAGTTCCTCCACGTCCGCCGCAACGGCCAGTCCATGTCGACGGAGCAAAGCGGCCGTGAGTCTCAGCGGAAGGCCGACGGCCGCCGTGTAATCGCCCTCGATCCGCTCGATGAACCGCCCGCCGATGCCCTGAATCGAATAGGCGCCGGCTTTCCCCAAGCTTTCTCCCGTATGCAGATAGGCGTCCAGCTCGGCTTCGTCGAACGCCTTCATCCAAACCAGGACCGTTTCAACCGCCACATCTTGCACCGCATCGGCCTGCCGCC
Organism: Nitrospiraceae bacterium; assembly: GCA_005799365.1. Classification (GTDB taxonomy): domain Bacteria; phylum Nitrospirota; class Nitrospiria; order Nitrospirales; family Nitrospiraceae; genus SYGV01. Next base: position 10,015 of record SYGV01000112.1, read on the forward strand.
TGAGCGCCACGGCCGTATGAATCAAATGTTGGCGTCCGCACAGCTTTCGCAACATGGAACGGGCTTCCGCAAGGTCGGCCGGCTTGCCCATCACCTCGCCGTCGAGCGCGATCAACGTGTCGCTCCCGAGCACCAACTGATCCGGAAAACGCGGCGCGCACGCTTGCGCCTTGCCGGCCGCGAATTGCCTGGCCTGCTCTTCCGGAGCCAGGTCCCGGCGCAGCTGTTCGATGAAATGCGGCGCGGCGGTCTCGAAGGGAATCCGGAGCAAGACCAGCAGGTCCTTGCGGCGCGGCGAGGTCGAGGCCAACACAAGAGCCATGGATCAGGCGCAGGACAGGCTGGTGGGCAGCGCAGGACGGGACGGTGCGGCGGCCGCCCCCGCCAAGGGGTCGGACGCCAGGTGCTCCGCCACGATCCGTTCCACATCGGCGCTGCTGGAGGCCCGGACCATCCGGGCGCGCATGGCGGCGGCATGGGGAAAGCCCTTGCAGTACCAGCCCAGGTGTTTCCGGATGTGCGGGAACCGGTCCGCGCGCTCGATGGCCTCGAACAGCCGGGCATGCTCCACCATCACGCGGAACCGCTCCGCCAGGCTCAACGCTTCATCCAATGAGCCGGACGCGGTTGGCGCGCCATCCAGGGCAGCCTGACGGGCCAGTTCTTTCTTCCGGAAGAACCAGGGGCTGCCCAGGGCTCCGCGGCCCACCAGCACGCCATGGACCTTGCTCTCCCGCACCCGCCGGACCACGTCGTCCAGGGACTGCACGTCCCCGTTGCCCAAGAGCAGCGTGGCGGTCCCACGAACAATGGCGGCGGCCCGCTCGATCGCCTGCCAGTCCGCTTCGCCCCTGTACATCTGCTGGAGCGTACGGCCGTGGACCGAGATCGCCGCCGGCTGCTCCTCCAGCAGGTGGCTGATCCATTGCTCGACCACCACCGAGTCGTAGCCCAGTCTCGTCTTGACGGACAGGGGAATGACGCGGCGAGGGGGCGAGGGCTGCCCGTTACGCCTAAGGTTCATCGCCCGGATCAGGTCCACGCGCGAAGCTTTCAGACCGGCCTGCGCCAGCGTCCGGCCGTTCGCCCAATCCAGGATGCCCTGCCGCGTTGCGCGCATGATGGCATGGGCCAGATCCGGCGTCTTGATCAGGGCGGCGCCCGAACCGGACGAGGCCACGTTTTTGGAGGGACACCCCATGTTGATGTCCAGCCCGTCGAACCCCAGTTCGCAGACCACCTGGGCCGCCTGATAGAACAAGTCCGGGTGTTTCCCATACAGCTGCGCGACCATGGGCCGTTCTTCTTCGCTGTAGAGGAAGGTCGCAAGAAGATGGTCCGGTCCGCGGCAGACGTCACCGACGCTCGTGAACTCGGTGAAGGTGACATCGGGGCGCCCTTGCCGCGCCACCGCCAGGCGAAACGCCGCGTCCGTCACTCCGTCCATGGGAGACAGGCCGATGATCGGCCGGGGAAGGGTCTGCCAGAAGCTCATGTCAGAACCTGCACCCTGTCGCTGGCCTGCTGATAGGCACCGCGCAGCTCCTCCGCCTCGCGTAGCACCGTCGCCCTGGCTTGCGGCAAGGTCGTTTGGACAAATTCCATGAACCGCTCGATTTTCAACAAAAAGAAATCATAGGGGGCGTCGATTGGACGGGACTCTCGGAACCAGAATTGGATGAACCGCTCAAGGGCGAGGCCGGCTCGCTCCAATTCGCGGCAGGTGCCCGGAAACATGTCCGTGATTTCGCCTCCCCAGTGGAGGATTTCATGGGGCAGATACTCGTGACGGTACTGATCCAGACCGTTCGGTTCACCCACCAGCATGGGCATGAGCGCGTCATTCTGTCCGGCCGCAAGCTGCGCGTAGGCTTCGTATTGCCGACGCAGGGCTGCGACATCCCCGGAACGCTCCACCTCCGGCGATGAAGCGGCCTCTACCGGCGCCCCTTGCTCCTGCCGGCCAGGGCTCAGACAGGAGCTTCGCTCGAACCGTTCCCGGAATTGTCGGAATTCCCGAACGATCATCGGCACGGTTTTCGTATCCACTTCCAAGGCCAGGCCTTTGAGCTGCGTCAGCTTGGGATGGGCCAGGACTTGCTCCAGCATATCGAACAACAGCGGCGGGATAGGAGCCCCATGCGTGTCGATCCAGAATGGAAGCCGATCGCCGCCCCCGGCCTTGCCGTGAGCCGATACGGCCGCCTCATGTTCGGCCAAGCCGGCCACGTGAATTTGAACGACCCGTTCGAGAGGAAACGCATCCAGGAAGCGAACAAGAAATTCATCCACGGCCTGCCTGCGCCAGGCGCCGCTATAGCGATAGATCGTCCAGAGATGGCCGATGTCCAAGACCAGGCCGCAAGCCGTGCGTTCCGTGATCGTTCGGAAGAAATCGGGCACGGACAGGTCGCCCAAGCCGAAGTAGGTCCAGGGCGGCACCTCCAGCAGCAGCAGAGGGCTGGCCCCATGAGACAGGTCGGCATCCCGGTCGAGTCGAGCCTGGGCCAGCATGACATTGTCCGCCGTTACCTCGGCGCCAGCTGTCGTAAACAAGGGCGGGAGGTAGGTCCCGAACGAATAGCCGGCCATCTGCTTGGCGGCACATTCGTGTGTCATCCACTGGCAGCCCAATGCCCGAAGCTGCGCGGCGATCGCCTCCAGCTCCCGATCCGCCGGATAGGCCTGTTGCCAGCCCGGCTGCGTCAGCCACAACCCTTCGGCGTGGCATTCCAGCGGCAACGACGCGCAATGGCGTCGGACCGTTTGTAGCGCCGGGAGGGAAGCCCGGAAGATTTCCAAGTAGTCGGCTCGCGCCCCTGCGTCTTCCAGCGCGCCCAACAACTCGAACAAGTCCGGGGTATAAACATCCACGGACAGACCGAGGCCATGCGGCGCAACGTGCGCGGCGCGGCGGCGGAATGCCTGTTCGGATGCCGACATGGAGCCTCCCGTCCGGATTGCAGTGAGCCCTGGACGCTCGTCAGTGTAATCGGGCGGGCCTGGATTTGACAAGCGGAGACCGGCGTTGTTGGCTGTGGCCGGCTCTCGTGATATGCTGCGCACCGTGACCACCTTTTCCAGACGAACGCCCGGCTCGGTCCAGGCTCCGGATATCGTCCTCTACCATGCCGAATGTACGGACGGCTTCGGGGCCGCCTGGGCCATCTGGAAGAAATTCCCCTCGGCGACATTCATCCCAGTCAAACACGGCTTTCCGCCTCCGCCAGGCCTGGCCGGCCGCCATGTCGTCATTGCGGATTTCAGCTACGCCCGGCCGATGCTCGAGGCCATGGCCCAAGAGGCGGCCAGCCTCCTGATCCTGGACCATCACATCACGGCCCAGCAGGCGCTGGAAGGATTTCCCCACGCCTACTTCGACCAGAAGAAGTCCGGTGCCGTGCTGGCCTGGGAATGGGCCCACCAGTCGCCAGCCCCCTGGCTGCTCCAGTACGTCCAGGACAAGGACTTGTGGCAATGGGCGCTCCCGGACAGCCGGGAAGTCACGGCGGCCCTTTCCTCCTATCCCTTCGACTTTTCCCTCTGGGACGGCTTCCGCCGCAAGACCCTGGTCACCGAAGGCAAGGCCGTCCTCCGGTACGAGCAGGAGATGATCGGCAAGATTCTCGCCGAAGCCGTCACGGTCACGCTCCACGGGCACAAGGTGCCCGCAGTGCAGAGCGCGATCTTGACCAGCCAGATCGGCGAGCGGCTGGCCAAGGGGCGGCCCTTCTGCCTTATTTGGCACGACAAGGACGGCCGGCGCTATTTCAGCATGAGATCGGCGCCCGACGGGGCAGACGTGGCGGCCATCGCCGTCCAACATGGAGGCGGGGGCCACACCCATGCAGCCGGCTTTTCCGTGCCGCTGGGCGAGGCCGGTCCGGACCCGCTCGCGCCGCTGGGCAAGGCAAAATGAAAAATTGAAAATTTACGAGAGATGAGCCAGCCGACGCAACGTTCGCGCTTCCTCCTTCCTCGTTTTGCATTCTCCATTTTGCATTTTCCATTGCTTCCGTGATTCCGCTACACGACGATAACCCGACCGAGCTCACGCCGATCGTCACGATCGCGCTGATCATTGCCTGCTCGCTGGTATTTTTGTACGAAGTCTCGCTCCCTGAACAGATCGGGGAAACGGTCATCTTCCAGTACGGCGCCATCCCCTCCGTCGTCCTGGGCCATCCGGCCGGACTGACGGCCTTGCCGCCCGAAGCGGTGGCGGTCCCCGCCTACCTCAGCCTCCTCACCAGCATATTCCTCCACGGAGGCTGGATGCACCTGATCGGCAACATGCTCTACCTCTGGATCTTCGGCAACAATATCGAAGACGTGATGGGACACGTGAAGTTCATCGTCTTCTACGCGACCTGCGGCATCCTGGCTGCGCTCAGCCATGCCCTGACCGATCCCGCTTCGACCGTGCCGATGGTCGGCGCCAGCGGCGCTATCTCGGGCCTGCTGGGCGCCTACCTGCTGCTGTTCCCCCATGCCAAAGTGCTGGTGCTGATTCCGCTGGGCATGTTCACTAGGATGATGTACGTGCCGGCCGGGTTCGTGCTGGGGTTTTGGTTTGTGATGCAGATTCTCAGCGGCGGAATGAGTTTAGGGAGCAAGGGAGGCGGGGTGGCTTTCTTTGCCCACGTCGGCGGCTTTGTCGCGGGCATGGCCCTGATCGGACTGTTCAAACGACCCGACGTCCACTTCTTCGCCCCGGCCCGGAACCGGGGGTGGCGGGGATCCGAGTGGTGAGCGTCGCCCTGCTACCGCTCGCTTCAGGATCTCCCGGCGCGACTTCCCCGTTCCGCTCTTCGTCGGCCGATTTAGCCAAGCATTCGCTTCAACTTGTTCGCCGATGCCCAAGCCTCATGCGGCTTCTCGGCCAGGAACGTCACATGGCCCATTTTGCGGCCGGGGCGGACGGACTTCTTTCCATACAGATGCAGCTTGGCGCCGGGCCAGCGGAAGAGATTCGCCAGGCCATCGCCGGCGCTCACCTTGATACAATCCTCACCGATTAGGTTGACCATGACCGCCGGACACAGCAGGCGGACTTCGCCTAACGGGAGCCCGCAGACGGCACGGACCTGCTGCTCGAACTGGGAGACGGTGCAGGCGTCCAACGTATAGTGGCCGGAATTATGCGGACGCGGCGCGACCTCGTTGACGAACAGGCGACCGTCCGGCATCAGAAACAGCTCCACGCAGAAAACGCCGACTCCCTCCAGCGCCTCCACGACCGAGGCGGCGAGAGCGCCAGCTCGTTGAGCCAGTCTCGGATCGACCTCGGCCGGCACCCTGCTGGTCCGGAGAATACCGGCTTCGTGGACATTCTCAACCGTGGGATAGACCCGCTTGTCCCCGTCCGCCCCGCGCACGACCAGCACCGACAATTCCTTGTCAAAGGCCAGAAACTGCTCCAGCACCCAGGGACTGTGGGTCTGCTGATTCAGTTGTTCGGTCACCGAGGGCAGGTCCTGGGGCCCGGCAAGTTGCCACTGGCCCTTGCCGTCGTAGCCATGCGTCGCCGTCTTGCATAGACAGGGGAAGCCGATCGAAGCCGCTGCTACGGACACGTCGCCCGGCGCGGCAATCGGTCTGAACGGGGCAACCGGGATATTGTGGCTTGCGAGAAACTGTTTCTGCTCGACCCGATTCTGCAGGATGCGCAGGATGCGGCTGGCCGGCCTGACGGCGAGGCGTTGCTCCAACGCCTCGCCGAGCGCAACGGGAATGTTCTCCCATTCGTAGGTCACGGCGCTGATGGAACCGGCGAACCGATCCAGGGCTGTTGGGTCTGTAAACGGCGCGCTGACCGGCAGATCGGCAATCTTCAGCGCGGGCGCGTCCGCATCTTGGTCCCAAACCGACACCCGATAGCCCAGGCGCCGGGCGGCCACGGCAAACATGGCGCCCAGTTGCCCGCCGCCCAACACTCCCAGCATCGAGCTAGGCTCAATTGCGGGTAGCGAGGTTGGCGTCGTCTTGCTAGCCATTGCGCCGCATCACCTCCCGCTAGCGCCGGCTGCGGGTCTTTGTCTGTTTGCGCTGATTTTCGGGTGATGAGGCGATGGCCGCCTGGGTCTGCTCGGCGCGGAAGCGGAGCAGCCGATCCCGGATAGTCTTATACCGTCCGGCCAGAATCTGCGCGGCCAGCAACCCGGCGTTCTCGGCTCCGCCGATGGCCCCCGTGGCGACCGGAATGCCGCGCGGCAGCAGCACGATGGACAGGAGCGAATCGAGCCCGCGGAGATTGTCCGTCGGCATGGGCACGCCGATCACCGGCAGATGGGTTTTGGCCGCCAGCATGCCCGGCAGGTGCGACGCGCCGCCCGCGCCGGCGATGACCACTTCGATCCCCCGCCCCGGCGCCTGCTCCGCATAGGCAAAGAGGCGATCCGGTGTCCGATGAGCCGACACGACGCGCAGTTCGTTCGGAATGCCCAGATGGGTCAAGACCTCGACCGCCTTTTCGAGAACCGGCAGATCCGTCTTGCTACCGCCGACCACCCCCACCAGCGGCCCTGCGCCCCCTCGTCGCTGTTGACGCCGATTGGCCATCCCTGTCCCCCTCTTCAATAGGCGGCATGGCGCCGCACCGTCGCATAATGGGGCTCAACCTTAACCTTGTCCCTTCCACGGGTCAAGTTGACGGGGCCCGAACGGCGTCCGGCCGGAGGAAATTTGACCCGCCCTGGGAAATCCACTATGATGCCGGGTATCTCTTCCCGAGGCTCCCGATGCCCGATTTGAAAGCCAGCATTAAGGGCCGGATGCAAGCCCTCGTCACCCATCCGACGGGGCTGGAAGACCTCCAAGTCGACGACCTCGCCACCTCCGCCAAGCTCCAGTCCTGGGAAGCCGTCCAGATACCCGAACGTCTCAAGTTCAATGCCCGACTGGCGATCAAGCTGATTTTACTCTTTACCCTGGTCATCGCCTTCGTCCCCTGGACCCAGACGGTCACCGTGACCGGCCAGCTCTCCGCCTATTCGCCCTACGAGCGGCCGCAAGACATCGAGGCGCAGATCGCGTCGCAAATCAACAAGTGGCACGTCTTCGAGGGCAGCCGGGTCAAGCAAGGAGACTTGATCGTCGAACTGCGCGACGTGGACCCGAGCTTCATGGCGCCCGACCTGCTGCCGCTGCTTGAACAACAGAAAGAGGCCTTGACGCAGAACCGGAAAGCGGCCCTGGAGCGCGCCGACCAGTTGACCGACCGGATCAAAGAAATGCAGAACCTGGTCCGGGCGGCGGTCCCTTCGGCGGAAGCCCGCGTGCTCGAAGCTGAAAATAAAGTGCGGGCGGCCGAGCAACGTGTCGTGTCCGCGAAAATCGCGGTGGACACGGCGGAATTGAACGTCAACCGGCACAAGGAACTGGCGACCCAGGGGCTCGTGTCGCAACGTGAGTTGGAGCTGTCCATTCAAGGCGCCATCGCCAGCAAGGCCGATCAGCAAGGAGCGGAGGCCACGCTCAAGGAAGCCAAACAGGGCATGCGCGCGCTGAGCTTCGGCCGCGACCAGATCAGCGCCGAGGTCCTGCAACGCCTCATGGACGCCGAAGCCCAGCGGGCCGGCGCCCTGGCGGAAGCGGCGCGGGCCGCCGATCAGCTCGCCAACGTGGGCCTGCGCCTTTCCAACGCCACGCAGCGGCGCATCGCCAGCCGCGTGCTGGCCCCGATCGACGGCACGGTCGTCCGCATGGCGGAGGTCGGCCCCGGCGAAACCGTCAAGGTCGGCGACCGGCTCGTGCAAATCTCCCCCACCAGCGCGGACAAGGCCTGCGAAATGCTGGCGGACGGGCTCGACGCGCC
>SYGV01000113.1 GCA_005799365.1 Nitrospiraceae bacterium
AGGCAACGGGTTTGCCCAGATTGCCAAGGCCATCACTCCCGCGGTGGTGAACATCACGGCGACCGCGACGCGCGTGAGCCGCGGGCGAGATTCCGACCTGCGCGATCAGATGGAAGAGTTTTTTGGCCATCCCGGACGCCCACGCGGGCCCGTGCCGCCGGGCGAACGTCATGGGAACGGCGGCGTTGGCTCCGGCGTGATCATTTCTCCCGACGGATACATCGTCACCAACAATCACGTGGTGGAAGGAGCGCAGGAATTGGCCGTGACGCTGCCCGACAAGCGGGAGCTCCGTGGCAAGATTGTCGGGACCGATCCCAAGACCGACCTGGCCGTGATCAAAGTGGACGGGCGCGATCTGCCCTTCGTCCCCTGGGGCGATTCATCCACGCTGCAAGTGGGGGAATACGTCCTTGCCGTCGGCAACCCCTTCGGGCTCAACTCCACGGTGACGCTCGGCATCGTTAGCGGCCTGGGGCGCGGCCGGATGGGCATCACGCAATACGAAGATTTCATCCAGACGGATGCGGCGATCAATCCGGGTAATTCAGGCGGCGCACTGGTCAATCAAGCGGGTGAATTGGTCGGCATCAATACGGCCATCCTCTCGCAAACCGGCGGCTATCAAGGGGTCGGGTTTGCCGTGCCCGTCAGCATGGTGAAACCGGTCTATGAAAGCCTGGTAGCGACCGGCAAAGTCGTCCGGGGCTACCTGGGCGTCGGCATCCAGGACTTGAATCAGGACCTGGCCAAGTCTTTCGACCTCAACGATTCCAAGGGGGCGCTGGTCGGCAATGTCGCGGAAGACAGCCCGGCCGAGCAGGCGGGCCTCAAGCAAGGCGATGTGATCGTCGGCTACCAAGGCGCGCCGGTCGAGGACGCCATCACCTTGCAACGCCGGGTGACCCGCACGTCGGTCGGGACCAAGGTCCCGGTGCAGGTGGTGCGGAACGGGAAAACGCTGGACCTGACCGTGACCGTCGGGGAGCAGCCGGGGGCCGTCAAGGTCGCCGGAACGGAGCGGACAACAGACCATGCCCTCGCCGGGCTTGCCGTTCAGAGCCTCGATTCCAAGACCGCCAGGGACCTGGGCTTGTCCGGCAAGACTCAGGGGGTCCTCGTGGTCGAGGTTGATCCGGACAGCGTCGTCGCCCGTTCGGGGATCGCACCGGGCGATGTGATCCGCGAAATCAACAAACAGCCGGTCAAGTCGGTGCAGGAATTCGAGAAGATCGCGTCGGGACTCACAAAGGATCAGCACATTCTCTTGCTGGTCAACCGTCACGGCGCAGCCCTCTTCATCTCGGTCAAGGTGTGACCAGGGGACAGAGAAAGCAGGAACGCGATGGGACAGGACGAATCGAGGGCACAGAGAACTACACGGCCCCGACCAAAGAAATAGAGTGGGCAAACGGATGATGCGCCGGGGAAGGGATCGCCCTTCTCCGGCGCCAATCACTGTATGTGAGCCAGCCACCGACTTGCTTCACGACCGGATTTCCCGCTAGAGTGACGCCGTGATCCGCACCTACCAAGGCGTCAAGCCGACCGTCCCGACATCCGCCTTCATCGAAGACACAGCCGTCATCGTCGGCGACGTGGTCCTCGGCGAGGAATCCAGCGTCTGGTTCAACTCGGTCGTCCGTGGCGATGTCCATTACATCCGGATCGGCAGCCGGACCAATGTGCAGGATCTGTGCATGTTGCACGTCACCCACGACATCCATCCCTTGATCATCGGGAACGACGTGACGATCGGACACCATGTGGTCTTGCACGGCTGCACGATCAAGGACCGGGTCCTGATCGGGATGGGGGCCATCATCATGGACGGGGCGGTGATCGGCGAGGACTGCGTGGTGGGGGCCGGGGCGCTGGTCACCGAGGGAACCGCCGTGCCGCCCAAGAGCCTGATCCTTGGTTCGCCGGCCAAGGTCAAGCGGCCGGTGACCCAAGAGGAGCTGGAGTGGATCAGGGAATCAGCGGAAAACTATGTTCGGTATGCGAAGACCTATCTGGGGGAACCGCTCAAGTCAAAGCCCGGCTTCCAGCCCTGACAAAAGCAGCCTGTCGCTCGTAAAGAGTGCTCAGTACTCAGTGTTCAGTTGTCGGTTCTCAGTTTCCGGAACTGACCGCTGAGAACCGTGTACCGACAACATTGTTCACGCATGCCCTTTGCCGGCCTTTGCCGGCATCACAAGAGCCTCCGGTGAGGACTTGCCGACCGGCGCCGAGCCGGCCACATGGCCGACGAGATCGTAGGCTGATGCATCCGTAATGGTCGCTTTGACGAACTCTCCTGGTCGGGCCGATCCCTGATTCAAATACACCAGCCCGTCGATTTCCGGCGCCATGCCTTCGTGGCGGGCCGCCAGCAGCCGATCCGATTCCTCGGACAGCCCTTCCACCAACACCTCGACCGTGCGGCCGAGCAGGGTCCGGCTCTTCTTGAGCGCGATGCCTTCTTGCACGTTGAGCAGCTCGGCGCGGCGTTCGTCCATGAGTTGCCGGTCGAGCTTCCCATCCATCTCGACGGCGGAGGTGCCTTCCTCGTCGGAATAGAGGAACACGGCTACGCGCTCGAAGGCCATGTCCTCGATATACTGCTTCAGCTCCGCAAAGGCAGCTTCCGTCTCGCCGGGGAAGCCCACGATAAAGGCCGTGCGGAAGGTCAGGCCCGGGATGCGCATCCGCAGCCGTTCCACCAGCGCCGTAATCGAAGCCTTGTCGCCCAAGCGGTGCATGCGTTTCAGCATCGCATCGTTGATATGCTGGAACGGCATGTCGATGTACTTGGCGATCTTCTCCTCCCCGGCATAGAGCGTAATCAATTCATCCGTCACCTGCTGGGGATAGAGATAGAAGGGCCTGATCCACCGCAGGCCGTTCACCTTGACCAGGCCGCGCAGGAGCTGCGTCAATCCCTGCTTGATCCCCAAATCCACCCCGTAGTTGACCGTGTCCTGGGAGATCAGGTTGATCTCCTTCACCCCTTCATCGGCCAGCCGCTGCGCCTCCGCCACGATGGACTCCACCGGCCGGCTCCGCTGCTTGCCCCGCATGAGCGGGATGGCGCAAAAGGCACAGTTGCGGTTGCAGCCCTCGGCGACCTTGATGTAGGCCATGTGCGGCTTGTCCAGCCGGAGACGAGGCGTCCGTTCGTCGTAGAGATAAGGAGGCGGAGAAAAAAAGAGCCGTTGTTGCTTGCGCGCAGGCGTGAGCAATCCCTGGGTGATCTCGGCGATCCGGCCGATCTCGCCGGTCCCGACCACGCCGTCCAGCTCCGGCAATTCTTTGAGCAACTCCCCCTGGTACCGTTGGGCCAGACAACCGGCCGCGATCAGCACCCGGCAAGAGCCGGTTTTCTTCAGATGCCCATGTTCGATGATCGCATTGATGGACTCCTGCTTGGCTTCTTCGATAAACCCACAAGTATTGATGATGACCACCTCGGCCTCGGCTGGATCGGGGGTCAGGATAAATCCCTTCGCCACCAGCGAGCCGAGCATGACTTCCGCATCCACCTGGTTCTTGGTGCAACCCAGGTTGACGAAACCGATGCGCGTCTTGCCGGATTCCGAGAGAAGGGGTAAGGGTTGACGAGTGGCCATACGCAAGACAGTGTACGGGGCGGTTGAAGAGGCTGTCAACGAGTGCCGACGCGGATCAGACAGACGGGATCGCCCACCAAGGCCGTGGGGTAATCCTCTTCCTCCACCGAGCAAGGCACCTTGTGGCGGCGGCACCAATCCTCAATCCAGGGAATCTCCTCGACCGACGTGGTGACCAGCCCGGGCCGCTTGAGCTTCCGCAGGCAGGCATCGGTCAGGCTCCTGACGATCTTCCGTTCACGCGAAAAACGAGATGCATCGAACGTCGCCGGGTTGGCCCGGCCATAAGAAAGAGCGGCCAGTGAAGGAAATCGCTCCGGATCGTTCAACACACTCACCATCCACAGATGGTCGAACCGGCCGGCGGTCTTGCCGCCGTCCTGCGCCGAAACGCGGAACGGCAGCCCGGCACAGGCGCGATTCAACAAGCGGACTTCCTTGGGTCTAAGATTGCACGCCGTGACATCCCGCCCGAGTTCCATCGTTTCCATCGCGAGTAACGGCAGTTCCGCCACCCCTGCGCCGATGTAAAGGCTCCGCCCATTCGGCTTGAGGCGGCCCAGCAGCACGTCCGCCATCTTGATCCCGAGTTTCCGGCAGGGACCGCGTTTCGCCTTCCAGAAAGCATCGCCTCCCTCGTCGCAGTAGATCAGCCCCAGCTTCACATAGTCCAAGCGTCTGAAGGCGGCCGCAATGGCTTTTGTGGTATCGGATGTCAGCCGCTTCCTCATGGGGCAGGCTGCTCCTTGAGGGTTGCGAGCCGGACCGTTGCAGCCGTGAGGCAAGCTACCGTCCGTTCCATAAAGGCAAAGTCCAAGGTCTCGACGGTATCCGTGGGCCGGTGGTAGTGGGGATTACGAAAATCGGCCGTGTCGGTGAGCATGACGGCCGGATAATCCCGGTCCCAGAAGGCCGCATGGTCGCTGCGCCTGGTGTCGGGAAGCTGCTCCCCTCGCCCCGGCACCAGGCGCGGGACGGTTTTCAGCGCCGGAACCAGCGCCGAGGCCGCTTGCGCAAGCGCCGTCACCAGATGAGCCGCTGCTTCGTTTCCGATGACGCCAAGGAAATTGCCGGTGGTTGGAACTTCGATGGGAGCTCCCGGCGGGCTCCGTTGCGAGCCAGGCTCGGCGCTGGCATAGCCCACACATTCCAGCGCCATCATCCCCTGAATCGGCTGGTTCGTCGCCCGCAGATAAGCCGCATAGGCCCGGCTGCCGAGCAGGTTTTCTTCCTCCAGGCAAACGCCGATGAACCGTACGTCGTGAACGAGCGGACGGTCCTTGAGGCCCCTCGCCGTTTCCAACAGCACGGCTAGGCCGCTGGCATTGTCGTCCGCGCCCGGCGAGCCACTGACCGTGTCGTAATGGGCCACGATGATGAGCGGAGCCGCCGCCGCGCCCGTTCCCGAGAGCGTCGCGATCACGTTGCAGAAGGTTCTGCCATACGCTTCGAAGGGGTGGCCGGTCACGATCAGCCCCAGGCTCAGGAACCGGTCGGCGAGGTACTGTTCTGTTTGCGCAAGCCAGGCCGGAGAGGAGACAGGATGCCGTTCACCGACAAGCGCAATTACATGTTCGCGGAGACGATCCTGCACGACGCTAGGAGACGATCTCGGTGCCGATCCCCCGATCGGTAAAGATCTCCAGCAAGATCGCATGCGGCATGCGCCCATCGATGATGTGGGCTTTTTGGACCCCGCCGTCCAGCGCGGCCAGACAGGATTGGACCTTCGGCAGCATGCCTTCGCTGATCGTGCCTTTCTTCACCATCTTCTGCATGTCCTTGCGCGACAGGGTGGAGACATGACTGCCCTTGGCGTTGCGGATGCCCTTCACGTCGGTCAGCACGAGCAGTTTTTCCGCCTTGAGCGCCGCCGCAACCGCGCCGGCGACCAGGTCGGCGTTGATATTGTAGGTGTTCCCCGAGCGGTCTGCGCCGATCGGGGCGATGACGGGGATAAAGCTCTCCTGTTGCAGCTTTTCGATCAGACGCGGGTTGACCGACTGGACCTCGCCCACGAGCCCGAAGTCGGCGTCTTCCGCTCCGTCAGGATCCGTGCCGAGGCTTTCCGCCCAGGCCTTAACCGTAAGCGGCTTGGCCATGATCATGCCGCCGTCCTTGCCGGTCAGCCCGACGGCCCGGCCGCCGTGCTGGTTCAGCAGGTTGACGATCTCCTTGTTGATCTTCCCGCCCAGGACCATCTCCACGACTTCCATCGTGGCCCGGTCGGTGACCCGCACGCCCTGGCGGAACTTGGCCTCGATGCCGAGGTGATCCAGCATCTGATTGATCTGCGGGCCGCCCCCGTGTACGATCACCGGATTGAGGCCCACGTACTTCATCAGCACCACGTCCTGCGCGAAGCCGTTCTTGAGCTGGTCGTCCGCCATGGCCTTGCCGCCATACTTGATGACGACGGTTTTTCCGGCGAAGGTCCGGATGTAGGGGAGGGCCTCGATCAGGACGTTGGCCTTCTTGATCAGTTTGTTCATGAAAAAACACTCCTTGACGGTCAGTTTTCAGTTCTCAGTAATCAGTCCTCAAAATTTCCTCTCCGACCGACAACTGAGCACTGACAACCGACAACTCTTACAGAATAAACCGGCTCAAATCCTCAGCCTTCGCGATCTCGCGCAGCCGGTCCTTCACATAGGCGGCATCAATCAGAATCGCCCGCTCGGCCACATCGGGCGCCTCGAACAACACCTGCTCCAACAGCCGCTCCATGATCGTGAACAGTCGGCGGGCCCCGATGTTTTCCGTCCGGTCGTTCACCTGGACGGCCGTGGCGGCAATCTCATCCAATCCCTCTTTGGTAAAGTCCACGGTCACCCCCTCCGTCTCGAGCAGGGCCCGATACTGGGTGATGAGGGCCGCGCGCGGCTCGGTCAGAATGCGGACCAAATCTTCCTTGGTCAAGGCCGTCAGCTCGACCCGGATCGGGAAGCGCCCTTGGAGTTCGGGAATCAGATCCGACGGTTTGGCCACGTGAAACGCCCCGGCCGCGATGAACAGGATGTGATCGGTGCGGACCGGGCCGTATTTCGTGTTGACGGTGGACCCCTCCACGATCGGCAGCAGGTCCCGCTGCACCCCTTCGCGCGACACGTCCGGACCGGCCATCTTCTCCCGTCCGGCGATCTTGTCGATCTCGTCCATGAACACGATGCCGGTTTGCTCCACTTTGGCGACGGCGTCGCGGACGACCTCGTCCATGTCGATCAACTTCTGGGCTTCGTCCTGCGCCAGATGTTTCAACGC
>SYGV01000002.1 GCA_005799365.1 Nitrospiraceae bacterium
CGGGAAGACGGCCACCTGACCAAGGTGGACGTGGCGGAAAGCTCCGGCCATGAAATTCTGGACATGGACGCCATCGAAATCATCAAGCGGGCCTGCCCGCTGCACCTCAGACAACCGCTGGGCCGGCCGGAAGTCGTGGTGCAGGTGCCGATCAGTTACAAGCTTCAGTAATCGCTGTGGGACTGATCGAGAGCCGGCTGATGAGAACATCGATGATGCGAGGCATATCGGCGGGGCTGGGCCTTTTGCTGGTGGCTGGCGCAAGCTGGTCCATGGCGGAAGAGCCTGGTGCCACGCCGACCGGCATGGTCCTGGGGCCCAAGCAGGCGATCGAGCACCAGGCCAAGAGCCTCACTGCCCCGTCGGTGCAGGTGGATGAACGTGGCACGATCCATCTGGCCTGGATGCAGGAAGACAAGCGGGAAGGAAAAGAGGTCCGGTCGGTGCGGTATGCCCGCGGCCAGGCGGGCGGCCCCCTGGGGCCGTCAGTCGTCGTCAACCGGCCGGAGGAAGTGCCGTACGGGAGGCAGGAAGCCCCGGCCCTCGCGGTCAACGGTGATGAGGTCTTCATCACGTGGGCGTTGACGCATCCGAAGCTCAGCCCCGACAAGCCCTTCAGCAGCGAGTTGCGGTTGAGCCGGTCCGCCGACGGAGGCCGTTCCTTCCTGCCGTCGGTCCTGGTCAACGACGACAACCAGGTGATGACCCACAGTTTCGATTCGCTGCACCTCGGCCACGACGGAGTCCTGCACATCGCCTGGATCGACGGCCGGGAAGGCAAGAAGGACCCGGGCACTTTTGTCGCCCGCTCCCCCGATCAGGGCCACACCGTCACGAAAAATCTGAAACTCGACGACAGTACCTGCGTCTGCTGCCGGACTTCCATGGCGACCGGCCCGGACGGGACGCTTTACGTGGCCTGGCGCAAGATCATGGATGGGGGCGTGAGGGAGACCGTGGTGGCCCGGTCCACCGACGGAGGGCAGGCGTTTTCGCCGCCGGTCGTCGTCGGGAACGACCGATGGGTCTACCTCGGCTGCCCGCATCGGCCCGCGTCGATCGGAGCGGACCGTCAGGGCCGGCTCTACGTCGCGTGGTATACCGAGGGGGAGGACGAGACGCCGGCTGTCTACATGGCCATGTCGGACGACCAGGGCCGGACCTTCGCTCCCAAGCGGGCATTGAACGTTTCCAAAGGCACCTTCCCCGACCATCCTCAGATGGCGGTGGACGGAGCCGGCCGCATCGTGGTCGTCTGGGAGGAGCAGTCACCCGTCAGACGGGAAGTGGTGGTGAGCTATTCCCTGGATCGCGGACGGACCTTCAGCCGCCCTCAAAAACTGAACGACAAGAAGGGACAAAGCCCGACCGTCTCCATGAACGAACAGGGCTTTGCGGTCCTGGCCTGGATGGAACATGCGATGACCGGCCATAAGATGATTCTGCAGACGCTGCAGTTGCCGGATGGCCGGGTGACGCAGCAACTATCGAACTGACGATGCAGGGACGACGCAACCAGCAGCCCGCGATCGGAGTCCCCTGCAACGCCGGCGCGGCTCGTTGGCTCGGGCTCGCGGCGGGCCTGCTGGTCTGCGCGCTCAGCGCCGCAGGGCTGTCGGCCGGCGAGACGGTAACGGACCCTATGGCGGCGCTGAAGATCAGCCGGATGGGTGCAGGCACCGACATGCCGGCCTTCACCCTGGAGACGCTGGACGGGCAGGCGGTGGCCTCCGCGGATTTGAAGGGGAAAGTCGTGCTCCTCAACTTCTGGGCAACCTGGTGCGGGCCCTGCAAGGATGAAATGCCCTCGCTGGAGCGGCTCCGGAAGCAATTCGATCCGGCCGACGTGGTCGTCTTGTCCGTGACCACCGACCACCAGCGCGCAGGCATCCAGGCGTTCATGAAACATCTAGGGCTGGCCTTGCCGGTGCTGCTCGACGAAGACCAGGAGGTGTCCGGCTCCTTCATGGTGCGCGGCTTGCCGATGACGTTCCTGGTCGGTAAGGACGGCAAACTGGTCGGGCGGGCGGTCGGACCGAGGGCCTGGGACAGTCCCGAGGCGGTCGCGCTGCTTCTGGGTCTCAAGGGGGCCGCCCGGTGATCCGTCTCGTCCAACAGGGAGCCAGGCCGATCGCGGTCGCGCTGGTCCTTCTCTATCTGGCCCTCGGGGTCGCCGCCTCGGCGTGCCTCTTCGATCCGTCCGCCTCGACGCAATCGAGCCAGCACCAACACCATCGGCACCATCAGGGCAGCGGTCCCGTCCATTCCACCCTCTGCGCCTGGGCCTGCCAGGTCAATCCCGCGCAAGGATTGATTTCCGCCGCGCCCCAGATGACGCCGCAACTTGTGGCGACGTTCTTCTTGCTTGCCCTCTCGTCGCTTCCGGTGATCCGCTACGGATCGTCCCTCCGCTCCCGCGCGCCCCCCCGCTGATCTCTTCGCACAGTCGCATCGTTTCAGTTAACGCATGACGGAGTCCCGCGTGTGCCGCCTTGTGGCGGGGAGCGGGAGCGCCGGCTCATGCACGGGGTTCATCCATCTATGCTGTCCGAAGGAGTATCGCGATGTCGTGGAATCGTATCCGACAACAATGTGGCGCATCGGCTTGCACCCGGAGTCTGGCGCTGGCCCTATTCCTGTTGGGCATGGGCCCAGGGGCGCAGATTTTCGCGCAGGAGCCGACCACGCAGAGCGGGTCGGCAGCCGAACCCTCGGAGCGGGAAAAACATCTGAGAAAAGAGTTGCAGAAGATCCTGGAGGAGCTGGATCAGCTCCAGCAAGCTAAGCCGGAGGGTGACCATCGGACGCCGGACGGCGCCAGCATCATTAAAAGTAAGGTGGAACCGGAAACGCCCGGCGTGGCGCCCGAGTTGGAACTGACGGATATGAGCATCATCAGTAACCGCGCGCAAAAGCATCCGGAGGGCATATCGCTCTCGGCAACCCCCCGGTCCGAATACGACTCCCAGCCGACGAGACAGATGCGAGAGTCTTTGGAATCGCTGCCCGGCGTGATCGTCCGGCAAGCGAACGGGCCACGGGACTTCAGCATCTCGATTCGCGGCTCAGGGGTCAAGACTACGTTCGCGATCAGGGATCTCAAAATGTATGAAGACGGAATTGGCCAAACCCAATCCGACGGCTTGAGCCGGATGGACTTGCACGATCCCTGGTTTATGGAGAGCGTGGAAGTCACCCGGGGCGCCTCCTCTTCGCTCTACGACAACTACGCCATCGGCGGGATGGTGCAATTCAAAACCCGACGGGGCCGCGACATCAACGGCACGGAATCGTTCTTCAGCGCCGGCTCGTACGGCTATCAGAAGTATGCCGTAGCCGCCGGGCAGCAGGCTGGGAACGTTGATATTGCCATGTTCGCCAGCCAAGTGGCCGAGGATGGCTATATCCGCCACAGCGGGTATAATACCCAAACCCTCAACTTCAACGTGCGCTTCAAAGTCGACGACAAGCAGAACTTCTACTTCAAGGCGCTCTCGAATTGGCTCGACACGCAGGTGCCGACCCGGTTGACGCTCTCGCAGTTTGCGAACAATCCCCGGGCGGCCGGCGGCACCAGCTGCACCAGCAGTTCTTGCAACGATGCCTTGCTCTTGGCGCAACGGCGGCTGGATCGACGCACGATCATCGGTGGCCTCTACGAGCGGCAGATCGACGCCAACACCGTCTTGACGATGGAAGGCGATTATGATGTCAAGGATATCAACCAGACGTTCTCGCAAATTACCGACGCCGTTAACCCAAACTGGAAGTATTACACCGACCTGCGTCACGACGGGCGCCTGGAAGACATGCCGCTCAAGAGCTACCTGGGGTTTTTCGTGAACAACATGGAGCAAGAGTCGAACACCTTTGCGAATTCCATCAACGGCACCGGCACGCGGGGCGTCCTCGCGCAAAACAGCCGCGGCACGATTCGGAATATCGGCGGACGGTTCCGAGAAGAACTGGAATTTGCGCCGAAATGGGTCTGGGCGGCCGGGTTGGGGTATGAGCAATCCATCGTGAGCGTCCAGACGATCGGCTATAGTTCGGGCGCCGTCAGTACCCGGACGAATGTCAGCCGCAACTTCGACAACTGGGCGCCGGAGATGTCCCTCACCTGGAATCCGGCCGAAGGCTATAAACACTGGGTGCGGGCGTCCACGGCGTATGGGATACCCGGATTCAGCAACCTGACCACCGACCGCTACACCGGGCTGGCCGGCACGAACTCCGAGCTCAAACCGCAGAAAAACCTGAACCTCGAAATCGGCACCAACTCGAAACTTGCCAAGGATTTCTCGATTCAACTCGTCGGGTATTGGATTTTCTTCAAGAACGAAATCATCCAGCAAGTCGTGTCGAACACGGGCGGGACGGCGTCGATCAACGCCGACGGATCGGAATATCGAGGCATTGAGCTCAGTTACGACTGGCGACCCTGGGCCGGATGGCGGTTATCGGGCGCCTATACGCATGTGAACGGCACCTACACGAATTTCACGGACACGTATTTGGTCAACGGCGTGGCGACGAATTTTGTGAGAAACGGGAAGCAGGTCCCCAACGTGGCACGGGATGTGCTGAATTTCAAGGAAGCGTATGACGACCCGGCTGGATGGGGCGGCTGGTTCGAGACGAGCTACTGGAACAGCTATTACCTCAACAACGCCAATACGGTCGGCGCGCCGGCCTACTGGTTGATGAATGCCAACCTGCACAAGAATTTCGAGTTTACAAGCAACCCCTATTATGTTCGCTTTGCCAAGTTCTACGTCCAGGTGGACAACATCGTCGACAAGACGTATGTCGCGTCCGGCAACGTGGTGGCGGACAGCACGGCGGATGCGAACAAGACGTTGTTCTTCGCCGGCTATGGGCGGGCCGTCTACGCCGGTCTGACGCTGGGCTTTTGACGGAGGGAACGATGACCACCATGGCGCGTAGGGCGTTTATTTCAACGACCTGTGGTCTGGCTTGCTGCGGTGCCTTGCTCCCCGCCGCTGTTGGCTTGGCGCAAGACGCGGTGCCTGCCGACCAGTCCGTCGCCCGAGCCGAGCGGATCAAGGACTTGCAGGCGCAGGCCGCTCGGATCAGGAGCGAGTTGCGGGCCTTGCAACAGGCGAAGGGTAAGAAGAAGGCATCGGCTGCGAAGAAACCGGCGGCGATCAAAAAGCTGCCCGAGGGCGTGACCCGATCTGCGGCGTCTCGTGAGGAGTTCACCGAACAGCCCACCCGCCACGTGCGGGAGTCGCCGGAGTCCCTGCCGGGCATGACGGTCCGGCAGGAAGAAGGGCTGCGCGTCTTCGACATCTCGATCCGCGGATCCGGGGACGGCGGAGGACGGTAGACGCAGTTGACGCCAGGCCGGCTTGGTGTAGCAAACATGAGCAACCGTCTGTAGACAAGTCGTCAGGCTTGGGTCTAAATGGCAAACTTGAACGAGTAGTCGAAACGTGAAGGAGTTGTTCCGGTGAAACGCGTGCTGTTCCCCATGGCCATGGTGCTGGCGGGGCTCTACCTGCTGTTGGCCGGAATGGCCTCGGGCTGCCTGTTCGGCCATGGGGCGACGCACGTCGGCGAGCACCATCATCACGGTAGTCAGCCGGCCCATTCGACGCTTTGCGTCTGGGCCTGCCAGGCCAACGATGGACCGATCCAGGCGTCTACGCCACCGGCCATGCTCCTTGTTCTGCTGAGCTTGGAGCTCAACGGCTTTCTCGCTGCTCCCAAACGGGGTTTCTTCGTCGGCTCCACTCCCGCCCGCGCTCCTCCCCGCTGATCCTTTTCCTAATCCGCTCCGACGTTGTGGCAACGAGGTGTGGCTTGCGTTCGCGCCGAGCCCGGCTCGCGCCTCCTTGGGGTGTCGTGAAGCCGCGCCGTGTTGGATGCGCCGCGCCGACTAATTCGGCGTCTGGTTGACACAAGAGCTGACAAGGGTCCGGGGTTGGACTGGCCTCCTTTACCCGGGCCTGTACCGGGGCGCAGGTGTCCTCCTCGCCTGCCCCCCGGCCCTTTCGGGCAATGATCCTGTTGCAAAGGAGTAATACGACATGACGACACGATCGAGTTTCTGGATAGCGGCGGTGAGCCTTCTGCTTGTGGGGGCTGCCTGGGCGGAAGACCCGCCCAATCCCCTTTCCCCGGTTGAGGCGCAGGGCTCGAATCATGCGATCGTCCAGATCGGCGGCCGTCAGTGCGAGTACCACCGTAGCGACGTGGAGGGGGCGCTCCGTCGGTTCGACGCGGTCCGGCAGGTCGAGTTTCTGAACAACCATGGCACGGTGCTGGTCCGGTTCGAAGGCGAAGCGGTGCAGCCCGAGCAATTGGCGCAAGCGGTCGAGCGGGCCCTGGCCATGGGCTGGGGTTGCAAGGCGTGGGTGGAATGACGAGGGTGAGTCAATAGCCACTTGTCAGCAAGCGACGGCGTGGAGACGGACCCGGACGAGGCGGTATAGCCTACCTCCCTTGGCGGGTCCTGCGGGCGGCAGCGGACCGGCTGCCGCTTGCCTCGCCGTCTGATGAACGGGGAGGGGTATGCCATGGATAAGCCGTTGCTGCGGGTCGGAGAGGCGGCGCAGGCACTGAACGTCAGCCGCTGGACCATCTATCGTTGGATCGAGGAAGGGCGTCTCGAAGCGACGAAGATCGGGAGGGGCAGCCTGCGCGTCTTTCAAGAGTCCATGAGGGAACTCGTGGAACGGAATCGTATCGAGGAAGGGATGTCGGCCGGGGACGTCAGCGGGGTCCGCGCACGTCTGAGCGTCGGGCGTCGCTAACCATGTCGTTGAATGCGGAGGCGGGCTCAGTGGCCGGCAAGACGCGAGACAGGTCCGGATGTTGTTACACCCTTCATCCGGATCTTACCGGGGTGGGAGGGGCGCCTCCCTCCTCCACCCCGGCCCTTCGGGGGAGAGGATTGTGAGCGGTTTCAGTTTGATGTGCCTGCCGAGTTGGCGGGAGCCATGGCGAATCCGGTGCGCACAGTGGTGACGCTGAGAGAGCGGGCCTGCGTGACCTACTGGATCGAACTGTCATCGGATCAACAAGCGATCACTCTGGCAATCACGCCAGAATGACATTTGAGGAGGAAGCGATGAAAAGGACCATGATTGCGTTGTTCACTGTGGCTTGTTTCTGCTTTGGCGCGATGCTGGCGGCCGATCCGTCGCATGCCGGAGGTCCCGACGATCATGTCAAGGAAAGCGTGAAGCATGCCAAGGAAGGGATCGGCCATGCGAAAGAGGCGGTGAAACATCTGGAGGAGTCGCTCAAAGCCGGGGGGGATGCCCATGCCAAAGAGGCGCTCCAGCATGCCAAGGATGCGCTCAAGCATGCGGAGGAGGCGCTTGCTCATGCGGAGCACGGTGCGGACCAACACGCCCCGGCGAAGAAGTAACTCAGACCAAGGGCGGGATGTAGCGGGGACTGGCAGGTGCCGGTAGACAAGGCGGAACGAACCACAAGATACCGAGTCTTATCGGTACTGAAAGGGGACGTGATGCGACGAGCATTGTGGTGTCTGTTGACGGCGGGGATGCTCCTAGGCGCTGCGCCTTTGCGGGCTGACGATGCGAAGCTCGAAAGTCTGCTCCGCGCGCACTTTTTCAACAAGGAGTTCGACGGGTTCAACTATTACATGCTGGAGATCGAGGCCGATCGGTCCGGGGAGGGCGGCGTCCGGGAAGTGACGGCCGTGGCCAGGGGGGAATTCCTCGGCCAGGTCCAACGGGTGAAGGCGCTGTTTTTAATCGTGGGGGATCGGGTCGAGGGCGGGCAAGTCCTTGAAAAAAATGGGCTCCCTCCTTGCCTGTCTTCCACTCCCAAGTCTGGAAAGTCCTTATAGCCATTCGGTATTGGACAAGCAGAGGAGGTGGCCGATGCGTGCGAGTGTGTCATCGGGATTGGTTGCGGCAGTCGTGTTGCTGGCCGGCGTGTCCGTCGGTCTGGCCCACCATGCGGGGGGCGTGGAGATCGGAGATCTGGAGACCGGCGGGGTGGTCGGGCAGTTGTTCAAGGAACTGCCGGTGGATGCGGATCTGGTTGCCATCGAAGCTGGCGGTCTCAAAATGTGGTATCCGGACGTGACGATCCTGGATCTAAAGGTACGGCCCGGTCGTCCGGTGGTGTTCAAGATCACGAATAAAACGTCCGTGGAGCGCGGGTTTTTGATGACAGCGGACGGAGTGTTTGAAGCACCGACGGTATTGAAGGCGCAGGTGGTGCTCAAGCCGGGAGAAAGCAAATATATCGGCGTGCCGCTCAGCGATCTGCTCTACGCGACTCAGGGCAGCACCCTGGTCTACAGAGATCATCTGAATCCCGGTTCAGCCAGCGGTAAGCTGCTCATGATTCGCTAGTCCCCGACATTCGGAACTCATTGCAACGCCTCGTCCGCCGATCCGGCTGGCGAGGCGTTGCTGTTATCGCCAGTAGTAGCGGTACCAGGGGCCGTAAGCGGGGTGCCAGGCCGGGCCGGAGTAAGAGCCGGGTCGGGATGCCTAGTTATCCCTCATGGGCCAGACCTTCAGGTGTTTGATCTCCAGCGTCGGGTAGGTATAGTCCGTTTCGTCGAGCGGCAGGGTGGTGGCGCCGGTGACTTCGCCGACGATCGTGACGCGTGTGCCGGGCGGGAGCGTGGCTGGGTCCAGGAATTCCTGCTGCCTCGCCAGGAAGCGGCCTTCGGAGGCGGTGCGGTCCTTGCCGGGCGCGTGGGAATCCTCCAGCGGAATCTGCAAGACCTCGATGCGCGTGCCCTCTTTCAGCCGTTTGGCGGAGAGGACTTCACCGCCGACGATGACCAGCCGACCATGATAGGAGTCCGGCGAGTCCTTGAGCTGGGCGAAGGTGAGGGTCCGGTCCACTTGCAATTGGAGCGAGGCGGGGAGGACGGGGGCCGCGCAACCGGCGAGGAGCCCCGAGAGAACCAGGAGCAGGCGTCGGAACGGCAACCACATGCGGATATTATAACAAAGCAGGTGAGAAAGCCGACGATTGGATTATAATACGTCCCTCGTGCGAGCACTTATCGGGAAAGGAGTGGCGGGTATGCGGCGACATGGACTGAGACTGGCGACAACGGTGGCGCTTCTGGGAGCCCTACTGACCCTCGGGGCCCCGGCTTCCACCCAGGCCGGCACCGCGGCGCTGAAGGGTAAATTCGAGGAGGTCAAGGAACCGTCCACCCATCAGCCGGGCAAGGTGAAGCTGACGGAATTCGCGGACTTCTACTGTCCGCATTGCCACCGGTTCGAGCAGGAAGCCGTGCCCATCCTGGAAAAAGAATTCGGGAAAAGTCTCGAAGTGACGATGGTGGGGTTCCCGGTCATGCCGGGCAAGCTGCCCACGGCCTTTGAAATGTACGAACAGGCCAAGACAATGGGCAAGGGCAACGAGATGAAGCGGGTGCTCTTTCGCACGATTCACAAGGACAAGACGCACCTGCTAGACCGGGTGATCCGCGAATCGCTGATCAGGGAGGTGGGGTTGGACGTCAAGACCTTCGAGGAAGGGTTGGCCAGCGGTAAGCCGTTGAAGGCGGTGGATCTCGGGAAAGAATGGGGCATGAAGGTGAACGTGCAGCAGACCCCTACCGTGCTGCTGGACGGCAACATCAAAATCGAGACGATCGATCCGGACAACCTGCGGGTGGTGATCCGCAGTATTCTGGACGCAGATAAAAAGAAGTGAGACCTCGAATCCCTGTGACCGTTTCGCCGGCACGCATCCTGCTCGCCGTTCTGTTCGCCGGGCCGATGGCGCTCGGTTCCGCCGGTGTCGGCGCGGCGGAGCGCGCTCCCCGTGTGCAGGCATCGTCTGCCGCGTCCGACCTGCAAGCGCAGATCCGTGGCGCGGCCGCGAAGGTCAAGCCGGCCATTGTGAACATTGCGGCGACCGTGCTGGTCCGCGACCAGGCTCTTAGCGACGAGGGCCTGCCGTTCGGCCTGTTCCCGGAGGGCCCGCCCCGGCGCCAGTATGGCCAGGGGTCCGGCGTGATCGTCTCCGAGGGCGGATACATCATTACGAACAACCATGTGGTGGCCGAGGCGACCGAGGTGGAGGTGCTGCTGGCGGACCGGCGTCAGTTCAAGGGCCGCGTGGTGGCCACCGATCCCAAGACCGACGTGGCCGTCGTCAAGATCGACGCCACCGGCCTGCCCGCCGTCGCCTGGGGCGATTCCAGCCGGTTGGTCGTGGGCGATTTCGTGCTGGCCATCGGCAATCCCATGGGGCTCAACCAGACCGTGACCTTCGGCATCGTGAGCGCGGTCGGGCGCGCGGACGTGGGCGTGGCGGACTATGAAGACTTCATTCAGGTGGATGCGCCGATTAATCCGGGAAATTCCGGCGGGGCGTTGGTCAACGTCCAGGGCGAGCTGGTGGGGATCAACACGGCCATCGCCAGCGTCACGGGCGGCAGCGTTGGCGTCGGCTTCGCCATCCCGAGCAACATGGCGCGGGCGGCAATGCAGAGTCTGCTGAAGACCGGCCGCGTAGTGCGGGGGTTCCTGGGGGCGACCACGCAGGATGTCTTGCCTCAGTTGGGCAAGCTCTTCGGCCTGCCGGATGTGAAGGGGGCGATCATCACCGATGTGTTCGCCAGGGGGTCCGCGGAGAAAGCCGGGTTGAAACGCGGTGATGTGGTCGTTCGATTCGACGGCAAGGAGGTGTTGGATTCGGGCCGCCTCCGCAATTGGATTGCCGTGTCGGCGATCGGCAGCAAGCACAAGCTCGAGATCATTCGGGACGGCAAATCGCTTCAGGTCGAGCTGGTGATTCAGGAGGCGCCCCGCGAGCGCTCCAAGCGCATCACGCCGCAAGTCAAATCGGAAGCCGACGGCCATCCGTTCGGCGGGCTGATGGTGGACGAGATCACGCCGGCCATCGGGCGCCAACTCGGGTTCGGCTCGATCACCGGCGTCGTCGTGACCACGGTGGACGAAGGGAGCTTGGCCGAAGGGGCCGGCCTCATGCCGGGCGACCTGATCATGGAGGTCAATCGCCAGCCCATCACGGATCTCCTCTCGTTCCAGAGGGCCGTCCAGCCGATCAAGCCCAAGGACCTGAGCCTCCTCCTCATCAACCGCCAGAGCACCTATCTGTACATCCCACTCGAGGGTGAATAGGGGGGGCGCATCGGGTGACGAAGGGCGAGCGGCTCGCCCGCGGCATGATGCGATGGTGCCGGTTCCCCTATTCGTGTCAAATGTGACGCATGCGTCGCCTCTAGCCGACCATCGGAACAGCGACGCTGCAGGCATCTTGCCGCTGCGTGTTCCTAAGCGCCATGCTGCCGGGTCTTCGCCGCTGCTCCCCTGCCCTCGTCCTCATCGAACCCCTCAAGTTGCGCGAGATCATCCATGTGGGCCCTCACGTATATGTCAACCCTATACGCCATATTCTCGACCGGCAAGTTGCATGACGATGGAGGCATGCAAGGGGGCGTTGACGCCGCCGAGCCGCCGGTGCTACTGTCGTGCCACGATTTTATATTTCATGGCACGAAAGAGGTGCGGCATGAAGAAGCTTGTGCGGTTTGGCGTCTCGCTGGATCATCATTTACTGGATGACTTTGACCGGCTGATCGCCCGCAAGAACTACGCGACCCGGTCGGAGGCGCTGCGGGACCTGATCCGCGGCAATCTGGTCGGGCAGGAATGGGACGAGAACAAGGAGACGGTCGGGACCATCACGCTCCTCTACGACCACCACGTCCGCGCGCTGACGGAGAAGCTCACCGACATTCAACACGACTACGAACGGCTGATCCTCTCCGCCATGCACGTGCACCTGGACCATGACCACTGTCTGGAGGTGCTGGCGGTGCGGGGCAAGGGCCGCGACATTCGAAGGGTCGCCGATCGTCTGATTGCGACCAAGGGCGTCAAGCACGGCAAGTTGACCATGACGACTACGGGCAAGGGGCTCAGCTAGACGCTGGGCAAGATCCGTGGGCGTCTTCTTTGGTTTCTCCCTCCAGTTCTGTGCGCTGCTGCTCGCCTGGTCCGTGGCATTGGCCCACGAGCCGGCTGAGGAGGGCGCCGTCGTCCTGCCGGATGTGCCGGTCCTGGCCGAGCGCCTGACCGCCGCCTCCTCGGAACATGTGATTCCGGACAAAGATATCCTGCTCCAGCCCCAGGGCCGTCCGGGCAACTTGCTGCGGCTTGCCCCCGGTATCCTGTCTGTCGAACATTCCGGCGGGGCGGGAAAGGCCGACCAGTATTTCTTGCGGGGGTTCGACGCGGACCATGGGACCGATATCGCCGTGTTCCGGGACGGCATGCCGATCAACCTGCGCAGCAATGCCCATGGGCAGGGCTACACGGACCTCAACTTCATCATTCCGGAAACGATCAAGGAGGTGCAGGTCTATAAGGGGCCCTATCACGTCCAGTACGGGGATTTCGACACGGGGGCGGCGGTCGAATTCGTCACCCGCGAAACGGTGGAAGAAGGCATCGTGCAGGCGGCCGGCGGGCAATTCAACCAGCAACGGTACATGACGATGTTTTCCCCGACAACCGGCAAGGTGCGGACCCTGATCGCCGCGGAGGGGTATCATATGGACGGTCCCTTCCTGAGCGCCAATCGCTACAACCGCTTCAACGGCTTGGCCAAGGCGACGATGAATCCCACGGGCCGGTCGGAGCTCAGCCTGACCGGCACGTACTATCAGGGGCGGTGGAATGCCTCCGGGCAGGTCCCGCTGCAATTGGTCAACGATGGCCAGCTCAACCGATTCGGTTCGCTGGACCCGACCGAAGGGGGGAGGACGGAGCGGGCCACGGCCACCCTCCGCTACCATTACGACGCGCCGGGCGGCGGCCGCTTCTTCGCAGACTTGTACGGCCAATACTACAAGCTGGACTTGCACAGCAATTTCACATTTTTTTTGAACAATCCGGTGAACGGCGACGGGATTGAACAGAACGATCGGCGCGCCATCTATGGTAGCGACATCGGGTACCGCCAGGCCGGCGAGATCGCGGGCGTTGCGGGCGTCGCGACGGTGGGCGTCCAAACCCGCGTGGACGACGCCCAGGTGCGCCTGGGCGCCCAGCAGCGGCGGATGCGTCTGGGCACGACTTCAGACAGCGATGTGCTGGAAGCCTCCTATTCGCCCTATCTCAAGCTGGAGCTGCAGCCGACGCCCTGGATGCGCATCAACGGCGGGGCGCGCGGCGACATCTTCACGTTCGACGTCCGCAACCGCTGCGCGACCTGCCCGCAGCGGCCCAACGGGCGGACCGATGCGGCCATTGCCAGCACGAAGGGCAATCTGGTCCTGGGGCCTTGGTTCGGGACCGAGTTCTTCCTGAACTTCGGCACCGGTTTTCACAGCAACGATGCCCGGGCCGTGGTGAACAGCCCGTCGGTTCAGTCACTGCCTCGTGCGACGGCCTATGAGGTTGGCGTGCGTACCAAACAGTGGGATCGCGTGGAATTATTGGCCACCCTGTGGGCCCTGGACCTCTCCTCCGAGTTGGTCTTTGCGGGGGACGCAGGCACGACGGAAATTCGCGGCGCGACGAGACGCTATGGGACGGAGTTGGGCGCCAGGCTGCAATTGCTCGACTGGCTGAGTCTGCGCGGGGACCTGACCATGACCCATGCCGAATTTCGCGGGACG
>SYGV01000114.1 GCA_005799365.1 Nitrospiraceae bacterium
CCCTCCTCCCCGGCAGCCGCCCGTTTCTTGCGCGCCTTGCCCGTCATCGCCACGATCTTTTGCGCCGCTTCCCAGAGATCGTTGGCGACGTCCAGCTTCACGTAGTTCAGATTGTTGGCCGTCGCCTCGATCTCCAGCGGCTCCTCTTCGTGCAGATCGCGCATCGCCTGCACGTCCGCATGCTTGAACAGGCCGTTGTCGTCGAAGGAAACCTTGCCGTCCAGCGCGACGAGCTTCTTGTCCGTCGTGATCACCAGCGGGTTGATCTCGACCATCGCGGCGTTCTTGTCCATGAACAGCCGGTAGAGGTTGCCGAGCATCTGCACGAAGGGGGTCAGGACCGCCGGCTCCATGCCGTTGAGTCCGATGCCGAACGCGACGTTCCGCCCGTTGTACCCCTGGAACCCGACCGCCGGATCGATCAGTTCCTTGATGATCTTCTCCGGCGTATGCGCGGCCACTTCCTCGATTTCCATCCCGCCCTCGGTGCTGGCGATGAAGACCGGCCAGCCGGAATCGCGATCCACCAGCAGGCTCAGATACAGTTCCTTGGCGATGCCCGCCCCTTCCTCGATCAGGAGACGGCGCACCTTGCGGCCTTTCGGGCCGGTCTGGTGGGTCACCAGCTTCTTACCGATCAGTTCCTGCGCCAGTCCCGGCACCTCCGCCTGATTCTTGGTGATCTTGACGCCGCCGGCCTTGCCGCGCCCGCCCGCATGGATCTGGGCTTTGACGACGTAGACCGAACTGTTCAGCTGCGCCGCCCACTTGGCCGCCGCCTTGGGGTTCTTGATCTCCTTCCCCCGCGGCACCGGCACGCCGAACTGCGCAAACAACGTCTTGGCCTGGAATTCATGGATGTTCATGGCACTCCTTACAAGAGCTTATGGCGCATGGCCGGATTCATTCCGCTTCCTGCCATCAGCCACGCGCTTATTCTTTTTTCGCGTAGGCAGGAAACAGCATCGGCGAGACGACGGCAGAGGCGCCCTGCTTGCGCGCTTCGGCCCGGAACCGCTTCAGGTGCTCCAGCGTCAGCTTGCCCTGGGGTTCGGTCTTGGCTCGGGCGGCGGCGGTGAGGCCGGACCGTTTCCCATAGACCATCAAGTCCAGCAGGGAATTGCCCATCAACCGATTGCGTCCGTGCAGACCGCCGGAGGCTTCGCCGGCGACGAAGAGGCTGTTGACCCCGGACTCCCCCTGGGTGTCGATCTGCACGCCGCCGTTCTGGTAGTGCAGGGTGGGATAAATCAGCACCGGGTCCTTCGAGATATCGACCCCGAACCGGTCGTATTGCATCACCATCGCCGGGAAGTGCTTCTCGATCGTGCCCGGTCCCTGCTCGGCGTCGAGAAGCGGCGTATCCAGCCAGACCCCCACGCGCCCAGCCATGGTCCGGATGCCCCGGCCCTCTTCGCATTCCCGGATGATGGACGAGGACACCACGTCGCGGGTGTCCAGCTCGTTGACGAACCGCTCACCCTTCGCGTTGACGAGGTGGCCGCCTTCGGACCGGATGCCTTCCGTGACCAGCGCGCCGGACAGCTGTTCCGGATACACGGCGCCGGACGGGTGATACTGGAACGTGTCGATGTGCATGAGCTTGGCGCCCATCCGATAGGCCATCGTGAGGCCGTCGCCGGTCGCCCCATAGTGGTTGCTGGTGGGGAACCCCTGGATGTGCAGCCGGCCGATCCCGCCGGTGGCCAGAATCACGGTCTTCGCCGCCACGACGATGAAACGCTTGTTGTCGAGGTCCTGCAGCACGGCGCCAGTGCACCGACCCTGCCCGTCGCTGAGGAGCTCAACCGCGGCGGAAAACTCCAGCATCCGGATCTTCCGGTTGAGGACCTCATCCTTCAACACCCGCATGATCTCCAGGCCGGTGTAATCCGAGCAGGTCAGGAGCCGTGGCTTGGAGGAGCCGCCGCCCTTCTTCACATGCAGGTTGCCATCTGCGTCCCGATCGAACAACACGCCGAGATCGAGCAGCCACTGGGCGACGGACGGCCCCTCCTCCACCATGACCTTGAGCAGGGCATGGTCGTTTTTCATGTGCCCGCCCTTGAGGGTGTCCAGGAAATGCGTCACCGGAGAATCCTCGGCGGCGACCGAAATCTGGATGCCCCCCTGGGCCATGACCGTATTGGAATCGCCCAGGCGGAGCTTGGTGGCAAAGAGCACCGAGGCGCCCTGCGCATGGGCGTGCAACGCGGCGGCGCAGCCGGCCCCGCCCCCGCCCACCACGAGCACGTCGCAAGTGTGGGTGGGCGTCAGATCCAGGTCGGCCGGAACAGGGCTGTCCCCTTCGAGCAGCGCGGCCAATTCACGGACGGTCTTTTCGCCCTCGTTCGGACCGAACTTGATGGGACGGTAGGCGTGCTCACGAAAATCAGGGTGGTATTTCTTGATCAGCCCATCCCGCTCAACCGTGGAGAGCTTGGGCATGGTCTGCTTCCGGCGGGCATCGCGGGTCCGGTGGACGATTTGCTGTAAGACGTGAATGTCCATTCAATCCGTCTCAAAGTCAGAAAGTCGGAACGTCTTCAAGTCGCGGAAGGAAGGTCGAATGGATCGTATCGTGACTTGATGACTTTACAGACTTGACGACTTTTTGACTCTCCTATTTCAATTCCGTGCACGCTTTGGCGAGTTCCTGTTCGTTCATCTTGAGGACGCGGGCCCACTCGTCCGTGAACCGGCCGTCCGAGATTTCCTTGATCCGCTGGGTCAGGCGCGCGGGCTTTTCGGTGAAATGGACGCCCTGGGCGCGGCTGGCATAGACCGCCACTAGGCTGGGCGCGATGTCGGCGATGCAGACCGGCGCGCACATGCCGCACATCACGCAGTCCATGAACATTTCCGACACGGCCTTGAAATCCCCGAACACCGCCCGCCAGACCCCTTCCCGCACGTCGATCTTCTGCGGGCAGGCCTCCGTGCAGGCGTTGCAATTCCGGCAGAGCGGGGCTTCCGGATAAAGGTTGAACAGATCCTGCTTGGGGTCCGTGAGCACGGCCAGGTCGTAGGTGGCCTTCCGCGCGGGAAACGGGGGCATCATCGAGAAGGACATCCCGTCATGGACCGCTGTCTGGCAGGCCAGGCAGGTCTTCACCTTGGGATCGTCCTTGGTCCGGTAATAGGTCGCGCAGGCCCCGCAGAACCCGCCCAGACAGCCGACCCCCCGCACCACTTCCTGCCCCGTGTACCAGAGGGCCTTGAGCATGGTGATCCCCTCCGGCACTTCGTGCTTCTTGCCGGCGATCTCCACCGTCACCATCTTCGGGTGGAGCACCTCTTCCTGATCGACGACGTTCTGTATATCTGGCGTTTCAGCAGCCATCATCATGCCTTGCGCCCGGTGATGAGCGATGAGCGATAAGAAGCCGATGCCCGCTCATCACCCTTCACACCTCACGCTTCACTGTCTCCCTACGCGATCGCGTCCACGATCGCATTCAAGGTCTGGCTCGGACGCATCGCTTTCGAGGCCTTGGCATCATCGGGATGATAGTACCCGCCGACATCGACCGGCTTACCCTGGGCGCCGAGTAATTCGGCCGAGATCTTGGCTTCATTGTCCGCCATGTTCTTGGCGATCGTGGCAAAGCGCGCCGCCAGGTTCTTATCCGGCGTCTGTTGGGCCAAGGCTTGCGCCCAATACAGGGCCAGATAGAAATGGCTGCCGCGATTGTCGATCTCGCCGACCTTGCGGGCCGGCGACTTGTTGCTCTCCAGGAACTTCGCATTGGCCTGATCGAGCGTCTCCGCCAAAATCTTTGCCGCTTGGTTGTTCGCGACCTTGGCAAGATGCTCCAATGACGCGGCGAGCGCCAGGAATTCGCCCAGCGAATCCCACCGCTGATATCCTTCCTCCTGGAACTGCTGCAC
>SYGV01000014.1 GCA_005799365.1 Nitrospiraceae bacterium
CTCCTCCACCGCCATCAAGACGACGTCGCGTAGGGACACTTCGCTGATCGCCATCGTGCCGCTCAAGGAATGGAGCACCCCGATCTTGATCGGTTCCTTATCCGCTGCGTAGGAGAGGGCCCAGTTGCCCAGGTCTCCCAGCAGAGCCGCGACGCCAAGACCCGCGGCCACCCTCGTGCCTTTTACCAGAAAGTCGCGCCGGGACTCCCCGGTCACGTTCCCGTCCTCGGCTTGCTGATCGCTCTTCTTGGAAATCGGTGCCATCGTTGTCGCTCCTTTCAGGTGAGTCTCCAGGACTCACGTGCCGCCCTCAGAAGTTATACCACACGGACATGTTGTACTGCTGGCCCGAGAACCGCTCCATCGTGGTCCATTGGGTCCAGAGATTCTGGAACTCCGCCCCGAAGTAAAAGTCGGCCCAGATCGGCCGGACATAAGTCGCGTACATCCGCTGGTTGGAGAGGTATTGGATGTTTGCCGCCGTCGTGCTTCCGCTCATGTCGCTTTTGTTGGGGTTGTCGAAGCCATAGCCGACCAGGAAGGTGCTGGTCGAATGGGACGGGGCATAGGACAATTGGCCCCAACCGACCAGGGCCCGGACCGGCTTGCCGGTCGTCAGGTTCAACTCCTGATTGAAGCGGAAGAACTCCACCCCCATGGCCTGGCCATAGGCGACCTCGCCGGAGAATTTCAGGTTCTTCGTGAGCGGATGCACCGCTTCGATGCCGAACAGGTACGAATTGATGTCTCGCCCAGACTGGAAATCGCTGCCCGAAATCGGGGCAGACCGGTAGTACCGATAGCCCACGCTAGCCGCCAGCATCGAACCTTGCCAGTTGCCAGTGCCGGTGTAGGCCAGTCTGCCTCCATAGTAGGGATTCTGCACCGGGTCATTGAATGGAGCGACGTTAGTCGAACCGCCGCCGACCTGACCCGACGGAATCGTCGTGGGCCTGGTTTGCGTATTGCCGCAGCAGGCCGACAGGCCGCGCTCGAAGCGCATGACCGTCACCAAACCCTCGATATTTTCATTGAATTGATGCCGCACGGTGATTTGCGGCAGACGTTGCCAGAGGTTTCCGCCGTAGCCCATGATCGAAAAGTCGATCAGGTCTGGGTGCAAGGACATGATCGGGGTCCAGTCCATGCCGGCCGTCAGGCTGGTCTTGTCGTTTGTGTACTTCACGAAAGCCAGGCGGAGACGGGGCGGAAGGTTGCCCGCGTTGTCCGTCTGTCCGTAGAAGTCCACTTCGACCACGCCGGTCAGCGAATGTTTCCCGTCAGTCCGGTCTGCCCGGATGCCAAAGACGCTGTAGCGCGGGTTCAGCGTTGCGGTGGCATTGTTGCCCTTGCCGGCCGCCGTGGCATACCCGTTGAACTGTCCCGGGTCCAGGGGGTTGTTGTTGCGGCTGCTATAGATCGCATCCAACTCAATGCGCCCGTAGGGGGTGATGCTCCCCTTACTGCCCTCGTTGTAGATGGTCGCTAGACAGCCGGCGCAGAGATGCGTGCCGGCCGTTTCCGCTCGAATCAACCGCCCGGCCCCTTCTGCTTGTTCAGCCGGTTGCTCGACTTGCACCGCTCCTGATTTCGCTTCCTCGGCGGCCACCGGCTCGGCGCCGATAAATAGCACCATGGCCAACAGCGCTAAACTGGCGCTGCGCCACATACCAAAGCTCTTCAACATGACCTCCTCCGTATTCCAAAATCGTTCAATATGAATGAGACCGGAGGGCTTCAAGGCAAAAAAAAACGCCCTTCCGGTCCACCGTGGACCAAAAGGACGCCATTGTCCTTCACCATGTCGACTCGAAAGCGTGGACGACGTTGTCTAGCACGCTCACGTCTACATGTATGAGGTATCAGCTATACCAATCCACCCGATCTCTTGTCAAGCAGTTCTTGCCCGCGTCTTTCTTTTTGTCCGGCCCGGTCTTTGTGGTACACTGCAATCCACTGAATCGAAACCCCTGCTGCATTGCATGATGTCACGTTCTTCGCATCAAGCTCCACGGCCCTTCGCGTCTCTGCTGACCGCTCTGCTAACCGGCTTGCTTTCGGCCGGCTGTGTCTCGGCGGCCGGCCCGGAGCTCATCGTCTACGACAGCCAGTACGGGCGCGTCTACTTGGAAGCTCTCCCGGATAAATCCCTGCAGGCCGCCCACCCTATCACGCTGCCGGCAACCACGATCGCGCAGGTGTTGCGCGGGATCCAGGTCGTAGGGGACAAGAGCACGGTCGTAGGCCTCTTCGACGGCAACCCCAAGCCGACCCGGGTGTTCACGGACGAAGAGGTCGCGTTCCTCACCCCGCCCCTGATCAAAGCCCTGGCGCAAGCCCGCGCCTCACAGCAAGTGGGGTTCCGTATCTCCCATCTGGTCAGCCCCATCGCATACCAGGAACGGGAGGGCGCTGCGGTCGGGTCTTCCGAGTCGCCGCCGTACGGTCCGGAGCCGGAGACAACGTCCGGAAGTCTCTATGTGCATGGCCTGTCCTTGCATCTCACGCTGGCGGAATACCATCATCGGCCGACGAGGCCCGATGCGATCAACATGCCGAACCGCCAAATTCCCGACCGGACCGGATTAGACCGGCTCCAGGTCCTGTTTACGCCAGAAGCGGCCAAGCGGCCTGATTCGTTCAAACAGTCCGGCTTTTTCGGCGACTCCGACGCCACAACCCTGGTGCTCGATTACCAGCTCTTGGCCAAACTGCCGACCGCAGCACCCGCCCTACCGGCTGCGCCTTCGTCCCGGCCCCTGCCGGCGAAAGATGCAAGCGCGGCGAAGGGAGCCGCCGTGACGGCGCCAGCCAAGGCCCAGGCCCAGCCTCAGCCGGCTCCGGCGGAAGGCGCCGCCTCCACCGAGCTTCAGTCGGTCAAGGATCTCTTGATCAAGAAGGATATGGAGATGCAGGAACTGAAGGAGGAACTGCGTGCGATCAAGAAACACCTGGCCGAGCAGGACGCGGACAAACAGCAGTTGAAGAAGAAAAAGAAACCGACTCCTGCGCCGACTACACCCCCGATCCCCTGAGCGTCATCGGACGCACGAACCTCACCGCACCTCGATCAATTCCTTTGACGCCAACACTTGGTCGCGAGGCAAGAGCGGCCGGTAGTTCATGCGGCAGTAGCAGGCATAGGTCACGTAGGTGTCCTGGAGGCAATAGTCTGCGATCTCCCTGCCCTGCCCCTTGGCCCACATTTCGGCCACCTGCTTGCCGCTGCCCGACTTGCTCTCGACGTTCAGCGCCCGCGCCAGCACATCCAGCTTGACCCAGCCCCGGTTGTCCCAGTTGCTCCAGACCGCCATCGTGTCGTAGACCGGCTCGGTCCTGAACTTGGCCAGGTTGATCTCCAGACTGGGCTTCACTTGGTGAATGACGGATCGTTTCTTGATAAACGGCAGATCGAACCCCAGGCCGTTGTGGGTGATGAACGAGGACGGACGCAGCTGGCCCAATTTGGCCCAGAATTGCCGCAGCAACTCCTGCTCGTTCGCGCCATACCAGGACACAGCCCCCAGCGGGTCCAGCGTATCGGACAGTTGAATGAGGCCGATGCAGACGATCCGGCTGAAGGTCCCGTCGAACGACGCCCGTTCGTACTGCTCGTCCTCCTGCCGCTTCCGCTCGCCGGCCTCGGCGGAGGCGAACAGATCGTCGGCCGGCTCCCCGCCTCCGGCCGGAAGGCCGGCCAGCCCCACCAAGCGAGCCCATTCTTCGCGGGGCGGCTGCACCGTTTCAATGTCGAGTACGACTCGCATGAGCAAATAGCCTATAGCTTACGGCAAGAATGCGCGGCCCCATCTCCTGCCATATGCCATCAGCTCCCCTCTTTTGTCAGCGCTTCGATCAACGATCGATCCGCCGCCGGAAATTCGAACCGGCTCAACTCCCCCGGCGCCACCCACCGGAGTTCTTCGCAGTCCAAGGCCCTCGCCCGCCCGGCCCGAATCGAACAACGGAAGAAATGCAGCTCGACCGACTTCTCCGGATACTCATGGCGGAGGACCCGATAGAAGACCGGCTGCGTCACCTCGATCCCCAGTTCCTCGCGCAGCTCCCGACGCAAGCAGTCCTCCAAGGATTCCTCCGCTTCCCGCTTGCCGCCCGGAAACTCCCAAAAGCCGCCCAGATGAACGCCGGGTTTGCGACGCGCAATCAAATAGCGGCCATCCCGCACAATAAGGCCGACCGCGACTTGCACGACCATGGAATGGTTATCCGTCATCAGTGCTCAGCAGACAGTGTCCGGATTTTGAATCTTCATACTGAACCCTGACAACTGTTTACCGATCACGTTTTTTCTCGTCGAACGGATAACTTTTGCAGAACGACTTCATCGGACAGAGCAAACAGTAGGGATCGCGGGCTATGCACAGGAGGGCGCCGAAGTCCATCAAGGCCTGATTGAAGTCATAGCCTTTGCCCTTGGGAATCAACGCCTCGGACAGGGCCCAGAGCCGGGCCTTTTGCGCCTTGGGATCACCCTGGCCGACAAAGACCCGGTGCAGCACCCGCATCACATTCGTGTCCAGAATCGGCGCGTCTTCGTTGAAAGCAAAGGACCGGACCGCCCCGGCCGTATACCGGCCGATCCCCTTGAACGAGAGCAGCTCCTCCGGATCGTTGGGCAGCGCCCCCCCATAGCGGGCCACCGTTTCACAGGCGATGCTGTGCAGGCGGTGGGGACGGATATTGTATCCCAGCGGGTACCAGGTCTTCCGCACTTCCTCCACGGGAGTCCTGGCCAAATGCTGAAACGACGGATACAGCTCCAGAAACTCATGGTACTTGGGAATGACGCGATCTACCTGAGTCTGCTGAAGCATTACTTCGGAAACCAGAATTTTATAGGGATCGGAGGTGTTCCGCCAAGGCAGGTCCCGTCCGTACGCCCGATACCATTTGAGCAGACGTGTCTGAAACCGCCGCTTGGCTCCCGGTTCGACCAACACGGATGGGGCGGCGCTCTTGGCCCGTGCGCGCTTTTGATTGTGCTTGGGTTTGGCTGACTTCATCCTGGCAACCGACCAGTCCAAACCATACTCCGCCGATAGCGCCAAATCAACGGGCGAACCTGCCGCAGGGCCGCCGGCTCACGAATCAGACCCAACCAACCGACAAGGGCAAGGGCAAGGGAATGAAACGTTGATCAGGCACTGCTGACTGCCGAAGGGAGACCCATGCCTCCGATGATGACCAGGGGCGGACTCACATGCCCGCCGCACCGGATGTGCCAACGTCTGCGTGACGGCAATATCAAGGAATTCAACGCCATCAAAGCGTCGGGAGAAAAGGCCGACTTGGTCGGCTGCGATTTCCGGAACGTAGACTTGCGGGGACTCGACGCTCAGGGGCTTGATTTCAGCGACGGTTATTTTCGGCAGGCTGACTTGCGCGGCGTGGATTTCCGACGGTGCCGCTTGGAGGGGGCCAGCATCAACGCCGCCAAAGTTTCCGGCGCCTACTTCCCGGCTGAACTTTCGGCTGAAGAACGCCGGTTGCCGAACTTGAGGGTGGCGCGCCCGGCAGGAATCGAACCTGCGACCCCGAGCTTAGAAGGCTCGTGCTCTATCCGACTGAGCTACGGGCGCTATTTCTTGACGCGAGAGAAACGCTCCGACGGTGAAGGATCGGGCAATGGTCTTATTTAGCGCGACAGGAACATCGGAACGTATTCCAGCGGGCAATGCCGCACCAGGAACCTCCACGTCTTGGCGTTTGGGCACCGGAAACGGTTGAAGCCCGGCTTCATCATGATCATAGATGAAGGTCGCGAAGCGACACCTTGCTTAGCGATCAACCGCCATCGGTACTGCTGGCGCGACACTGCCTCATGAACAGCCGTCGGTGAGCGCCTGTCGCGCCAAGCGACGAGCAAAATCAATTAATCCCCTCGGATTACTGGAGGGGTTTCTCCGCCGGCATTAATTACGATAAAGCGATGAAGAGCCGGCGGCACACACGAAGTGCGGTATGGTCGGGGCGAGAGGATTTGAACCTCCGACATCCTGCTCCCAAAGCAGGCGCGCTACCGGGCTGCGCTACGCCCCGACGCTACTCAGCTCGTCAACAGGCAATGGGACTCCGCTAACCGACGCTCGCTGGCCCTTCACCTATGCACACATGGCCTAATGCCGGAAAAGGTTGAAGCTCGTTTTATTGACTCCTCGGAAGCTTGCTTCTCAAGAGTTCTTTGACCTTGGCGAAGGCCCTGGCCCTGTGGCTCACGCGGTTTTTTTCTTCCGGGGTAAGCTGGGCAAGGGTCTTGCTGAGCTCCGGCACAAAAAACACCGGATCGTATCCGAATCCTTGGTTGCCGGACGGCTCTTCGGTGATCACCCCTTCCAGCGTTCCTTCCACGACATCCACAGGCTCCGTCCCCGGCCAGGCCATAGCCGCCGCCGTGACGAACCGAGCCCGACGCCGGGCCTGAGGCACTCCCGTCAGTTCCCGGAGCAACTTCCGCCAGTTGTCTTCGTACGTGGCGTTCTCCCCGGCATAGCGCGCGGCATAGATACCGGGCCGTCCCCCCAGCGCATCCACCATCAACCCCGTGTCATCGGCCACCGCAGGCAATCCCGTATGGCGCGCGATCGTCTTGGCCTTCTTGATCGCATTGGCCCGGCAGGTCTCGCCATCTTCTACGATCTCGGGCGCATCGTGAAACTCAGCCAGGGTCCTGATGGTCACCCCCAGATCGCCCAGGAGGGCGGCCAGCTCCGCGCCCTTATCCCGATTGCGCGTGGCCAGCACCAGTTCCCTGATCGCGGGCATCCTTTACGCCAGGCTCCCTACCAATTCCTTTTGCAGCGCCACGAGTTCCTGGACCGCATGCCCGCCCATCGTCAGAAATTCGTCCAGGTCCTTCTTGGCGAAGGGCAACCGTTCCGCGGTCCCCTGCACCTCCACGAACCGGCCGTTGCCGGTCATGACCAGATTCATATCCACTTCGGCCCGCGAGTCCTCTTCATAGGCCAGGTCCACGAAGACCTCGCCGCCCACGCGACCGATGCTCACCGCGGCCAGATAGTCCGTCAGCGGGCGGGCCTTGATGAGCCCCCTCGTCTTGAGGACCGCCAAGGCATCCGCCAGCGCGATGAACGAGCCGGTGATGGATGCAGTCCTTGTCCCCCCGTCCGCCTGAATCACGTCACAGTCGATCCAGATGCTTCGTTCGCCCATCTGCTCCATATCGGTGACCGCCCGCAGCGCGCGGCCGACGAGGCGCTGAATCTCCAAGGTCCGGCCCCCTTGCTTGCCTTTGGCGGCCTCACGCTGAGTCCGCTCATGCGTGGCCCGCGGAATCATGGCATACTCGGCCGTCACCCATCCCCGCCCCTTGTCCCTGAGAAAAGGCGGCACCC
>SYGV01000115.1 GCA_005799365.1 Nitrospiraceae bacterium
CCTGGAAGAGGTCATGCTGGAAGTCATGTACGACGTGCCGTCGCAAAAGCAGATCAAGGAAATCGTCGTCACCGAGGAAGTGATCTCCGGCAAGTGCCCGCCGATTCGGATCTTCGAGCAAGACAAGGAAATGAAGAGCGCATAACGCCGGCGCGTGTGCGCGCCAGACACCACACACGGGGCGCCTCGGCGATGCCGAGGCGCCCCGTGCCGTTTGACTCTCACGTACCAACCGCCAGGATCAGCTCCTACGGATTCCGCTGCGCCAAGTCATCCGAGCGAGGGGAAAGAGGGGAGGAACAGGGGAAGGAGGACATCCCTCAGGTTTTGGTGTTGCTCGAACCTTCCGTCAAGGACGTCACCGCCCAGGCGGCCCACCGGCGGACATTCGCGTCTTCATCCTTCGCCGAAATGAACTGCA
Organism: Nitrospiraceae bacterium; assembly: GCA_005799365.1. Classification (GTDB taxonomy): domain Bacteria; phylum Nitrospirota; class Nitrospiria; order Nitrospirales; family Nitrospiraceae; genus SYGV01. Next base: position 422 of record SYGV01000115.1, read on the forward strand.
GCGTCGGCAGCAACGAATCGTCTCCCAGCTTGCCGAGGCGGAACGCCGCTTCACTCCGCACGCCGACATCCGGATCCTTCAACAGCCGTTGGCGGATCGCCGGCAGCGCATGCGCGTCCCCCAACTCACCCAAGGCCGCCACCGAACCCTGCCGCACGCCGGCATCCTCGTCGGTCAACGCGTCCAGCAACATCTGGTAGGCGGAGGGGGATTCCAGCCACCCCAGGGCCTGTACCACGGCGCGCCGGGTCGCCGGGTCCGCTTCATTCAGCGCCTCGCCCAACAGTTCCACCATTCCCTGCGTCGCGCCGATCTTGCCGATCGCCTGCGCCACCGCCGTCTTGACCGCGGGGGCCGGGTCGTTTAATTGCTGCACCAGCACGAGGCCGGCCGGATCGATCGCCGCCTCGCCCAGGTTGCCCAGCGCCCAGGCGCTGTACCGGCGGACTGTTTCATCGGGATCGAACAACCCCTCGCGCAAGGCGACGGCGACGCCCGGATCGGCAATCTTGCCCAAGGACAGGGCCGCGGTCCGCCGCACGACCGGATCGGGATCTTTGAGCAGCGAGACCAGGCGCGTAACGACCTGGTCAGGATGGTTGGGCTCGGGCGACTGGACGCAGCCGCCGAGCGCCGTGAGCAGAAGGAGAAGCACGAATGGATGAGAGCTGACAGCGGAACGGAAGGCTGTGATTGAGCGAATCCGGCCGTCAGCCATATGCCATACGCTCTTGAAGTCGTCAGGCCGGTTTGGGCGGGTCTTCCTGGACGGCCGGCAATTCCTTGGCCGCCGCGATGGATTGCTCCATTTCTTTCTGGGCCGCGTCCATCTCGGCGCGGATCGTCCGCATCTCCGGATCAATGGTATTGCGCACGTCCGCCGCCGCCTGCCGGAACGTCCGCAAGGCATCGCCCAGACTCTCACCGAGGCCCTGCATGTCCTGAGGGGCGGGAACCGAGCCTTGCGCGGCCTTGGCCTTGAGCGCAGCTTGCTGGGCTTGCACCCGGGCCACGGCCTCCTTGTTCACGACTGCGGAAGGACGCTTCACCGGCGCCTTGCCCTGGGTGGAGGCGGCCGGCACGGGCGGATAGGCCGCGCGGGCCTGCGGCATCCCGGCCTGCCGCTCTTCCATCGTTTGCCCGGCAGGAGGGGCGGCAGCAGCCGGCGCGCCAGCCTGTATCGCAGCCTGGGCGCCTTTCGGTTTGGGCGGCTGATAGGCTTGCGGAGCCGCGGAGGCCATGAGGGACGCAGTGGTGCCGGGCGTCAATTCAGGGCCTGGCCGGTACGGAGCCGTCGGTTGGGAGGCAGCCGGCGCGGCTGTCTGGCCGGGCATCGCCTGGGCTTGCACCACTTGCGCCTCTTCCACTTGAGCGGAGGGTTGAGCCGCCGCCTGAGGGATAGCCGGCGCATTGGGCACGTTCGGATCGAGTGGGGGCGGCGCTTCGTGGACTTCTTTCTTAAATCCTTTCAACGCCTTGCCTATCCCTTCGCCGATCTGCGGCAACCGGCCGGCGCCGAAGATGATCAGGATGATGACGAGGATGATAACGAGTTCCGAAATCCCCAGGGTGCCGAACATGCGTACGATCCTTTGTTTGTGCGCGATGCGCGCCTGTTGCAGACTGTATCCGGTGGGCCAGGATGGTGTCAAGGGAAGGCAGCGGTTGGCTGTCAGCATTCAGCCATCCGCCAGGAATGTTCAAGCTGAGAGCTGATTGCTGAGAGCGGCTTATTGCAGGATCGGCACGATGTCCGTCTGGAGGGGAAGGCCGTACACGATCGCCTCGCGGTCCGCGAGATAGACGTCCAGTTCGCTGCGGATGCCGAACTGGCCTGGCAGGTAGATGCCCGGCTCAAGCGAAAAGCAGGTGCGGGGGAGGAGGCGCCGCTTGTCCTGGGTTTCCAGGTTGTCGATGTTGGCGCCGTTGCCGTGGACCTCTTCGCCGATCGAATGGCCGGTGCGGTGCAGGAACTTGTCTCCGTAGCCGGCGTTGCGGATGACGTTGCGGCTGACCTCGTCCACTTCCCATCCGCGGGGAAAATCGCCGGAGGCCACGCGGGTCTTGACGAACTCAAGCGCCGCATCGCGGGCCTCGCGCACCGCCTGAAACACCTCGTTCTGCTTGATCGGCACCGCACGGCCGACATAGCCGGTCCAAGTGATGTCCGCATAGACCGAACCTGGTTCTGGCCGCTTGGCCCAGAGGTCGATCAAGACCAGTTGATGCTCCGCGATGACGGCGGAGCCGGTCGAAGCCGGTCCATAGTGGGGGTCCGCGCTATGCTCGTTCACCGCGACGATGGAGGCGCTGGACGTAACCAAACCATGCTCCTTGAAACGGGACAGGATGAACTGCTGCAGACCGTATTCGGTCAGGTCCTTGCGTCCTGCGACCGATTCGCCCACATGTCGGAAGGCTTCGTCCACGATCCGGCGGAGCTTGGCCGCCGCGTCCCGGTGGGACGTCAATTGGCCTTCTGTCCAGACCGCTTCGAAGCGCTGGACGAGATCGGCCGAGGTCACGACCTCCACCCCATGCCCGCGAATCTGCTCGATCGTGCCCGCATCCACCCGCGACACATAGGGAATGAAGTTCATCGGGGAATATTGCATGGCCGCTTGCTTGGCCTTGGCCAGGATGCGCGACAGGCAGGCGCCGAGGGACTGCCAGGACATGTACTGCACCGACTCGCCGGGCAGTTCATCCAGGACATGGGGCTCGATCTTGTGGGTCAGCTTGACCGGCTGGCCTTGCGCCGGCACCCAATAGAACCAGCGACGGGTCACGTGCTTGGTCGGGTCCAGGAGCAGCACCCGATACGCCAGAGGATCGCTGCCGCGAAAATCGTAGAAGAGCCAGCCGTCGAGGCCGGGCATCTCCCGCAGGGCCTGCTGAATCTCCGCCACGCGCTGATGATGAGAGTTTGGGGTATCGGCCATAGCAGCGGATATCATACCCTGAATCGCAGGGCATTGCCTACCCCGTCCCGGGCTACACCCAGACCCGGGCTAGAAGGGCTTGTTCCACGAGAGCGTGAACAGTTCCATCTGGCTGTGGCACAGTCTTGTATGGATTGCTCGCCTGTGTCATAAGGAACCAAGGAATCATCCGGCATGCCATCACAGCCTATTCCCGAACCACCGCCCTACCGCATCACGCTTTTCTACGGACCGGAGCCGGTTGAGGCCCATCCGTCGCGCCTGGCCTGCGTCTTCAACGTCAAGAAACGGAGCTGGAAGGGCGGGGTGCAGGTGGCGGTCGAAGTGAACGAGGCGCAGGCGGCCCACGCCAGGGAGGCCCTTGCCTTCGAGCCCTGGCTGCACAAGACCCTGGCCTCCATTGCCGTCGAGGAGCGGCCAACCTACGAGAGCCGAGCACAGGATCTACTGATCCAAGGCCTCTGCGCCCTCAAGCTGGACCTAGCGATCGACGCAGGGATTCAACAGGAGAACGGCCGCGTTTCGGCCGAAGCCTTCGCGAGAGAGCTCGACCAGGCCATAGCACAGCAGGCAAACCGTCTGAAAACACAGATTCTCGCCGAGCTGGATCTGGCTTCCCCAGCAGAATGATGGAAGCGGCGCCGGCTCAAAATCCGAAAGTCCCTCAAGTCTACAAGTCGGTATCCGGACTTTCCAACTTTCAGATTTGCGACTATGCCAGAGGGGTTTGTATAATCTCTGGAATCTGCTATATACAAATACAACGGCTATGGCCGGTCGGGCAGAACACCCCATGCGATGGGATCCGGCCGGATGTCAGGGAAGGAGGCACTCCTGTGCAAACCATGATGAAAGGGCTGGTGGTGCTGCTGGTATTGGCGCTCGTGCACCTGGCCGTCATTCCAATAGGCCACGCTCAAGGGACGGAGGATGCGGCATCCGGATCGGCCCAGGGCGCCGGATTGCAGGCGGCCAGTTGGCTAGTCACGCTCCCTTATGGAGCAGCGAAAGTCTGCTTCGCGATCCTCGGCGGGGTCACCGGCGGCCTGACCTACGTCTTCTCCGGCGGGAATCTGGATGCGGCCAAGTCGGTCTGGCACACCAGCGTCTATGGAACCTACGTGATCACTCCTGAGCACCTGCAGGGAGACAGGCCCGTGCGGTTCCTTGGTGTGGCTTCGGAGAGCGGCGGCGCCGCGATGCCGGCCGCGCCGACGAAGTAGCGGCGACCGACACCCTGCTATGAAACCGTTGATCGGCGTTACGCCGGACTTCAATGCCGGCGACCGGAAGGACATGGGCGGCCGCGAGCCGACGTATTTCCTGCGCGCCCGCTACGTCCGCGCCATCGAGGAACTGGGCGGGGTGCCGGTGATTCTTCCTCTGACGGACAATCCGGCCTTGCAGCGCCGACTGTTCGAGGGGATGGACGGACTGCTTCTGACGGGCAGCGGCCAGCACCTGCCGCCCTCTCTGTATAGCGAGCGCCAGCGCTACAAGTTTCGCGTCATGAGCCGCCAGCGGTATGCCTTCGAACAAGCCATGGTCGGTCGAGCCATGAAGTCTTCGCTCCCTGTGTTCGGGATCTGCGGAGGGATGCAGGCGATCAACGTCGCCTTGGGAGGCAGCCTCGTACAGGACATCGATGCGCAGCTTCCGAAGGCTTGGCCGCACCGAGCCAAGAGCCCGGCCACCGAATATGCCCATGCGGTGCGCGTCGCGCCCGACAGTTTGCTGCGACGCATCACGAACGCGACGCGTCTCCGCGTGAACAGTTCGCACATCCAGTCGGTCAAGACCGTCGCCCCGACGTTGGTGGCAACCGCCGTGGCGCCGGACGGAGTGATCGAAGCCATCGAAGCGGCCGATCGCCGCCGCCACCCCTTCTTCCTCGGGGTCCAGTGGCATCCGGAATATCTCTTCGACCGCTATGCGGTGCAACGCCGCCTGTTCGAAGCGTTTCTCCAAGTCGCCCGCCGTGGCTAATTCTCTCTTCCGGACCAAATCCATCGAGCAGATCCTCGCCGACAGCAACCATCCGAAGCACCGGCTCAAGAAATCCCTCTCGGTCTGGGATCTGACGGCGCTCGGCATCGGGGGCATCATCGGCACGGGGATTTTCGTGTTGGTCGGCACGGCCGTGGTCGGAGACACCAACCGCCCCGGCGCCGGGCCGGGCATCATCCTCTCCTTCATCCTCTCCGGCGTGGCCTGCGCGCTCGCCGCCCTCTGCTATGCCGAGTTCGCCGCCATGATGCCGGTCGCCGGCAGCGCCTATACTTATTCCTATGCGACACTGGGCGAATTCCTGGCCTGGATCACGGGGTGGAATCTCATTCTGGAATATGGCGTCGCCTGCGTCGTGGTCGCCATCGGCTGGTCCGGCTATTTCAACAACGTCCTGAAAACCCTCGGCCTCCACCTGCCGGCCTGGGCGACCCATCCGCCCGGCGTGGACGGGGGGCTGATCAATCTGCCGGCGGCGATCATCGTGCTCTGTGTCACTGCCTTGCTCGTGCGGGGGACGAAAGAAAGCGCCAGGACCACCGGCCTCATCGTCATCATCAAACTGGCCGTGATCCTCTTCTTCCTTGCCGTCGGCTTGTCCTCCGTAGACCCGTCCAATTGGGTCCCGTTCATGCCGAACGGATTTCAGGGGGTCGGCTCTGCGGCGGCCATTGTCTTCTTCGCCTTCATCGGCTTCGACGCGGTCTCCACCACGGCAGAGGAAGCAAACAACCCGCAGAAAGACTTGCCCATCGGGATCATCACGTCGCTCGGCCTCTGCACCGTCCTGTATGTGCTGGTGTCGGCCGTCCTGACCGGCATGCTCCCCTACCAACAGATCGACATCCATGCGCCGGTCGCGGAAGCCCTGCGCGTGGCCGGCTTTCGCTGGGGCGCGGCCCTGGTCGCCACCGGCGCCCTGGCAGGGATTACGAGCGTCCTGTTCGTGATGATGATCGGGCAGATCCGCGTCTTTTTCGCCATGTCGCGCGACCAACTGCTGGGGCCCTGGCTCTCCGCCGTCCACCCCCGGTTCGGCACCCCCCACCATGCGACCCTGTTGACCGGCGTCGGCGTGGCCGCCATGGCCGCCTTCGTCCAGATCGGCGAGGCGGCGGATATGACCAACATCGGCACCCTCTTTGCGTTTGCCCTGGTCTGCGCGGCGGTGCTCGTGCTGCGACGGACCAAGCCGGACCAGCATCGGCCCTTCCGCATCCGGTTCATGCCCTGGATTCCGCTACTGGGCATGGCGGCATGTCTGGGCCTGATGGCGTTCCTGCCGACGGTGACCTGGATCCGGTTCGGGGTCTGGAGCGTGATCGGCACGGTGGTCTACTTCCTGTATGGGAAGCGCCACAGCCGGCTGGCGGAGAAAGTCAGCGAGTAAACGTCAGCTGGGGTCTGAAGCGGGGGACGTCGGCTCGGAAGGGACCGTGGGCTGTGCCGCGGTAGGTGCCGCGACCGGATTGGGGGGAGCGGGGGAGGCGACGGGAGCCCCTGCTCCAGCAGCCGGCGCAGCAGCGGCAGACTTGGGAGGGGGCGCGGCGGGCTTCGGCGGGGCCGGCCGTTCCGGCTTGATCCCACCCTCCCAGGAAGGGCCTGAGTACATGTCCGTCGCAAGCCCCTTGGTTTTCCACTTGTCTTCGAAGTCGGCGGCAGCCTTGTTCGGTGTCTCCCCCTTGCCCACCACGTCATTCCAGGGATAGGCCTTGGGTCCGATCTGGCAGGAGCTTTCACCCCGGTTCAAATAGAGCGCAATGGGGTTGCCCCGGTAGGGACCCAGAAAGATATGGAGGCAGCCGACGTATTCCATGAGGTTCGCCATAAGCCAACTCCGAAGGTCGGCATGATGCCATATCCGGAAACCCTGTGCAAGTGTGCGAGGAGGCGTTGGCTGACGAAGGGCGGGCGACGCCAGAATCGCCATCATGCGTTGTTGAAAAAGAGGCGCGAGCGGACCGGGCCCTGTTGCAACCGGAGAGCGGAGCCGGAGGCCCGCCGTTCAGCGACGGGAGGAAACGGCCAGGAGCAAATAGGCCAAGGCGCGCACTCGTTCGAAGTAGTCGGCTGCCTCATCGGTGAGATCGGGCAAGAGTCCGTTCAGGTCGGCCAGACAATCCTCCACCAGGACAACACGCTGGGGGTCCAGCCCCTCGGCCGAGTCCAAGTAGTAGGTGACGCAGCCGCTGATCACGGTATCCAGCGTCATCAATGCTCCTTGGTTCGGATCGGAGAAGGTCGGCCAGCCCGCGCCTTTATGCCTCTGCCAGAGTTCGAGCAGATCGTTCACAACGCGCCTTGCACGATCTCCACCGCCAGCAACGTGCCCAAGGCCAGCAGAAGAACCCCGGCCAGCCGGTGCAACCAAGCCGGACTCCGCCCCCAGCACTCCACCCATCGGTCGCGCAAGGGCGCCGCGATGCTCAGAAGCACCAATCCCTTAACGGCCGTGAGCGCGCCGAGGACCGTCCACAGCCACGCCCCGCGTAGAGCAGCCGTGCCCAGGAACAGCAGCAACCCGCCCAGAATCATGCCTTGCGCCATGAGCAGGCAGCCCAAAGGATCGGCCAAGGTCCGCCGCAGCCGTTCCTGCCACCAAGCGGGGAGCGCGATCATGGCCACGCCGATCCCGACCCACACCACACTGATGAGTCCGCCAACAAGCAGCGTCTGAATCATCTCATTCTCTCCCCAGCCAGCCCAAGGCCTGCAGCAGGAGCAGCGCCAGCGTACACAAGGCCAAGCCCCAAAACCGGTAATCCACATCTTCCCGTTGCAGACACCATTGCAACACGTTCGTTCTGAGTTGCTCCGGTCCGAACGCCAGGAAAATCCCTTTGAGAACCATCGCCAGACCCGTCACCATCCAGAGCGGCTCATAGTGGAGGCCGGCGGCGCCCCAGAGCAGCAGGAGGCCCAGGCAGACGGCCACCCCTTCCCAGCGTAGCAGCGCCGGGGACAACGCCAGCGCCTCCCGGACCCGCGCGATCACGAAGCGGGGCGCCACCAACAGGGCCAGCCCGTCGGCCATCCAGATCCCAGCGATGGCGGCAAGGACGTACTTCATAGTGGACTGGTCATGGGTGAAGGGTGATGAGTCGTTCCGGAGCAGATTCCTTTCTCACACGTCCCTCCTCGTAACTCATGACGCATCACCAAATCACGCATCACCATTTTACGGGTAGAGTCCGCGCGACAGATGCGCCTGCGCCACCTTGTCGATGCCGCTCATCAGCGCAGCCATCCGCATCGTCACCCCGCGCTGCCGGGAGAACTGCAACGTCCGGTGGAAGGCCGCCGTGATGATCTCGTGCAGCCGGTCTCGGATATCCAGGGAGTTCCAGAAGAAGCGCTGCATGTCCTGGACCCATTCGAAATAAGACACGATGACGCCGCCCGAATTGGCCAGAATGTCCGGGATGATGAAGACCCCCTTGTCGGTCAGAATCCGATCCGCTTCCAACGTGGTCGGACCGTTGGCCCCTTCGGCCAGAATCCGGCAGGAGATCTTCGCGGCGTTGGCCTCGGTGATCTGCTCGGAGAGGGCGGCCGGCACCAGCACCGTGCAGTCCAATGCGAGCAGTTCCTCGTTGGTGATGCGGTCGCCCATGGTGCAGGAGCTGAACGTCTGGCCGTTCGCGCGATACCAGGCCAGCAATTCAGGAATGGCCAACCCCTTGGCATTGTAGAGGCCGCCGCTCACGTCGCTGACCGCCACCACCCTGGCCCCGGTCTCCGCCATAATGCGGGCGGTGTTGGCCCCCACGTTCCCGAATCCCTGCACCGCCACCGTGGCCGTTTGAATATCCAGCTTCAGATGCCGCATGGCTTCCAACGTCACATCCACCACGCCCCGGCCCGTCGCTTCCTCGCGCCCCAAGCTCCCGCCGATGGACAGGGGCTTGCCCGTGACGACCCCCGGCACCGCATAGCCGACTTGCATGCTGTACGTGTCCATCATCCAGGCCATGACTTGCGGGTCCGTCCCCACGTCCGGCGCCGGCACGTCTTTGTCCGGCCCGATGAGCGGAAAAATCGCGGCGGCATAGCGCCGGGTCAGCCGCTGCAGTTCCGCACGGGAGAGCTGTTTGGGATTGACCTGCACGCCGCCTTTCGCCCCGCCATAGGGCAGGCCCGCCAGCGCGCATTTCCAGGTCATCCACATGGCCAGCGCCGCCACTTCTCCCAGGTTCGCATCCGGGTGATAGCGAATCCCCCCCTTGGAAGGGCCGCGGGACGAATCGTGCTGCACGCGGTAACCGGCAAACATCTTGACCGCCCCATCATCCATCCGCACGGGGACGTTGACCAACAGCGATCGCTCCGGCAGCTTCAGCCGCTCGCGAAGATTTGGATCCAGGTTCATCCGCTCGGCCGCCTGATCGAACTGCGCCACGGCCAAACGGAACGTATGATTGTCCAGTTCTCTCACAACCATCCCCCCCCGCCCCCCACGCCGGCCGGCAGCAAGGCCTCGGCCGGCTCCTGCTCGGTCCAGTCGAGATCGAACAGCTGCCTGAAGTGTCCCGCCACCTGCTGCCGCACCAGTCGCATGTCCACCGGCCGACCCAGCTGCGCGGCCATGGAGGTCACCCGGCAGCCGGCGATGCCGCAGGGGGTGATGCGGCCGAAGGGTGTCAGGTCCGGATCGACGTTCAAGGCGAACCCGTGCAAGGTGACGCCCCGGTTGATACGGACCCCCATGGCGGCAACCTTTTCAAACGCGGAGTCGCCGACCCAGACGCCCGGCAGCCGCTCCACCCGCTCCCCGGCAATCCCCCAGTCGGCCAGGGTCCGGATCACCACCTCTTCGAGGAGGCGCACATAGGCCTTGGGGCCCGAGCAATGGTCGGTCAACCGCACGATCGGATAGCCGATGAGTTGCCCCGGACCGTGGTAGGTCACCGAGCCGCCGCGCTCCACGTGATGGACGGTGTGGCCTTCGGCTTCAAGCCCGGCCCAATGTTCTGCTTTCCCGCGTCGCCCGACCGTAAACACCGGCTCATGCTCGAGCAGCAGCAGGGTGTCGGGGCGGCGGTCGGCAACCCGTTCCTCGACCAACCGACGTTGAAGGGCCCAGGCCGGGGCATAGTCCAGATGATCGACATTCCAGAGCAAGGCGGGTGTGGACACGACGACCTCTCCCGTTGAATAAGCTCGCGCAGAACAAAACAAGTCGGGACGTCAGCATAGCACAGCCCCAAGACCCGGACAATCGGGAGCGGGCCGCGGGGCGCTCCCGATGGAAGCGCCCCGGCATTCTTGACCGGCCCAGGGAAAGAGACTACCTTACGGACGTTCGGCGGCGGTCACGACATCGGAGCAGACATCCCATGGACAACTCGAGCGCGATCCTGATCGTGGACGACGAACCGGACATGCGCGCCCTGCTCAAAGACGTGCTGGAGGAGCGGGGCCACCGAGTCCAGGTTGCGTCCAATGGCCGCGAGGCGCTCAAGAAGTTGGCGGAGGAAGAGCACTCGGTGGTGCTGACGGACGTCCGCATGAAAGAGATGCCGGGGCTCGAACTGCTGGCGGAGGTCAAGCGGATGTACCCCGACATCAACGTCCTTGTGATGACCGCCTTCGGCTCGGTGGAAAGCGCGATCGAGGCCATGAAGCAGGGCGCTTACGACTACTTGACGAAGCCGGTGAAGACGGACGAGTTGGTTTTGATCACGGAGAAAGCCCTGCGCGAGGCCGCGCTCCGCCAGGAGGTCACCCGCCTGCGGCGCGAGGTCCACAAGGAATACAGTTTTCACCAGATCCTCGGCAAGAGCAAGCCGATGCAGCACGTCTTCGAGCTGATCCGTCGGGTCGCCGACAGCCCCACCAACATTCTGATCACCGGCGAGAGCGGGACCGGCAAGGAACTGGTCGCCAAAGCCATCCACTACAACAGCGCACGGCGCGACGCCCCCTTCGTGCCGGTGAACTGCGCGGCCATCCCGGACATGCTGCTCGAGAGCGAGCTCTTTGGCCACATGAGGGGCGCCTTTACCGACGCCAAGGCGGACAAGCGCGGCCTATTCGAAGAAGCGCAGAAAGGCACCCTGTTCCTGGACGAGATCAGCGAGTTGCCGCTCATGCTCCAGGCCAAGATCCTGCGGGCCATTCAGGAGCGGGAGATCCGTCGGGTCGGGTCCACGCGCGCCCTCCCGGTGGACGTGCGGATCATCGCCGCGACCAATTTGGATCTGGCCGAAGAGGTCAAGGCCAAACGGTTCCGCGAGGACCTCTACTACCGCCTGAACGTCATCGAGATCCACCTGCCGCCCTTGCGGGAGCGTCGGGAGGACATCCCCATGCTGGTGGAGGCGTTCCTCAAAAAATGCGCGGAAGCCAACTACAAGAACCTGCGCGGCATGAACGAAACCGCCCTAGCGCTCCTCATGGACTATCCCTGGCCGGGTAACGTGCGGGAACTGGAAAACGTCATCGAGCGTGCCGTCACGCTGGCGCGGAGCGAGAAGATCGTCCCAGGCGATCTGCCGTCGGCTATCCAAGGCGCGCGGGGAGACCGAACGGTCATCGACGAAGCGGTCGAGCGCATCCTGCCCTTGGCCGACGTGGAAAAAGAATACATCCTCCGCATCCTGGAAAAAACCGGCGGGAACAAGTACCAGGCGGCCCAGACCCTGGGCATCGACCGGAAGACCCTCTATCGGAAACTTGCGGAAATCGACGCGCAGACCAAGCCATGAGGACCCGACGGATCCATGGTCGACAATGAACTGATCGGCGAGGCCCACCTCCGCCACATCGTCGAGTCGGCGATGGACGCGATCATCATTGTCGACGCCGAGCAGCGCATCGTCCTCATCAACCCGGCCGCCCTGCGCATGTTCCGCTGCACGGCCAAGGACGCCCTCGGTCAGCCCATCGACCGTCTCATCCCGGAACGGTTTCGTCACGCGCACCAAGGCCATATTGAGACCTTCGGCCGCACCCGGGTCACCAACCGCCGCATGGGCGCCCTGGGCTCGGTCACGGGTCTTCGGACGGACGGAGAAGAGTTTCCCGCCGAGGCCTCCATCTCCCAGTTTGAGACCTCCACGGGAAAGTTTTTCACCGTCATTTTGCGCGACATTGCCGAGCGCAAGCGGGCCGAGACCGCACTCCAAGAAAGTGAAGATCGGTTCAAGGCCTTCATGGACAACAGTCCGGCCGTGGCTTTTTTGAAAGACTCCCAGGGGCGCTACGTGTACGTCAACCGCCAGTTCGAAGTGCATTTGGACAAGCCCGCCGCCGAGGTGCTCGGCAAGTCGGTCTTCGAGGTCTGGCCGCCCGGCATCGCCCATCAACTGCACAACCGTGACGCGCAGACGCTCGTCGCGGACGCAGCCAACGAGCAGATCGAGATCCTGCCCGATCGGGCGGGAGAGTTCCATCAATGGCTGGTGTTGAAGTTTCCCGTCCGGGACGCAACGGGACAACGCTATGTCGGCGGGGTCGGCCTCGATGTCACGCATCGCAGGGACCTGGAGGAACAGCTTCGCCGGACCGAGCGGCTGGCCGAGCTGGGCACCCTGGCCTCCGGCATGGCTCACGAGATCGGCACGCCCATGAACGTGATCCTGGGACGGGCCGAATTCCTGATGCGGAAGACCCAGGAGGAACAGACCAGGAACGGGCTGGAAACCATCGTCGCGCAGGTGGAGCGGATCACGAAGCTCATGAACCAATTGCTGACCTTCGCCCGGCGGCGGCCGAGCGAGCGGGGACCGATGGATGTGGGGACCACCGTGGCCACGTGCCTGGAAATCTTAGGCGAGCGGCTGGCGCAGCACCACGTGAAAGTGGACAGGACGATTCCCCCCGATCTCCCGCAGGTCCATGCCGACTCGGATCAAATGAGCCAAGTGTTCCTGAACCTGTTCATCAACGCCGTGCATGCGATGCCGGACGGGGGCCGGCTCCGCATCGCGGCGGAGCCGACCGGCAGCCACGTGACCATCACGGTGGCCGATACGGGCCACGGGATCCCCGAGGAACACCTGACGAAGATTTTTAC
>SYGV01000116.1 GCA_005799365.1 Nitrospiraceae bacterium
CCGGCTTGAGTGAGGTGCTGGACCGACTGAAAGCCGAAGGGTGGGACAACGTCAAGGTGGGAATCGGGCGGACGAGGGAGTTTGCCGAGACGTTGGTGGCGCATCGAATCGACACGGTGATCCTGCCTGCCGGCTCCCGCGATGAGGAAGTGCCGAAGAAGGCGCACATCATAAAAAACTGGATGGAAATTCGAAAGAAGCTGCGGAGTTAGGAATTTTCCCCTGGGCCGTGAACCTTTTGTGTTTTGTACCCGGTTGCTTTAAGATGCAACCATCTGACACTCCAGAATCAGGCCGGCGTGACGAAGAAACTCCAGACGATGCGAGCCAAAACCAGCTTTTTGTGCCAGGCTTGCGGGCACCAGGCTCCCCGGTGGCTGGGGCGGTGCCCCGATTGCGGCCGCTGGAACAGCCTGAAAGAGGAACGGCTTCCTGCGACCGGCCCCGGTCGTTTGGGGAATCCCGGCGTGGCCGGTTTGAAGGCGACGTCCATCAACGAAATCGAGATCGTCGGCGAAGATCGGCTGCAGACCGGGATCGGCGAGCTGGATCGCGTGCTGGGCGGCGGCGTCATTCCCGGGTCGGTGATCCTCATCGGCGGCGATCCCGGCATCGGCAAGACCACCCTGCTTCTGCAGGCCCTGCCGAAACTGGCGATGGCCGGAGAAAAAGTCCTGTACGTGTCGGGAGAAGAGTCCCCGCGGCAGATCAAAATGCGGGCGCAACGGCTGGCTGTCGAAGATCCGGCCCTCTTCATCCTGGCCGAAACGTCCCTCGAAACCATCTTCAAGTCGATCCACGAGTTGCAGCCGACGGTCGTGGTGGTGGACTCCATCCAGACGGTCTATACCGATCAGATCACCTCCGCGCCCGGCAGCATCAGTCAGGTGCAGGAGGTGGCGGGGCAGTTGATGGGGTTTGCCAAGCGGAGCGGCGTGCCGGTGTTCATCATCGGCCATGTGACCAAGGAAGGGGCGATTGCCGGGCCCAGGCTCCTGGAGCATATCGTGGACACGGTGCTCTATTTCGAGGGGGACCGTGGCCATGCCTATCGGATCCTGCGCGCCGTGAAGAACCGGTTCGGATCCACGAACGAGATCGGGGTCTTTACGATGAAGGATGCGGGGCTCGAAGAAGTCGGCAACCCCTCAGAACTGTTCCTGGCCGAGCGGCCCGAACGGAGCACCGGCTCGGTGGTTGTCTCCAGCCTGGAGGGGTCCCGGCCCATTCTGGTGGAACTGCAGGCGCTGGTCTCTTCGACGAGCTATGCCATGCCGAAGCGAATGGCCAACGGGGTGGAGCTGAATCGAGTCTCCCTGTTGTTGGCGGTAATGGAGAAACGGCTCGGGTTGCATTTTTCCGGGCAGGATGTCTACGTGAACGTCGTGGGTGGGCTCCAAATCGAGGAGCCGGCGGTGGATGTCGGGATTGCGCTGGCCATCACATCCAGCCTCCGCGAGCGTCCGATCGACCATCGCACGGTTGTCCTGGGCGAGATGGGCCTCGGCGGGGAAGTACGCGCCATCAGCCAGGCGGATCTCCGCTTGCGGGAGGCGGCCAAAATGGGGTTCCGGCGTTGTTTGTTGCCGGAACGGAACCTGACCAAGCTGGAGCCGGTCGAGGGGATGGAACTCGTGGGGATCCGTGACATTGGAGACGCGTTGGATGCGGCGTTCGTCTGAGGGACAGTGCGCAATGTCAAAGGCAAAATGCACAAGTTGATTTTGGCGCTTTTAATTTTTCAATTGGCATGGCTGACCGGCTGCGCCCTGTGGCCCAAGCCGGAAGGGCCGACGCTCCGGGAGGCCACGGCGACACAACTGACGCAACTGCTGAAGGAGCGCGAAGCGGCGATCCAGACGGTCAAGGGTCTGTTCAGAGCGCAAGTGAAGGGGGCCGGCAGCTTCTTGGTCCAGCGCGTGGAAGGGGCCATGTATTACCGGCGGCCGAATGCGCTCAGGATGCAAGGTTTCAATCAGATCGGCGGGCCCCTGTTCGACTTTGTCGTGGCGGAAGACTTGTACCGGCTACGTCTGCCGGTCTCGGGGAAGATCTATACGGGGCGCCTGGGCGATCTTCAGGACCTGGGCGTCATCGGCAAGCCCATTCAGTTGAGCTTCCTGGCCATGAGCGGCGCCGTCGGGACCGCTTCGATTGACGAGGGCGACGGCGTCGTCCTGGCAGAGGAAGGGGACCGGTATCGCCTGGACGTGCTGGCGTCATCAAATGGCGCCGCCGATCGCGCCACGCCGCTGCGGCGTATCTGGTTTGATCGTCAGTCGCTGCAGGTGGTTCAGGAAGACCGTCTGAGCCAGTCCGGCCAACTGGAAGCGACGGTGCGGTTCGAAGATTTTCGCGCCGTGCAGCCGCCCTTGCCCGGCGAGACTGCCCCTCTCCTGAAACCCTTCAAGGTCACGATCCAGGACGGACAGGGGGCGGGAACCCTGCAGCTCACGTTTCACGAGATCGTGCCGAATCCGGTTCTGAAACCAGAAGACTTGGGCGTGGTGCGGAAGGAGGGCGAAGAGTTCCGCCTGCCGGTGCGCCCGATCGCGCGTATGGTTTTCGACGCACCGGAGGCGAGATCGTGAAAATCTTGGCCGTGGAAACCGCCACGGGTCGGCAAAGCGTGGCGATCCTGGATGGGACGAGGGTGCTGGCGCGTTCGGATGAAGAGGCCTGTGGGGCCCATGCGCGCCGGTTGGTGCCGACCATTGATCGGCTCTTTGCTGCAACCGGTTTGTCGCTGACCGGCCTGGACGGGCTGGCTGTCTCGATCGGACCGGGATCGTTCACCGGCTTGCGAGTCGGCCTGGCCACGATGATGGGCTTTCGAGCCGTCTCTGGTCTTCCCTTGGCGACGGTCCCGACCCTGGAAGCCCTGGCCTGGAATTGCCGGGAGGTCGGGCTCACGCTCTGTCCGATCCTGCGGGCCAGAACTGGCGAGGTCTATTGGGCCCTGTATCGCTGGACTTCGGACAGGGTGCTGACTCGGATTTCAGAAGAACGAGCCGGAACGATCCGGACGTTGGGCGAGTCCATGACCGGTCCGATCCTCGTACTGGGTGACGGCTGGGAGGCCAACAAAGACGAATTGCAACTGGCGCTGGGAGAGCGGATGGTGAAGGCGGAGGAGGCGCCGCCGGAGGCGATGGCGGTTTCCGCCGTGAGCGTTGGCTTGGCCGGGCTGGAGCGGCTGGCGCGGGGCGACAAAGCAAGCCAGGGGGTGGCTCCCTTGTATGTTCAACGAGCTGAAGCGGAGGTGGCCTGGGAACGGCGGGAGCCGGCGGGCATCACCGCCTCGAGTCGCGGCAACGGTGGCCATGGACGGGCATAGGCGCAGCGTGGTTCAGGACCGTGACGAGTCTCTTGCCCCTCGGTTCCTGTTTGAGCCGGCGCAGCGGGAGGACCTTGATCGTCTCCTTGCGATCGAACAGGCCTCGTTCACGGCTCCCTGGACTCGTAAGATGCTTGAGGCGGAGCTACAGAATCCCTTCAGCCGGCTCCTTACGGCGCGACTGATGCCGGACGGGCAAACCGGAGAGATTGTCGGCTATCTGTGCCTGTGGATCGTGTTCGAAGAGTTGCGCCTCATGAACTTGGCCGTGGAAGCGGGGCACCGTCGCCGGGGGATCGCCACGGCGCTGGTCCTCCATGCCCTATCCCTGGCCCGTGACCGGGGCGCTGAACGGGCGGTGCTCGAGGTGCGGGCCTCGAACAACGCGGCCCAGCGCCTGTACGAGGGCTTGGGATTCAGGCAAGTGGCCCTGCGCGCTCGGTACTATTCGAATCCCATCGAAGATGCCGTGCTGATGCAACGAGAGTCGGTGGCGTTCTAACCCTGAGCCAGGAGGTGGAGCATGCTGACTGACGCACGTGTCTCGGAGTTGTTGCGAGAGTCCAGCACGGAATTCAAGGAGCTAGAGCAGACGCACCACCGGCTGGATGTGGAACTGGCGGAATTGCAAAAGCGACACGTGCTGACTCCCCAGGAGGAGCTGATCAAGAAGCAGCTTCAGAAAGAGAAGCTGGCCAAGAAAGACAGGATGGCGGAGTTGATCCGCCTCTATCGGGAGAACGGGTAGGGCGCCGCCGCCCGCTCAACGGCGACTCGCGGACCAATGTGATGGCATTCCTCGGCGTCAAGTCCATGGCTACCGTGTTGCCGCCGCTGGCCAACCATCTGGCCGACGTCAAGCGGCGCCTGATCGTGATTGCGGGCACGGTCCTGGCCTCCTTTATCCTGACCTTCGCCTATGCGGGGGAGTTGATTCAATGGTTCAAGCGCCCCTTCTCGGACGAGCTGATTTTTTACAGCCCCACCGAAGCCCTCTTTGCTTCCGTGAAGGTGTCGATCCTGGCCGGTATCGTGCTCAGCCTGCCGGTGATTCTCTATCAATGCTGGAAGTTCATCGAGCCGGCCCTGCTCCCGCGGGAGCAACGCTGGGCCGTTCCCCTCTTCTGTCTGGCGGCCGGATTGTTCGCCCTGGGGATGGTCTTCTGCAACCTGGTCATCCTGCCGCTGGTCATCCAGTTCTTCGTCAGTTTCGGCATGGATCGCGCCCTGGCCCCCCAACTGGCTGTCGGCACCTACGTCGATTTCAACGTCAAGTTTCTGTTGATCTTCGGGTTCGCCTTCGAGCTGCCCTTGGCGCTGACGCTGTTGTCGCGCATCGGCGTCGTGTCGCCGGCGTTGCTCAGCCACTATCGCAAACATGCCATCATGACGGCCTTGATCCTGTCGGCAATCGTCACGCCTGACGCCACCCTGTTCACCATGCTCTTGATGGCGGTGCCCCTCATGGTCCTGTACGAGATCGGCATCCTGGGGACCCGCCTGTTCGGCCGGCGCCTTCCGCAAGGAGAGCCGGGTCAGGATCACGACGGGCCCGTTCCGGTGCTGCCGACGGGCACGGCCGGCCAGCGGGTGAAATAATGACGGCCACGTTCAAGATGGCCTTGTGCCTTGTGCCTTGTGCCTTGTTCTTCGGGGCGGTTCAACCCTGTGCGGCCCAACGGTCTCCGGGGCGTCACGATGCTCCGCTGGAACAGGTGCCGGTCAGCCCGGCCCCCAGCATTCAAGCTTTGGCGGTGGGCAAGGATCAAACCCTGTATGCCGGCTCGTTCGGCCAGGGGGTGTTTCGAAGTCATGACCAGGGGAAGAGCTGGGTGTCCGTCAGCGAGGGGTTGAACGATGGATTTATCCTGGCCTTGACCATTGCGGAGGACGGAAGGGTCTATGTCGGCACCCTCAGAGGGGGCGTGTTCCTGAGCGACAACGAGGGGAGGAGTTGGCAGGCGTTGAACGAAGGGCTCAAGCGGCTGGAGGTCAAGGCGTTGCTGGCCGATGGCCGCGTCCTCTACGCCGGGACCGGCGACGGCGTCTACCGTCTGGGAGATGGGGACAGCCGCTGGGCACGCGTGACCAAGGGGTTCGACGACCTGCTCATCCACACCTTGGTGCTGGGCGCGGATCGGACTCTCTTTGCCGGCACATCCGGGAAGGGGGTGCTTCGGTTGAAGTTCAACGGGGCCGAGTGGACCCGCCTCTCCAAAGGACTGAAGGACCATGAAGGGCTGGTCGAGAATTTCATCCGTGTGCTGGCGCGGGATCGTGAGCAGGCGCTCTACGCGGGCACCTTCGACGGCGGGGTGTTTCGGAGCGTCGATGGAGGGGAGACCTGGCTTCCGATCAGCCGATCCCTTCCGAATGACTCGATCCGAGGCATCGTAGCGAGCGACAAGGGGCTGGTTGTCGCCACAGGACGGGGGATTTTCAAGACGGTGAGCCACGGGCAGAAGTGGCTGCCTCTGAACAAAGGGCTGACGGAGCTGTCCGTCCAGGCCCTGGTGGCTCCCGGAGGCGGAGTGCTCTACGCGGGGACCAGCGCGGGAGTGTTTCGAAGCGAGGACGATGGAGAGAGCTGGGCCGGGATCAGCGAGGGGCTGGGAGCGGCGCAGGAGTCGGCGGCCAAGTCGCCATGGGATCATTTGGGGAGGAGCGGAAAGCCATGAGTGAGCCGAGCGAGAAGACGC
>SYGV01000117.1 GCA_005799365.1 Nitrospiraceae bacterium
AACGGCCCCTTCGGATAGAAGCGCCGCCCCTCCATCCTGGTCCCGATCCCTTCCAAGGATAGACGCTCCAGGCTCCGCCCCTGCTCCGGGTCCAGCTTGCGGGCGATCCAGACGAACTTCTGTTCCCGCTTCAGCTTCCGCTCGATTTCATCGGCCCGGATGTGGAGCACCCGCGCCAAGTCGCGCGCCACGCCAGCCGGGTTCTCCAGCGAGGCCGGGATACCGTAGACCGACGGCACCTCCATGTTCATCGCCAGCACTTTTCCCTGCCGGTCGTAAATCCCGCCGCGCCCGCCTTCCACCGTCACGGACATCCGGTGCTGCCGGTCCGCCTTTTCCGTCAGTTCCTCCGCCTGCAAGACTTGAAGCGTGAACAGCCGGAAGAGCACGCCGGAAAACCCGAGCATCAAGACAAGCCCGGCGGCGATCCTCCGCCACCGATAAGGGGCTGCCGACTTCACGGGATTCTTACCCCCACGTCGCTCTTGGCCAGCCGCAACTCCGCCCCCCGACTTGGCGCGAAGCCCGGCGCCGCCTTCACCAACACCACCTGTCCCTGTTCCGGCGGCCCCATCCCCAGCTTCTCCGCGGCCGCCCGCGCGATCCGTTCCGGCGCCGTCAGGCTGGACACCTTCACCCGCAACTCGTCCCGCTCACGCTGGAGCTGCACCTTCTGCTGCTTGAGCCGCTCGATGTGGTAGCCGACGCGCACGATATCCACGCGCTCCCACACGCAGAGCAGCAACAGGAACAGACCCACGACGGCCATTCCGGCCAAGGTTTTCATGCAGCCCTCCCCACGGACAGACGCTCGGCGACCCGCAACTTCGCGCTCCGGGCGCGCGGATTGTTCGCCCGCTCTGCCTCCGACGCCACAAACGGCCTCTTGGTAAGTACGGACAAGCAAGGGGCCTCCCCTCGCGACAGGGCCCGGAAGGTCTGCTTGGCGATACGATCTTCGAGGGAATGGAACGAGATCACGCAAAGCCGCCCTCCCGGCGCGAGCACGCCCACCGCATCCCTGAGCGCGCCTTCCAGCAGGTCCAGTTCGCGGTTGACGGCGATCCGCAGGGCTTGAAACGTGCGCGTCGCGCAGTGAATGCGCCCGTGACGGTAGGGCGGCGGGACCGATCCGCGAACCACGGACGCCAACTCCAGGGTCCGGGCCAGCGGGTGGATCGCCCGCGCGCGGACGATGGCCCGCGCGATCCGTCGCGAGTACCGCTCTTCCCCGTAGCGATAGATCAGGTCGGCCAGCTCTTGCTCGGGCAGGTCGTTCACGAGGGAGGCGGCGGTGAGCGCGGCACGCTGATCCATCCGCATGTCCAGCGGGCCGTCGGTGAGAAAGCTGAAACCTCTCGTCGGTTCGTCCAGTTGCGCTGACGACACCCCCAGATCAAACATCACGCCGTCAACCTCCGCGACGCCTATTGAGCATAACTGTTGCTTCAGCTCTTGAAAATTTCCCCGAACGAGACGCACGCGACCGGCATAGGGCCGCAGCCGTTCCCCGGCTGCGCGAAGGGCCGCCTCATCCTGATCCATGCCGATGAACACACCATCAGGGGCGCTGCGCTCCAGGATGAGGGCCGCATGCCCTCCGTAGCCAACGGTGCAGTCCACATAGCAGCCTCCGGACCGGCACCCCAGCCCCTCAAGAACTTCCCCAGCCAGCACCGGAATATGGAGGTCTTTCTCATATTCACCAGACAAACCATTAACCCCCACTTCTTCCCACTTTTTTTGCGCAATATACTCTAATGCATATACTTGTCAAGAAAATTTTACGGTTTATGAATAAGATACAGATATCTATGAATTCACAGAAGTGACAAGAAAACTCCCGGCATCTGGATAAGGTCGGCTTAGGGTGCCAGGCCAGATGAAGAGAGTCAAACGGACAGAGAAGTGCCGCACGGCGAGATGAGGTTGGCACCTAGAAATGAAGCCCTACGAGACGCTCACAAAGGCCGCCGGCGCGACCGCAGAAAGCGAGGGCCACGAGGCGTACCGGAGAAGTACGTTGAGGGGAACGAGCGACGAGAACAAAGCGGGAGGCTTTTTTCAGCGCCTTGCTACGGGTAGAGCTTGTAGAGCATCCGAGGAAACGGAATCGTTTCCCTTACGTGCTCCAAGCCACAGATCCAGGCTACAGCCCGCTCGATACCCATGCCGAAGCCCGCGTGGGGCACGGACCCGTAGCGTCTGAGGTCCAGGTACCAGCGGAAGGCTTCTTCCGGCAGCTTGTGTTCCCGGATGCTGGTGAGTAGCTTGTCATATTCGTGAATGCGCTGCCCGCCGCCGATGATCTCGCCGTAGCCTTCCGGCGCCAGCACGTCCATGCACAGGGCCAGGTCCGGTCTGGCCGGATCGTTCTGCATGTAGAAGGCCTTGATGGCCGAGGGATACCGGTGGATGATCACGGGCCGGTCGAACTCGTTCGAGAGCAACGTCTCCTCGTCGCCACCGAAGTCGTCCCCATGCTGGATCGGATTTCCCTTCTGTTGCAACCGCGCCACCGCTTCGTCATAGGTAATGCGCGGGAACGGCGCGATGATCCGTTCCAGCTTGGTCACGTCCCGCTCCAGCACGGCCAGCTCGGCCCGCCTCGTCGCCAGCACTCGCTCGACGATATGCGACAGAAACGCCTCGGCCAGGTCCATCATGTCGGCCAGTTCCGCGTAGGCCACTTCCGGCTCCACCATCCAGAATTCCATGAGGTGCCGACGCGTCTTGGACTTCTCGGCGCGGAACGTCGGGCCGAAGCAGTAGACTTTCCCGAAGGCCGCGGCAGTAGCCTCGCTGTACAACTGCCCGCTCTGTGTCAGATAGGCTTTTTCGTCGAAGTAGTCGGTCTGGAACAAGGTCGTGGTGCCTTCGCAGGCATTGGGCGTGAAGATGGGGGCGTCCACGAGGGTGAAGCCCCGGTCGTCGAAAAAGTTCCGGCAGGCGCGGATGATCTCGTGTCTAATCCGGAGTACCGCATGCTGCCTGCTGGACCGGAGCCAGAGGTGCCGGTGCTCCATCAGAAAGCCGACGCCATGCTCCTTCGGCTGGATGGGAAAGGGCTCCGCGATCTGCACCGGCTCGATCTTGGCCACGTCCAGTTCGTACCCTCCGTGGGCGCGCTCATCGGCTTTGAGGGTGCCGGTGAGGATCACCGAGGACTCCTGGGGCAGGGCCGCCGCCGCGGCAAACGGCTCGTCTCCGACCGTGGCCTTGCTGATGACGGCCTGGAGGTCGCCGGTGCCGTCGCGCACGACGAGGAAATGGATCTTGCCGCTGGAGCGGCGATGGCGCAGCCACCCCTTGATCGTAATCGCCCGCCCGACATGGTCGGCGACATCCTGGATATACACGTGCGACATGTGAACCTCCTGCGCGTCGTCGGCCTGCGCGGCCACAGCGGGTGCAGCCTATCCCAACGTCAACCGGCTTTCAAGATCGCGCGGCATCATCGCGCACCCCGATCCGACTCCAGTCCGTCCGGCGCAAACCCCGCTCCGGTTTGACATTGTTCGGCGGCGGCGAGCAGAATGAACCCGCCGGTAGCGGATGGACGCGCTCATGCGACATGCCCCGACGGCAGACGGTCTGCTGCTCCTCGGCCTCGTCCTGGCCGGAGCTGGCGTTGCGCCCTTCCTTCAGGAGCCCGCGCAAGCGACCCTGTACCTCTGCACCGGCAAGACCGGGGACATCATCCAACTCCAGCCTGGCCCAGACTGCAAGCCGCTGGTCGATCCCAAGGCCGAGCAACAGGCCGAGGCGGACAAGAAGCCGGCCAAACCCAGGCCCGACATTGGCGTCACACCGGACAATATCGAAGCTTCGGTGGCGTCCTTCCTGAAGCGATACCGCGAATTCATGTCCTGCTGCTCGACCGATCCGGCGATGACCAAGGGCATCGACGTGGACTATGCGGCAGGGGAGATTCTCAAACGGGCGAACAAACTGGTCGGCCAACGGTTCTCGCTGGTCGCCTCACACGGAGCGCTGGTGCTGCCGGTGGTCGAGGCGCGGGACAACCTACGCGCCCTGAAGGCGAAACACCAGCAGCTCGACCAGGCCTTTGAAAAGGCGGAGGGCTTGGATTACGATGCCGCGGGGCGGGCACGGCGCAAGCTCCAAGAGGAAGAGGCGGCGCTGCAGCGGGAGTTCCAGCCGCCTCCTCAACCGAACCGCGCCCCGACGGGAAAGGACGTGGGCGATTCCCGCTTCAACGACATAAGCCAAACGGGCCCGGCCCTCGGAGGCACCTCGACTTTCAATAGCAGCGCGGCCGTCGGCACGGCGGCCGGCAACTCCTCGCTCGACAAAGCCGCACGCACCGGCACCGAAAGTGTGGGCCAATCAGGCCTGAACGACGCCAGCCAGACCGGTCCGGCACTCGAGGGCATGTCCAGCTTCAACCGCGACAGCCAGATCGGCCCAGGCCTCAAGGGTGGCAGCTCCCTCAACGCACAATCTTCCACCGGCCCCTCGGTCGGTCAGTCCGATCTGAACAAGCGCTAGTCATCCGCTACAAACAGGCCATCAGCCGAGCGAGAAGGTTTTCCGTATTCAGTTCTCAGTAGTCAGTTCAGGAAACCGACAACCGAAAACCGCTTACCGACAACTTCTTCTTTAGGCTGCCGGCTTCACAGGCGGCATGGAAGTCCAGCTTTCGCCCCCGTTCTGGCTCCGGTAGAGCCCGCTCCCGTTCGTGCCCACGTACCAGACCTTCGGATCGACCTGGCTCTGCACCAACGAACGGACGTTGAGCGTGGCCAGTCCTTGATTCAACGCCTGCCAGGTCTCGCCTCGGTCCCTGCTCCGATGCACCCCCTCGCGGCTGGCGACATAGATCGTGCCCGGCTGCGCCCGATCCAGCAACAGGGCGCTGATCATCTGGTCCGGAAGCGACTGGGCGATGCGCGTCCAGGACTGGGCCTGGTCCCGGGACCGGTAGATCCCGTTCAGGGTGGCGGCATAGACCGTATCGGGCGCATAGGGGTCCACTTGCATGACGGTCACGCCCAAGGCGCGGGAGGACTTGAGCACTTCCGGCGGCACGAGGCCGTTGTTGGCTTTTTTCCACCCCTTGCCGCCGTTGACGGTTTTGTACACGCCCCCGCTGGTACCCGCATACATGACCTGGGGCCTCGTCGGGTCCAGCGCCAGCGTTACGACCATCAACACTTCCTTCATCCCGTCCATGCGCTTCTGCCACTGTTCGCCGGCATTCTGCGTCTCGAAGACCCCCATCGTGGTCGCAACAAAGATGTGGGCCGGCTCCGCCGGGTCGAACACGAACTGGTTGACCACCGAGGTGATCGTCACATCCTCCAGCCCGGCCCGCAGCGAGACCCAGCGCTGCCCCCCGTCGTAGCTCTTGAAGACCGCATCCCCCTTGGTGCCGGCATAAACCGTGGCGGGATAGGCGGGATCGACGGCCATCGAGATCACGCGCGAGTGGCTCATGCCTTTGGAGAGGTTCTCCCAGGTCTCGCCGCCGTCGCGCGTCTTGTAGATGTAATCGTTGGTCGCGACGTAGAGGATGTTCGGATTGGCCGGGTGCGGCGTGATCACGACGATCGCGTCGCTTCGCCCGCAGCCGGAGAGGCACAGCGACGCCAGCAGACAGCAGGCGGAGAGCAGGCCTCGGAAGCAGGTCGGCATCGTCATGCCCGAGGCAGGAGCCTATCTGTAGTTGATGAATTGCAAATCAATGCCGAAGTCCTTCTGTTTCAAGAATGCGATCACCGCCTGCAGTTCATCCCGGCTCTTGCTCTGGATCCGCACCTGATCCCCCTGGATCTGCGCCTGGGCCTTGAATTTCCCGTCGCGGATCGCCTGGCTGATCTCCTTGGCCTTGTCGGAGGCGATGCCGCTTTGCAGCGTGATCGTCTGCCGCACCGTTCCGGCCAGCGCCGGCTCCACGGCTCCGTAGGTCAGGGCTTTCAACGACACGTTGCGCTTGACGAACTTGGCTTTCAGGATCTCCAGGACCGCTTTGAGCTTGTACTCGTCGTCCGACACCACGACCAGCGTCTTGTCCTTTTCCGTCAGCGTGAGCTCGGTCTTGGAGTCCTTGAAGTCGAAGCGCTGGCGGATTTCCTTCGTGGCCTGCTCCACTGCGTTCTTCACTTCCTGCATGTCGAGCTGCGACACCACGTCGAACGAATTCTGATCAGCCATAGAACCTCCTTAACTCTCAGCTGTCAGCCATCAGCTTTCAGCCTCTGAACCGGTCCACTCCACAAGCTGACTGCCGACGGCTAACGGCTGACAGCTTCTTGATCAGCAACACCGATCAATCGTAATCCGCAACCCCTCCCCGTGGGCCGGGGAGGCCCCGCCCAACGGCACGCCGCCCGGTCCGACCAGCACCTCGCTGCTCGTACAGGGCTTGCCTTCCACCAGATAGCCATACCACTGACGCAGACTGTCCGCCAGCACGATCACTGCCAACAGGGCCACCGCCCCCACCAGTGCCGCATCCAGATAGAGGGGCAACACCGGCTCCGACACACCGGCAGCCGCCGCTTTGTGCAGGAACAAGAAGGCCAGTTCGTAGCAGCCGGTCAACGTTATGGCGCCGACGAACAGCATCGGCCCGATCGTGATCCACAGATACCGGGCTTTCTGCATCTTGATCAAGACTGTCGTCCCGATGCAGAGGGCCAGGGTGCCGAGCAGTTGGTTCGCTGCCCCGAACATGGGCCAGATCGTCGAGATACTGCCGGTCCCGATCAGATAGCCCCAGGCCCCCACCACGAGGGCGCTGCTGGCCAGCACGCCGGGCCACCAGGAAATCCGGCGCAGGGGCCGATAAACGCGCCCGCCCATCTCTTGCACCAGATAGCGGGCCACGCGGGTGCCTGCGTCGATCGTGGTGAGGATGAACCGGGCTTCGAACAGGAGCGCGAATTGGTACCAGTAGGCCATCAAGTGCGCCATGCCGGGAAGGCCGGAAAAAATCGACGCCATCCCGACCGCCAGCGACACGGCCCCGCCGGGCCGCCCAGCCACATCCGACTCGACAAGGCGGGACAGGTCCTCGATCCGCGAAACAGGGAGGCCCATGGCCGCCAGGGCCTCCGGCGAGAGCATCGTGTTGATCGCCAGGTAATCCCCCGGCATCAGAACGGAGGCGGCGATCAGCGCCATCACGCCCACGAAGCTTTCCATCAACATGGCCCCGTAGCCCACGATGGAGTAGGACTCCCGCGCGATCATCTTGGGCGTCGTGCCGGACGAGACCAGCGAATGGAACCCGGAGATGGCGCCGCAGGCGATCGTGATGAAGAGAAACGGAAAGAGCGTCCCGGGAATGATCGGCCCGCCTCCGTGCACGAAGGCCGTGACCCGCGGCATTGCGATGACCGGGGCCATCGCAATCACCCCGGCCGCCAGGAGCACGACCACGCCGATCTTCATGAAGGTGGAGAGGTAGCCGCGCGGGTCCAGCAACATCCAGCCCGGCAGGATGCTGGCGAGAAACCCGTAGCCGGCCAGGAGCCATACCAGCGTCGGCCGCTCGAAATGGAACCAGCCGTCCAGATCGGACTGAGCCACGAGGCGCCCGCCCCAGACGGCCAGCAGGAGCAGCACGACACCCATGAGGGTCATCTCACCCACGCGGCCCGGACGGAATTTCTGCAGGTAGAACCCCATGAGGAACCCGATGGGCACCGTCATGGCGATCGTGAACGTCCCCCAGGCATTCCGATACAAGGC
Organism: Nitrospiraceae bacterium; assembly: GCA_005799365.1. GTDB lineage: Bacteria > Nitrospirota > Nitrospiria > Nitrospirales > Nitrospiraceae > SYGV01. The sequence continues at coordinate 7,720 of SYGV01000117.1, forward strand.
GTTGACGACGGCGAGGCCCAGCCCGGCCAGCGCCACGACCACGATGAACAGCACCGCCACGGCGGTCGTCGCCCCGGTGACGGTCCCGACCTCGTCCTGCGCGATCTCCGGGAGGGAGCGGCCGTTCCGCCGCATCGAGGCCACGAGGATGATGAAGTCCTGCACCGCCCCGGCCAGCACGGCGCCGATCACGAGCCAGAGAAAGCCGGGCAGGTAGCCGAACTGGGCCGCCAGGACCGGGCCCAACAGCGGGCCGGCCCCGGCGATCGCCGCAAAGTGATGGCCGAACAGCACATACTTGTTCGCCGGATAAAAGTTTTTACCGTCCTTCAGCCGGTGGGCCGGCGTCACCCGCTCGTCGTTCAGTTCCATGACCCGGCGCGCCAGAAACCGGGCGTAGAAGCGAAAGGCGAGGACGTAGAAGCAGGCCGCCGCCACGACCAGCCAAAGGCCGTTCACCTTTTCGCCCGGATTGACCAGGCCCGTGACGAAGCCGAAGGCCAGCGCGCAGACCGATGCCACCAGGGCCCAGAGACCTTTCATCGCCAGACTCATGACGGCCGGTATCCTAACAATCCAGTTGAGTCCTGTAAATGTTCGGAAAAGAGGCGCGCGCGAGGAGAATGCGCCGCCGACGGCGCGTCGGCTCGGACAGCCGTCATCGGGCCGCGATCGTGCGTATCGTGCCCTGGAAAGCCGTGAGGAATCCGTCGATCTGCTGTTCGGTCAAGGCGCCCATGTTGGCCACGCGAAAGATCTTCCCGTCCAAGAGACCCTGCCCCGGATAGATGACGTAGCCCCGCTCCTTCAGCTTGTCGTGGAGCATCTGGTAGGTCACTCCGTCCGGCAGATGATAGGCCGTGAGGCTGTTGGACTGGAGTTCCGCCGGAAGAACCGGTTTCATCTCCAGTTCGTCCATCTTTTTCCGGATCATGGCCGCAGCGTTCTTGTACCGCTGGATCCGGGTGGGCACCCCCTCCTCCAACAATTCGTTGAGCGCTTCGTCGAAGGCGTAGAAGACTTGCACCGCGGGGGTGACGGGGCTGCTCCCCTTCTCCGCGTCTTCATAGTAATGGGGCAGGTGCAGATACCAGGACCGTTTTGGATAGGCCTTCATCCGCTCCATGAACCCCTTGCGCACCAACACAAAGGACACGCCTGGCGCCCCCTGGAGACAGTCATGAGCCGTACCGGCCACCATGTAGAGGTGCGGCCCGGCCACATCGAGTTCTTCCCCACCCAGGCCGCTGACCGAGTCCAGGACAAAGACGCGGTTCAGGCTGTCGGCCACCTCGGCCATGTCCTTCACGGGATTGATGAGGCCGGTCGTGGTCTCGTGGTGCACCATCGCGACCACGTGGACTTCCGGGTGCTGGCGCAGCGCCAGCCGCAACTTCTCCGGGTCCGGCCTGGTTCCCCAATCCAGCTTGAACTCCGCGACGCCCAACCGGTGCACGCCAACGATGGAAGCAAGCCGCTCGCCGTAAGCTCCGTTGTTGATCACCAGCGCCCGCTTGCCGTTCGGGAGCGAGGAGAGCACCGCCGCTTCCACGGCCGCGCTGCCCGAGCCGGTCAGGAGCACCGCGGTATAGTCCGCCTCCGCCCCCGGCACGAACGCCTGAACCAGCTTTCGCCTGATCCCTTGCATGAGGTCCGCAAACTCGGACTCCCGGTGGCAGAGATCGGGACGTTGCAGCGCCGCGCGCACGCGCGCCGAGACATTGACCGGGCCGGGGCTTAACAGAATCATCAAACACCTATGCGAAACGATGAATGGTGAGTGCTGAGCGATGAACGCCGGGCCCGATGCCCCCTCGCACATTCATCATTCCGCGTTCATACTTCTGCATTGTCTATTCGATGGCTTTCCGGAATCGTTCGGCGATCTGGGCCGGCGGGAGCGAGACCCACGGCACGTCTTCCACTTGCTCGGTGATCTTGACCAGCAACAGACTGGGCCCGTCCTTGCCCAGCATGTCCTTGAACTCGTAGACCAGGTCCTCCCGCTCGCGCACCCGCTCCACGTTCACGTAGCCGGCGGCCTTGGCGACCTGGTCCAGTTTCACGACCCGCGAATAGGAGGGCTGGTTGCCCCCGCTCCCGTAGACTTCGTTGTCCAGGACCACGTGAATGAAGTTTTTCGGTTTCAGCGCACCCACCGTCGCCAGCGTACCCAGGCCCATCAGCACGTTCCCGTCGCCGTCCAGCACCACGACCTTTTTCTGCGGCTTGTTCAACGCCACCCCCAGCCCGATCGCCGCCGCCATACCCATGGAGCCGGTCATGTAGAAATTCTCGGGACGGTCTTTCACCTTGAAGGCTTCCCGCGAGGCAAACCCGTTGCAGATGATGACCGGCTGATCGCTGACCAGGTCCAACAGGGCTTGGATCGCCCTGGCCCGGCTCTGCATGGTGCCCTCTTCGGGTCTCATCCTTCGCCCCACAGTGATGGGTGATCAGTGATGAGTGATGAATTCCTTGGCCCCATCGCGTCTGCCTCTCTACCCTTCACGCATCACCCATGACGCATCACCTGTTCACGGCTGAATTCCCCGCACCACGCCGCTTTTCAGCAGCAGCGCGACCGGAATCCGTTCCTTCATGAACGTCTGCGCGATCCATCGGAAATCATCGGAAGCCGTCTGCTCCGACAGGGTCCGGTGGGGAATACGGACCGTCTCCAGCACCTGCGTCACGGTCCGGCCCATGACAAGGTGCTCCGGCGCGTCTTTTCCCTCGAAGCCCCGCCAGGCGATGATCAGCAGACAGGGCTGGCGATAGAGCAGGTTCAGCGAGGCCAGCGTATTCAGGCTGTTCCCCGGGCCGGCATTCGCCATCAGCGCCGCCGGGACCTTGCCGGCCATGAAGGCGCCGGCCGCCATGGCCACGGCTTCATCTTCCCGGACCGCGGGCGTGTAGAGCCGCCGCTCGATCAACGTCTCGATCACGCCAGCCAGCAGCACATCCGGCACACCCGTGAAGAAGTCGAACCCGATGTCCTGCAACGCCTGGCAAAACGCATCGCTCTCGATCATGACGCACCGTGACAAAGGGCTCGCCGACATCC
>SYGV01000118.1 GCA_005799365.1 Nitrospiraceae bacterium
CCGGGCCATCGAGATGGACCCGGAGTTCGGCAACCCCTACAACGACATCGGGGCCTATTTGATCGAAAAAGGCCAGTTCGACGAAGCCATCCCCTGGTTCGAACGGGCCATGCAAGCCAGACGCTACGAAAGCCCCGCCTTTCCCCACCTCAACCTGGGACGCGTCTTTGAACGGAAGAGATTGTGGGACAAGGCGATCGATGCCTACAAACAGGCGCTGACCCTCAATCCCGACTATGCCCTCGCTAAACGCGCGCTGGGACGCCTCATCGGAATGCTCAACTAACAATGCGGAATGATGAAGGCAGCAGGATGACCGGACAGACATTGTCCATTCACCACGCATCATTCATCGTTCATCATCGCGGTGGTATCAATTGAGCGCGGCACCGACGGGGAAGACGGTGCTCGTGGCCGTCAACGACATCTTCTTTTACGCCAAGCTGCGCGATGCCCTGCGGGCCGGTGGTTACACGATCGAACGGGCTCGCACGCAGGACGAGGTGCCGGCCAAGGCGCAGGCGTTGCGCCCGGCGGCGCTGGTCCTGAACATGAACGATCCGGGGCTGGACGGGTTGCAGGCCCTCGCTCAGCTGAAGGCCGACTCCCAACTGCCCTCCCTGCCCGTGCTGGCCTTTGTCAACCACGAGGAAGTGGAGACCTGGCAGAGGGCCAAGGAGTTGGGCGTGACCAAGATCGTCTCACGCAACGAATTCTCGTCGCGGACGCGAGAGCTGGTGGAGGAAGTCATTCAGCCGAACAGTTCGCAAGTCGAAAAGTTATAAAGCCTTAGGATGACCCGACTTTCAGACTTTCGAACTTTCAGACTATTAAACTTTGAGCCTGTTAGCCAAAACCATGAAACACTCCCGACTGCATGACGCGCACCTCACCAGCGGCGCGGTGATGGCCGAAGCCGCCGGCTGGGAGATGCCCGCTCATTATGGAGACACAGCGGCCGAGCACCTGGCCGTGCGCCGCGGCGTGGGGCTCGCCGATCTGTCGCATCGCGGCAAACTGCGCGTGACCGGCGACGACCGGGTGAAGTGGCTGCAAAGCCTGATCAGCAACGACATCCTGCCGCTCACCCCCGGACATGGCCTCTATTCCAGCTTTCTCAACCACAAGGGCAAGATGCTGGCCTATTTCCGCGTCTACGCCCTGGCCGACGCGCTGCTGCTTGAAGATGTCGGCGAAATCGGGGATGCGACTCTCCAGGCTCTCCGCAAGTTTCTCCTCTACGGCACCAAGGCCAAGCTGGAGAACTGCGCGGACACGTGGGGACAGCTGCTCGTGAGCGGCCCGCGCGCAGCGGACCTCATCAAAACCGCCTTCGGCGCCGATGTCACAGGCCTCACATCTCTGAATTGTACCGGTCAAGAAATCGGAGGGCAGCAGGCCCTCCTGGTTCGGACGGAAGAGACCGGCGAAACCGATATCGAGATATTGATTCCCGCCGACGGCCTCGCAGCCGCCTGGGAGCGGTTGTCGGAAACCGGCGCACCGATGGGCCTCACCCTCTTCGGCACGCAGGCCCGCGAATCCTTGCGCCTGGAGGCGGGTCTTGCGAGAGTCGGCAAGGACCTCACCGAGGAGATCGTCCCGCCGGAGGCCAATCTGGAGGGGATTGCGTTCAGCCTAAGCAAAGGATGCTATCCGGGGCAGGAGGTCGTCGCCAGGATGGATACCTACGGGAGCGTGCGTCGCCGCCTAGCCGGCCTGGCATTGAAGGGTTCCACCGTCCCGCCGCATGGCGCCAAACTCTTCAGCGGCGACCGCGAGGTGGGCTGGGTCTCCAGCGCCACCCTCTCGCCGACGCTCGGCCAACCCATCGCATTCGGCTTCCCCTTGCGGGACTTCATCCAGCCCGGCACGGCCCTGACCGTCGAGATCGACGGCCGGCGGCATGAGGCCACGGTCCAAGCCCTGCCGTTTTATTCCCGCGCCTAACCTCTCCCTTCTCTCAACCCCGGTTCTCGAAACCGACAGGCTAGAAGTACTGGGCGATGGCCGTCTGCACCAACCAGGCGTCGGTCGGGGCCAAGAGCCGGGCCACGTCCACCCGGAGCAGGGTGGACGTCAGCCAGGTGGGGATGATCCTAACCCCGCCGCCGACATTGGCTGCACCGGTCCAGCCGCGGGTACTCCCATCCTGCCCCATCCCCTGAAACAAGGCGAGATCGGAAAAGACAACGCCCTGGACTGCCCAGCGCGGCCCGATCGACACGGCGTGGCGCAGTTCCGTGTTGAGATAGCTCTGAGCCCGGTTTCGGTACAAGTTATCGGCGAGACCTCTGACTCCCGCTTGGCTGCCGATAAGCACGCTATGGTTGACGTTCCCCGCATTCACGGCCTCGGCCACGCCATTGAGCATCAGCACCGTCTGCTGGCCGAGCGGCACCCCCTGGAGATACCGGAGCCGCCCTTCGTGGCGATTCTGATTCGGTCCAAGGAAGTACCCGGGCCTGAGTTCCAGGGTCAGCCGGTACCCGCTGGGCACCAGGTCATGCCAATGATACCGATCCCAAATCAGTTCGGGGGCGATGCCGATGAAATACCCGCTGGGCGGGGCCTGGATGGAGGCGTCTGCGATGAACTCGCGATACGCGCGCAGCACGATTTCATAGCGCAATGGAGAACCGTACCGATAGGGGCTTTTCCATTCGAGTTCGCCGCCGAGTCGGTCACGGTGCCACCCGGCCGAGGAATCCTGGAAGCGGAACGCGGAGCTGGCCAGAAACAAATTCGCTTCCTTTGCCCAGCGGGTCGGATGGAAACTGTGCTGCGCCATCGCCAGTTCGAAGTTCGGACGCCGCTGGTTATACCGGAAGATGGCCGCCAGCTTGGTGGCCTCCCCGCCGATGTTGTATTCACCGGCGCCCGCCGTCACATCGATGTCCTGATTGGTTTTTCCGGTGGAGAAGTTCACGATCGGGGCCAACGTGAACTTCTCACGAACGACCACGACCAATACCTGATCGACAACCGAGACCTGCACCGCATCGAAGATGGCGAGATTTCTGACGCGCCGTTCGAACTCCTTGACCTCCTGATCGTTGAAATGGTCCGGGACCGGCCTGGGCAGCAGCTCCAGAATCGTCTCGGGCTTGGTGTGGATGATTCCGGTCACGTCGCTCCGGACAATGAAGCGCGCCTCGGGCGTCTGGACCTCCGCCTGACACAAGCGGCTGCCGAGCAGCAGGCCGGCACAAGCCGCAAGGCAACGCAGAATGAAGGAAATTCTCCCCATGGATGACTCCTGATCCGGAAACCAACCGCCGGATCACAACCAATGATTCAGATTGACGGACTGGTGGTGTCGAAACGGAAAGATCGTTTCAGATGCGGAGCGGCAAGGAGGTCAACGTCGGTCGGGAAGAAGCAGCCCAGGGAGGCCCATGAATCCAGACCGGCCCGCGAGAACGGGCGGTCTGTGCGGACCCATTGAAATCTGCAGCAGCGGACGCAGGCACACACATCAGGACGCAGGAATGATGCGACAGCCCTGAACCGGCGAGGCGCGGAGAGGGCACGGTCGCGTCGTCGGCAGCCCCTGCCTGGACCTCCTCCTCGGCGGTTGCCGCCTCGTCGACCTCGCAAAGGGCATCCTCGACCAAATCGGCCGTAGCCGCCACCGCCAAGACAACCACCAGCCACGTCATCGACCGCAGGATGGTGGACTGTCCCAGATTACGCATCGCCGATCACCGGGAGGGAGCCGGACGCCTACCGTTCCGGATTGCGCGCGGCAGCGACGGCGGCAGCAAACGCAAACAGGCTCTTCCTGGCCGCGTCGTCGAGGGCCAGGAGCAGATGCGCCTCTTCCCCGTGCATCAGGCGGAGACTCAGGAACGGTTCCTCCTGACGTTTTTCCCGGTTGTCCCAGACTGCGTCGATCACCTGGACCTTGTCGAGATCGCGGGCCGAAACGACGTCGTACCGGAAGTAGGAGTCGCCGATCACCATGTCATAGAGCACATTCCCCGCCGTGAGTACCGCAAGATTAAAACGCCCCTGCTCTTCATAGCCTTCCGGCAGGTACTTGTTGATGTGGAGCAGCGCGATCTTCCGGTCGCCCAGCGCCGCCTCGATATTTTTCTTGAGGGCATCGTAATCGAGCTGCAACGCCTTTTCATCCGGACCCGTCGCGTCCACCGCCGCCTGCTGCACCGCCTCAAAGACTCCTGCCACCGTCGTCACACTACCCATACAACCGGTCTCCTTTCGAAATAATTCCGCGATCCGCCGCCGGCGCGGTCGGAACCGCTGGTCTCTTCTTGCCTGTGTACACGGAGCGCTCAGGCCGTTACGGTACCTGGAGTCTGCCGCCCATTGCAAGGGCCTTATGGGGCGATGCCTCGCAGCACGTGGGTGAAGCGGGCACGTCCGGCCTCGTCGAAGACTTCGAGACGCAACGTCGGCCCGTTGATCGCTACCCGACAGAAATTTTGAAAGTGGCCTTCGGTATAGAGCGTGGTGGCCGCCAAGTCGGGATTGGGTTGAGTCGGCTTTCCAGGCGCCGCCGAAAGCGGGCCGCAGATGAATTCATGAAAATCCGGCTTCCCGTCCCCGTCCGGATCGTAGACATTGACTTGAGCAAAATGGACATCCCCGGCCAGCCAGACGAGGTTCGTGATGCGTCGGCTCAGGATGGCCTGGACGATCGCCCGGAGTTCCGTCTGAAACCCGCTCCCGTCCACGCCCCTGGCCCAGCTGTCGTTGCCCGGAACCAGCTTGCTCCCGCCCTTGGGGTTGGAAAGCGGGACGCTGGTCGCAATGACTTTCCACGTGGCCGTGGACTCCGTTAATCCCTTCACCAGCCATTCCCGTTGGGCCACTCCGAGCATCGTCTTGCCGGGCCCGTCTGGCTCGGCATTGTTGCTCCGATATTGCCGGGTGTCCAGAATGAACAGTTCCAGATCCGCCCCATGGCGAACCTTGCGATAGAGCCTGGTCGGATCCTCGGATGGAGCGACAATCGGCCAGTATTCGAGCAGCGCCTGACGGCCGGCCGGCATCAGCGGATCGGAGAGCCCCGAAAAATTATTGCGCACCTCGTGGTCATCCCAGATCACATAGACCGGCACCGAGGCGAGAAATCGCTGGAGAAACCAATCGCCCCGCTGATACCGGTGCTTGCCCCGATAGTCATCCAGCGTCGCGGCGAGGAAATCCCCGCCCGGTTCGTTCGGCGGCGCAGGGCAGCGATCGTCTGCGTATATGATGTCTCCGAGGAACACAAAAAACGAGGGGTGCGTCCGGTGCATGACGTCGAAGATGGGATAGCCGAACCGCTCCCGGCGACAGCGTTGCTGCCCGCCGAGATCCCCGCTCCAGACAAAGGTCACGGGCTCCGCACGATCCGGCGCCGCGGCGGTCTCGAAGCGGCCTTGCCCGCCCTCGCGGGCGTTCTCTCCGAACGGACGGTCATAGGGCCCGGCCACCAACACCCGATACCGGTAGCCCGTGGCCTGAGCCAACCCTTCCAACCGGACCGTCTGCGTAAAATCCCGGTCGCCGACGGTTGTGAAGACGGCCGACACTCCTTCCTGCTTGGGCTGTCCTTCCGACACCCAGGCCACCTGCACTTGAGCCGGTCCATCGGTCCTGAACCAGATCGCCACGGAACGGTCGGTCACGTCGCCGGCCGCGACGCCCTGCGGCAACAGACCCTCAGCCGAAGCCGTCGGCCCGGCAAAGGGGCCGGCAGCAGGGAGGTCCCGGCGGGAGTCCGAGACGCAGCCCTGACAGACCGACAACAAGACGAGTCCGATCCAGACCCGCACCGTCGCGAAGGCGATCGTCACCATCGAGCGGCTCGACTAGAGGCCCGCCACGCCGTCACGCAAGCACGGCCAAGCGGTTGCATTCTCCACAATGGGTTCGGCATACTGAGGAACATCTGTCGGCTTTATCAGTTGGGAACCCTGCTATGAATCATGAAACTTGTTTGGTGGGCAATTGCACGTTCCGGGTCTATGCGCCGGCGGGAACCGGAGGTCTCTGCAAGGAACATTTTCTCAGCTTCGTCACATGGCGGCGTAGGAAAGGCCCCGCCATGTTTCACAAGTACGCGGCCATGACCATGGACGAGCGCGATGCCGTGCTGGCCGAGTGGAGCACCACCATCGCCGCCGAGTAAGGTCATTCCATCACGGGAGACCCGTGGTGGTGGATGATTTGCCACCGGTCTCCGGTCTTCTCGTACAGATTGGTCGCAAGCACCCGGCTGCCCTGCGGCTGCTCCCCCTGCCGGCTCGTGATCTGCTCGGTGCAGACCACCCAGGCCACGTCCCCCGCCACCTGAATCTGGATCTCGGTCAGTTCGAACGTCATGGCGAAGGTGTTGTTGAAGATCAGCACCCAGGAGTCCCTCACCGCGGGCCAGCCGGCCCGCAGGGTCCACCCGGGATGAATGCAAGTGACATACTCCTGCTGGGCCCAAATCCGATCCATCCGCGCCACGTCCAGGCTTTCGAACGCCTCATAAAATTCCTGGTTCGCGCGGGTGACTTCCTCCATCTTGGTTTTCAACAGCGCTTCTGCGTCGCTCATAAGGGCGCATCATACCTCAATCGAGCGGAAGGACACAAAAAAAACGGCGGCCGCGCTAGTCCGAGGCCGACCGGGCCGATTGCCGCTTGACGAACCAGACACCGGCCAGGATCAGTCCGATGCCGATGAGTTCGACCATCCCGACCGTTTCCTGCAGGATGAGCGCGGACAAGCCGACGGCGGCGACGGGGGTCAGGTTGCCGAGCACGGAGGCTCTCGACGGCCCGATCCCCTTCACACCGAAGAGCCAAGCCTGTTGGGCCACGGCCGTGGCGAACAGCACCAGATAGCCCAAGGCCAGCCAATCGGCCGACGAAACGGAGGCCACGCCGGTCTCCGTCATCTTGCGGTCCATCCACAACAACGGCACCTGCAGCAGCGTCGCCACCAGCAAGGTCGTCCAGTTGACGGTCAAGGCCGACAGCCGATCCATGACCGTCCGGCTGCCGATGCTGTAGAGCGCCCAACTGGCCACACCGAGAAACACCAGGACCCCGCCGACCAAGGGTTGGGCTCCGACGCCGCTGAACCCGGCGGCCGAGACCAAGCCCACGCCGGCAAAGGACAGGAGGGCGCCGGCCCAGACGGCACGCAGCGGCACATCCTGAATCAAGACCGAGGACAGGAGCGCGGTCACCACGGGGCTCGAGCCGATAATGACGCCGGCCGCAGCCCCGCCGATGTATCGGAGACCGAAGAGAATCAACAGGTGATTGCCCAGGACACCCAGGCCGAGGAGCGCGAGCATCCAAAGATCGCGCCGGCTCAGGCAAGCCAGCGTCCCTTCCTGCCACCACCATAAAGGCAGGAGGATCGCCAGCCCTCCGAGATCGCGCAGGACCGACGCCTCGACCGCCGAAAAGGAGGCCAGCGCCATCTTCTGGGCGACGATCGACCCGCCCCACAGGACCGCGGCCGAAATCAGCGCGGCATGGGCCGCCGCTTCGGAAGGTTTCTGCATGGGCTAGGGGCTATAACAAGCCCCCGATGCCGCGTCAAGCGATTTCCGATGTCTTCTGAATAGCCCCCCTCAATCTTCCTGCAAAAACACTCGCTGGCTCGCATCCCTTCTCCGATGCGAGACGATTGAGAATCACCTACCTTTCACCTTGCCTTGCCATGTCATTTGGGCTAGTCTTCTCAAAAAGCGGTTCCTCCCTTGGTGTGGCTGGTGGTTGTCTCGCAACAATCACTGCACCGCGCAGGGGTTTCGTCAAATATCGACTACCGTTAACACGCCCTCAGGGCCCCTCCATGGCTCAGCAGAGTTACCCCGGGCTGATCCTGCCGTCGACCAGCGACCGTGGCAGGCGCCCCCCTAAATCTCTCCCCCCGATAGTCTGGTTGGTGCTGCTCGGCCTCATAGCGGCCGGCTGGCTCATCGACCCATCGGCGCCGCCCCAGCAGACGACGGAACCGGGAGACGGGCCCCCGCCGGAAGAACTGGCGCGACGGGAATCCGCCCCCACAAAAGGCCCCGCCACCAAACCGCCCATGCCGAAGCCGGAGACTCAGCCTGATCAACCGCCCACAGATACCAACTCTATGACCGGCGCGACGCATCCAGTCGCTCCGGTTCCCGAGGGGCATCTCGCCGCTTACAACAAAAAAGCGGGCGCCGAACCGGCATTCCCCGTCACCCCGGATGCCCTCTCCGCCGCACCTCCGATACCTGCGGCCGCCGCGCCTCGGGCGCCCCAGCTGATCGACACTCCCGATTCGACCGAGCGCTCGGCGCCTGGCCCGGTTGCCACACCCAGACGACCGCCGAGCGGCCCATTGGAACAGCTACGGCATCGTGCCGAGCAGGGCGAGCCCTTTTCGCAATACCGGTTGGCCACGACATTGTGGCGCATGGGGAACCGACATGAAGCCGAGCGATGGTATCGACAGGCGGAAGGGGGGCTGGAAAGATTAGCCGCAAGGGGCAACGGGCAAGCGCAATACACGCTCGGCGCGATGTATGCGTTCGGAAAAGGCGTGCAGCGCGACGACGGTAAAGCCCGCCGCTATCTGACACTCGCCGCCGGGCAGAGAATCGAGCCGGCCCAGCGCGTGCTCAAGATCGTTGAGCGACGCAGCGGCGAAGGGGCGTCGTCGGGCCGATAACCTGTGCGATCGGTCGAACATTCGACGCCGGCGGAAGACAGGCCTCCTACACCGTTCGGTCGCGCGCTCGAATTTATTGCCCTCCCTCACCGGAGACACAGGCGAGCTGCCCCACCGGAGCATCACGGACCGCACGCCCTCATCCCGATTACAACGGCTCAGGGACGCCGCGCATCATAGCCCTCTGGGCATATTCGACAGGGAGATAGACCGGTGAAGACGCTTGCGACATTGGAACCTCTCATTGCGCGGCTCCGCGAGGTGCAGCACCTCAACAGCGCCGCCTCGCTCCTGTCCTGGGACCAGGAAACCTACATGCCGCCCGGTGGCGGGCCGGCCAGGGCCGACCAACTGGCCACGCTGCAAGGCCTGGCCCATGACAAGCTGGTCTCGCCGGAGGTCGAAGCCCTGCTGATGCAATGGATCGACCCGGCGACCGGCCAGGCTAGGGACCAACCGGGCGACGCCTGGGACGAACCCTCCCGTTCATTGCTGCGCGAGGTCTGGCGTGATTTCAGCCGCGCCAGGAAGCTCCCCTCCGACTTCGTCAAACGGCTGGGACGGGAATGTTCGCTGGCCCAGCAAGTCTGGGCCGAGGCGAGGGGGCAGAATTCCTTTGCGCGGTTCCTGCCGAGCCTCCGCACCATCGTCGCGCTCAAATTGGAAGAGACCCGGTACCTGGGCTACCGGGACTCGCCCTACGATGCGCTGCTGGACACCTACGAGCCTGGCGCCACCGTGGCCGCGCTGACCCCGCTCTTTGCGACCTTGAAAGCCAGGCTGGTCCCGCTGCTCAACCGAGTGCTGAAGAGCCGCGCAGCCGTCGACGATGCCTTGCTCTTCCAGACTTACGATCCCACCCGCCAGATGGAGTTCGGCAAGCTGGTGCTGACCGCCATGGGCTACGATTTCGACCGGGGGCGCCTGGACCTGTCGGCCCATCCGTTCACCACCTCCTTTCACCCCACCGACGTGCGCGTGACCACGCGTGTCTACAAAAAGGAGTTTTCCGCCTGCCTGTTCAGCTGCGTCCACGAAGGCGGGCACGGTCTCTACGATCAGGGCCTGGACCAGGAGCGCTACGGCACTCCGTTGGGCGAGGCCCTCTCCCTCGGCATCCATGAGAGCCAATCGCGGCTCTGGGAAAATTGCGTGGGCCGCTCCCGTCCCTTCTGGCGCTGTTTCTACCCGCTGCTGCAACAGCTCTTCCCCGAGCAGCTGAAGGCCGTGGAGCCGGATCGGTTTTATGCAGCCATCAACCGCGTAACCCCCTCGCTCATCCGGGTGGAGGCCGACGAGCTGACCTACAACCTGCACATCATGCTGCGGTTCGAGATCGAGCGGGATCTGATCGAAGGCCAGATCGCCGTGGAGGACCTGCAGGCCGCGTGGAACGACAAGATGCGCGACTACCTGGGGCTTGCCCCGCCGACGGACGCCGAAGGGGTGCTGCAGGACGTCCACTGGTCGTTGGGCGCGATCGGCTACTTCCCGACCTATGCGTTGGGGAACCTCTACTCCGTGCAGTTATACGAACAGGCGCGGCGGGACATCCAGGGGTTGGAGGAGGAGATTGCAGCGGGTCGGCTCACCGTGCTGAAAAAGTGGCTCAACCAGAAGGTCCATCGGTGGGGCCGCACCTTCACCGCCGACCACCTGATCCGGCGCGTGACCGGAACTCCCCTGAGCCCCGAACCATTTTTGGCCTACCTGGAACAGAAATACGGCGAGCTGTACCGACTGTCAAGCTGAACAAGGAACGATGCGGGCAGACCGATGCAGCAAAGACCGCTGTCCCTCCGCTTTTGCATTCTGCTTTCTGCCTTCTGCACTCACCACTCTCTTTAGTATCCCAAGGCAACGTTGAGCTTGGCCAACACCGGCGGCGGAAGTGCGAACTCGCCCTGGACCTCGATGCGGGACGGGACCAACAGGGTCGAGTGGAAGGAAATATCCCGGATGGCCAGTTTGAACTCCAGCTGTTCCGGCACGGAAATCTCGACGGCTTCCACCGACTGAGTGATCGCGCCGCTGCCCTTAGGTCCATAGGTGCCGACCACGGCGTCGACGATCTCGATCACCCGCTCGTTCGTCTCCACCCCGGCGATCGCATCCTTGAGAATCTGCAGGACCGGCTCGACCTTGTCGGTGGGGCTGAAATTTTCGATCCGTTCCTTGCGGCGGAGCGAGAGCAGGTCGTTGTCCAGGTCCTTGCTGAACGCGCCGTAGGCATAGCGGAAAAACTCGAAGTGCAGGCCCTTGAGCCCCTTGCCGAACAGTTGCAGCTCGCAGAGAAAGGCCAGTTGCTGGAGTTTCACATCGCCCATCAGGCCATGCGGCTCGGCCAGATGCAACAGATAGACCAGCAGGGCCCGGTCGACGGTCATCTGGTGAGCTTGTCGCATCCCCTCCCCCACTTGCGGACATTCCCTGCGCGGCCGCGCAGGCAGCGTGACTCCGGTTGTGCCGCAAGCCAGGCGCCGACTATATATAGTCTGTGGGCAGTGAGCCCGTCAACGCAGCCGACATACGCCGGGACGCATCCGCCCGCGAAGCCTGCCTCGCAGCCGGAACATTCCGCGAACACACCGCGAAAACTCCCGCTTGACCCGCCACGTCTTTTGGTTTTTAATGCTTGCTCATCAATCGGCGGCGGCGATGCACAAAGACCACAAAGAGATCGGGCTCCTCAGGGATCACCTAGCCAAGCACCAGCTCAAGCTCACCCGCCAGCGTGAGCAGATTTTGAATGTGTTTCTGAGGATGGAGCACATCACGGCGGAACAGATGTACCGTATGTTGGCCAAGAAAGACCCTCACATCGGGCTGGCGACCATCTATCGGACCTTGAATCTGTTTTGCGAGGCGGGGCTGGCGCAGGCACGCCACTTCGGCACGCAAACGCAATACGACAATATCTCGCACAAGGGACACCACGACCACTTGATTTGCACGGATTGCGGCAAGATCGTCGAATTTGAAAACTGCGACATCGAACGACTGCAAGAGGAGGTTGCCAGGCGGAACGGGTTTACCATCAAAACCCATAAGCTGGAGTTGTACGGCGTCTGCACAAATTGCCGTCATTGACGGAGTCGGTTTTTTTTGTTATCACTATTGAGATGGTGAATCAATTTCATTTTCACTCTATCGCGTTGGATTGGCGATGAAGTCGAGCCGACAACCCTCTGCCTGCACCTCAAGCCATCGTGTCGGTCGCCGGGCTTCCCTGGCGCTCCTGAATTGCTTCGCAGCCCTCCTGTTCAGCGGTCTCCCGGGACTCATCTACGAGAGCGCCGCCGCCGACAAGGTGATCGTCTATTCAGGACGGGCCGAGAAACTCATCAAGCCGGTCCTGGATGCCTTCCAGTCCAAGACCGGCATCCAGGTGGAACTCCTCTCCTCGGGCACCACGGAACTGGTCAACCGGCTGCAAGCCGAGGGAGACCGTACCCCCGCCGACCTGCTGATCACCAACGATGCCGGCAGCTTGGAGCGGGCCCGTGAGTTGGGACTCTTGCAGCCCCTGCACATGAAAGAAATCGAGCAAGCCATTCCGCCGACTTTCAGGGCCGCAGACGGAAGCTGGATCGGGCTGTCCGGACGCTTCTGGACCCTGGTCTACAACACCCATCTGGTCAAGCCGGGCGAGGTCCGGTCGGTCCTGGACCTGGCGGACCCCCGCTGGAAAGGCAAGATCGCCATCCCCAATGCGGGCAGCGAGTACCTGCAGGCCGGCGTGTCGGTGATCAAGGCGGCCCAGGGAGACGAGCGGACCCAGCAGTTCCTGCTTGGGCTCAAAGTCAACGCCGGCACGTTTGTCTACGGCAAGAGTTCCCAGATCGTGGACGCCCTCGCGAAGGGGGAGGTGGCCCTGGGCCTAGTGAACCACTATTACCTCTACCGGTACCTGGCCGACCATCCCGGCGCCCCCATCGCCATCCACATGTTGGACCAGCAGGACAAGGGCATGGGCGCGATTATGAATGTCGCCGGAGTCGGGATCATGAAACAGAGCCGGCATCCGGACGCGGCGAAGCGGTTGGTGGAGTTTCTGGTGTCGCGCGAGGGCCAGAAGCTGTTTGCGGATTTAAACAAGGAGTACCCCCTCCATCCTGAAGTCCCTGTCGATTCGGCCCTCCCTCAACGCGAATCCTTCCGCATCGCGTCGCTTCCTCTGGCCCGTTTGGGCGAATTGCGGGAATCGGCCATGGCGCTGATCGAACAGGCGGGTCTCCGCTAACGTTGCATGGTCACCACAGTCCGCCATGCCCTCCCCGCCTCGCTTTCAATTTTTGCGCTGACCGTGGCCGGCCTCATCTGCCTCCCCCTGGCATTTGTTACCTACCAAGCCTTGTCAGCCGGCGCCGCCGTCTGGACCCGCTTGTGGAACACCAGAATTCCAGAACTGCTGGTCAACACCGGTTCCCTGGCCCTGGGCGTGTCGGCCGGCACCCTCCTGCTAGGCATCTCCCTGGCCTGGCTGGTGGTCCGTTATGAGTTTCCCGCCAGACGGTTTTGGGAATGGGCGCTGGTGCTGCCGCTGGCCATGCCGACCTATGTGCTGGCGTACATCTACACGTACCTGCTCGGAATCGGGGGGCCGGTCGAGCAGGCCTGGCAAACCTGGGCCGGACCAGACGCCAGAATCTTCCCGCCCCACAGTCTCTCCGGCGCCACGCTGGTCATGACCCTGGACACCTTTCCCTTCGTCTATCTGCTGAGCCGGGCGGCCCTTATGAACTTCAACGTGGCGTTTGAGGAGGTTGCGCAGGCCTGCGGCGTCTCCCGTCTCCAGACCTGGCTCCGCGTCACCCTGCCGCTGATGCGCCCGGCCATCGTGGCCGGCCTGTCGTTGGTGGTACTGTACGTCGTCTCCGACTTCGGAGCCGTGTCGCTGCTCCGATTCCAGACCTTCACCTATGCCGTGTACCAACAAGTCAGCGGGCGCTACGATCACGCCGCCGCCGCGTCATTGAGCCTGCTTTTGGTCCTGCTCGCCCTGCTGTTTCTGGTCGCCGAACGGTGGTTCCGTCAGCAAAGCCGGTTCTACCAGACCACCGGCCGCTATCGCGCGCCGGCCCGCAAAGCGCTGCCTCCGTGGAGCGCGTGGCTCTCGACGGCCTACGCGGCCTCCGTGTTCGGCGCCTCATTCGGCATGCCGGCTTGGCTCCTCATCAAGTGGAGCCTCGCGGCCCTGGAGGACGGAGCGTTGGACGCCAGGTTTCTTGGATTCATCGCGAACAGCCTCTTGCTGTCCGGGTCGGCCGCCACGCTGGCGATCGTCATTGGCGCGCCGCTGGCCTATGCGGCAAGCCGGCGACCGTCGAAGCTCCACCTCCTCTGTTCCCAAGCGGTCTACGCCGGCTACGTCTTGCCAGGTCCGGTCGGCGCCCTGGCCTTGCTGGTCCTGGTGTCCCACCTAGCTCCGTTCTGGTACGGCACGATACTGGTGCTGGTCACCGCCTACGTCCTGCATTTTCTTCCGGCCGGCCTCCAGACCATGGAGCCAGCCTTGCAGCAAGTCACGCCGAATCTGGAAGAGGCGGCGCGCAGTCTCGGCTACGGGCCGGCCGGCACGCTTCGGACGGTGACGCTGCCCCTCATCCGGGGCGGGTGCATCGCCGCCTGGGTCTTGATGTTTCTGCAATGCATGAAGGAACTCCCGGCAACCCTGCTCCTCCGCCCAGTGGGCTATGACACCCTGGCCGTGCGGGTATGGCTGGAAGCCAGCGAAGAATACTATCAATTGGCCGCGCCCTCGGCGCTCCTGATCGTGGCCATGACCATTCCGGCGATTCTGCTGCTGGTTTCGAAGGACTGGCGCGCGGCGTAAGAACAAGTTTGGAAAGTGAGAAGGCCCCAACGTCGAAAGGTTGGACAGAAGCTGAGATCTCGCACGCCTAGGGACTTTTAACTTGATGACTTTCAGACTTTCAGACGCATTCCTCCCAGGGGTATCTTAATGTCACTCGGGCAACGTCAGCGCCATGATGCGATTTCCGGAGGGCGGCTCCCAGGGGCTTCTTCTTGTCCGACGGTGCTGGAACTGCGCCATGTCACCTGCGCGTATGAACAAGGCCGACCGGCGATCTGCGACATCTCGCTCGCCATCCGTGAGGGGGAGATTCTCTGCCTGCTCGGCCCTTCCGGGTGCGGCACGACCACCACGTTGAGAGTCATTGCCGGGTTCGAGCCCATCACGGCGGGAGAGGTCTACTTGGAAGGCCGCCTCGTGTCCTCGCCTGGGTCGCTCATGGCCACCGAGCGGCGCCGCGTGGGCATGGTCTTCCAGGACTACGCCTTGTTCCCGCACCTGCGCGTGCTGGACAACATCGCCTTCGGGCTCCGCAACCTGCCCAAGGAGGAACGGGGCGCGCGGGTCTCCACCATGCTGGCCTTGATCGGGTTGACGGGGTTGGAACGACGGTACCCCCACGAGCTGTCCGGGGGACAGCAGCAGCGGGCGGGGATTGCCCGGGGACTGGCCAACCAGCCCCAGTATATCCTTGCCGACGAGCCCACGGGGAACCTGGACACGGCCACCACGGCGGAAATTTTGGCGCTGATGGCGCGGCTGAACCCGTGGGCAGTGCCGTTCACCGCCATTCTGTTTGGCGTCTTCTATGTCGGTTCGGGCGCGTTGCAGCGCCAGATGGGCCTGCCATTTCCGCTGGTCTGGATTATCCAGGGCGTCGTCATCCTGGCCTTCCTCGCCAGCCGCGCGGTGCGGCAGCGCCAGCTGCAGGCGGTCTGAATGGAGCCGGTGCTGATCGCCGGCCTGCTGGCCGCCAGTGTCCGCCTGGCCATGTCGATCGGCATCACCGCGCTGGGCGAGGCAGTGGCGCAACGCTCGGGCATGATCAACGTCGGTATCGAGGGCATCATGCTGGTCGGCGCGTTCCTCGCGGCGCTGGGCGCGCTGCTCAGCGGTTCGCCGTGGGGCGGGCTGGCGCTGGCGCTGTTGGGCGGTGTGCTGCTGGCGGCGGTGCACGCCTGGTTCACCATCGTGCTGCGGACTGACCAGATTGTCACCGGCA
>SYGV01000119.1 GCA_005799365.1 Nitrospiraceae bacterium
CAACTTGTGCCAGACTTCCGGCTCCCGGTACATGAGCTGCTTCGTCAGAATATAGTTCCGCGACCCGCCGCCTTCGATGGCGTAGCTGGCCAGAGTGAACGGCGCGCCGGCGAACCCGATCAGCGGCACCTTGCCCGTCAGTGCGCGCCGCGCCTGCCGGATCGCTTCCTCGACGTAGGCCAGCTCGTCGCCGTCCACCGGCCGCAGCTGATCCACCGAGGCCCGGTCCCGGACGGGATTGTGGATGACCGGCCCCTCGCCCTCGGCAAACTCCAGCTGGAGCCCCATCGCCTCCAACGGCAGCAGGATGTCGGCGAAAATGATGGCGGCGTCCAGCGGGAACCGGTCGATCGGTTGGAGTGTGACCTGGGCCGCGAGCTCGGGCGTCTTGCAGACATCCAGGATGGAGTGCTTGGCGCGGATCGCCTGGTACTCCTGCATGTACCGTCCGGCCTGGCGCATGAACCAGACCGGCGTGCAATCCACCGGCTCCCGTCGGCAGGCTTTGAGAAATCGATCGTTCATCAGGCGCGCATTCTAGCGTGAATGGCCGCTGAAATCTACTGGGCGCTCTCGCGCTTGGCCGGCCGTTCTTGACTGTTCGATGTCGCTTCGGCACTCTGAAGCCGGCACGACATTCACGAAAGAGGTGCAAACCCATGGACACAAGCCAGCAGGCGGTCATCCTCGTTGGGCACGGAGGCGTGCCGAAAGATTACCCCAAGGAACTGGTCACCAAGCTGATGCGCCTGGAAGCACAGCGCCGCGCGTCGGGCACACCGGCCACGAGTGAGGAAATCGAGTTGGACCAACGGATTCGCCGCTGGCCCCGCACGGCACAGACCGATCCCTATCAGACGGGACTGGAGTCCCTGGCCACCCGCCTGCGCCCGTTCTTGAACGGTATCCCACTGGCGCTGGCCTACAATGAATTCTGCACCCCCACGCTCGAAGAGGCCGTGGCGGAGTTGGTCGGCGTCGGGGCGCAGGAGATCACGGTCCTGTCATCCATGCTCACCCCGGGAGGGTCGCACTCGGAGCTGGAGATTCCGGAAACGCTGCAACACCTGCGCGCCCAATACCCCCTGGTGACGCTGCGCTATGCCTGGCCATTCGACCTGACGATGGTCGGATCCATGCTCGCTGAACACCTGCGGCGCTTTATGCCTCAGGCAACGCAATCAATTCGGCAGGGCTGAAAGTCAAGCCCGACCATGATGCCCTCACCTCCCCCCCTGCCGATTCGAATCGGTATCAGCCGCTGCCTGCTGGGCGAGAAGGTCCGGTACGACGGAGGGCACAAGCGGGACAGTTTTCTCGCCGACACTCTCGGCCGGCACGTGGAATGGGTGCCGGTCTGTCCGGAGGTCGAAGCGGGGCTCGGCACGCCGCGCGAAGCCATGCGACTGGTCGGCCCGGCCGAGGCGCCCCGGCTCCTCACCGTCAAGTCCGGCCTGGATCACACCCAGATGATGGAGCGATTTGCCCATCATCGCATGCGGGAACTGGACGCAATGGACTTATGCGGGTACGTGTTCAAACAGGGCTCCCCGAGCTGCGGGATCGAACGGGTGCGCGTCTATCACGAGCAGGGCAGGCCAACCAGGAACGGGGTCGGCCTCTTCGCGCGCATCTTTCAGGAGCAGTTCCCGCTCGTCCCGGTCGAGGAGGAAGGCCGCCTCAACGATCCCGCGATCAGGGACAATTTTCTCGAGCGGGTCTTCAGCTATGCCCGTTGGCGCGAATGGCAGCGGCGCCGCCCAAGCAGAGAGGGGCTGGTGGCCTTCCATACGGAACACAAATTTCTCCTCCTGGCCCACAGCCGCCCCCACTATGAGAAACTCGACCGGCTGGTGAGGAACGCAAAGCAGTATCGCCCCACCGACCTGACGCAAGCTTATGGCCGCCTGTTCATGGAGGGGTTGCGGGTGAAAGCCACAGTCCGGAAGCATGTCAACGTGCTCCGGCACATGGCCGGATTTTTCACGTCACGTCTACGCGCCGCCGAGCGAGAGGAATGGCAGGAGGTGTTGCAAGACTACCACCGTGGTCTAACCCCCTTGGTCGTGCCGCTGACCCTCGTCAAACACTATGTCCGTCGTCTGGATATCCGGCACCTGGCCGATCAGGTGTACCTCAACCCTCATCCGAAGGAGCTGATGCTCCGTAACCACTGACAGGAGGTTGAACCGCCCTCTGCCTACTCATCCTGAGGCCTTGAAGTTGCCATGTCCTGCAAAGGCCTTGATTTATCCCCTCGAATCGGGTACCGTGCTGCGCCAATGTGCCAAGGTTGTCCTCGGGCCGGCGATCCACAATCACAGAACCAAGTCAGCCGTATTGCGTTGCACCCCTGACAACGGAGTCATGCCTGATGTCCCAGCCATCCAGCACCCCGGCACGTCGGACTAACCCGTTCCAATCGTTCATTCGATGGTTCGATTCCTGGGATGGGATGGACCAGCCCCGTAGCCAGGACGGGCAGAAGATCGAATGGTTGCGGTGCCTTCCGTTCCTCTGGCTCCACGCCATGTGCCTCGGCGTGATCTGGGCGGGATGGAGCTGGGCCGCCGTCGGCGTGGCGTTCGCCCTCTATGTCATCCGCATGTTTGCCGTGACCGGCATCTATCATCGCTATTTTTCCCATCGGACCTACAAGACCACGCGCTGGGGCCAGCTCGCCCTCGCCATCCTCGGCGCCTCCGCCG
>SYGV01000120.1 GCA_005799365.1 Nitrospiraceae bacterium
CGACCCGGGCGGGATCATCAAGCGGGTGACCAGCTTCGGGTCCCAGAAAGCGGTGGACGTGGAGATTTACGGCTACGACCTGGAAAAGGGCCGGGCCGTGATCAAACAGGTGGAAGCCGCCATGCACCAGGTCCACGGCCTAGCCGACATCGAGGTCAGCCGGGAGGAGAACTATCCGGAGCTGGATATCGAGGTGGACCGGGAAAAGGCGGCGCTGCTGGGCGTGAGCGAAACCGACGTGGCCAATGCCGTCCTGTTTTCACTGAACGGCAACGGACAGACCGATCCGATCATTTTCACGGACCCGCAGACCGGCAACGAGTACTACATCAGCACCTGGCTGGCCGAACCCTACCGCAAGAGCCTGACGGATCTGGACGACATCTTGCTCACGACTCGGGGCGGCTCACCGGTGTTGCTCAAGAACGTGGCCCAGGTCCGCATGAACGCCGGCCCGGTGCAAATCGAGCGCAAATACTTCCAGCGCATCGTACACATCACCGCCAACCCGGTGAACCGCGACCTCGGGGCCATCGCGGCCGATCTGGAGGACCGCTTCGCCGAATTGCAAATGCCCCAGGGGTTCAGCGTCCGCCTGGCCGGCCAGATCCAACAACAACGGGAAACGTTCGAGGGCCTAGTCTTCGCCACCATCCTGGCCCTCTTGCTCGTATACATGGTGATGGCCGCCCAGTTCAAGTCGTTGCTGGACCCCTTCATCATCATGTTTTCGGTGCCGATGGGCTTGCCGGGCGTGATCCTGATGCTCTTCCTCACCCACACGACCCTGTCCACCACGTCGTTCATGGGGATGATCATGATGCTGGGCATCGTGGTGTCGAACGGGGTGCTGCTGGTGGACTACACCAACGTGTTGCGGCGGCGCGGGGCGGGTCTGCATGAGGCGGTGGTGCGGGCGGCCAGGACCAGGCTGAGGCCGATTTTGATGACCTCACTGGCCACCGTCTTCGGCCTCCTGCCGATGGCGATGGGACTGGGCACCGGGGGCGAGACCAACGCGCCACTGGCCCGCGCCGTGATCGGAGGGCTCAGCGTCTCCACGATCCTGACCCTGTTCCTGATCCCGACGCTCTATTTGCTCCTGGAGCAACGGTTCCCGCGGAAGACCGATCCGGAGATGGAGCAGGGCGGGCGTCTCTCGAAGACCGCGCCCGCGAGCTAGCGCAAAAAAGAGTGGGCAGTAATCAGTCTTCCGTTATCGGTTCCGGAAACTGACCACTGAAAACTGAGAACTGACGACTTTTTCTAACGAACCGTGAGGAAGAGCGACTTCAGTTGAAAGGCCAACGTCAGATCGCCGCTGACCTGGAGACGGCCGGACATGGCGATTTGCATCGGATCCTTCTTCCCTTCCAGAATCCCGACACAGTCATCGCCCGGCAAGACCAGCGTCACCTGCGGGTCCGGATGCGAGCCTTCCCGGACCTGACAGACCCCGTCGGCGATGCTCACCACAAACTGCCCGCCCTGCGGGCCGCTGAGGTCGAACTGATAGACCGCGGCGACGTCTTCCGCCGCGTCCGCATCAAAACGTGCGGGCAGGGTGTCGAAAAACTCTTTGGTGGTGCGCGGCTGCATGCAGTAGAGCCAAGCCCAGCGAGGCCGGGCCTGACCCCCGTGTCTTCGTCAGTACCGAACGGTGACCGACGCGGTGCTGGACTTGGCTCCGAAGAAGTCCCGCGAGAAGGCCTCGACCACATTCGGGTCGTACCCCTTGCAGCTGAAGATGTCCAGGTAGGCGCGGTTGGTGTCGTTGGCGAAGTGCCCGCTGATCAGCGAGGTCTCGATGAGCTGGACCATGGAGTAGCCCGCCACCCGTCCCTCCCCGAAATTGACGATCTGGCATTCTCCGAAGCGCTTCATCCCGATGACCTTGCACAAGGCGATCACGTAGGCCTCAATCTGGCCCCGGTCGCGGATGGTTTCGGGGTTGCAATCCTGCAGGTCCACGGACGTGCACAGGCCCCAGGCCTTGCCTTCCCCGACCAGGTCCTGGGCGGTTTCGATGGCGGACGGTAAGATGGTGACGTCGGTGGCTGCAACGTTCATTGTTGGGGCTCACCTTTCGGCTAAAGTGTGGGGGGCTGGCTGGTCATCCCGGCCGATTGACGGCACACTATATAATAGGATTTCGCCTGCTGTCTAGGGACCGCGGCAACTTTTTATACTTTATTGACAGACGACAAACCGCTCCGACACAATGCCGCGCATGACGTCATCATCCACCCCCAAACCAGACCGGACAGCCGCGACCCTGACCGCCATTCCCGACCGCAACTGCACCTGGTGCAAGGTGCCGATGACGAAGCGCCTAGTCGGTGGCGGCCTGTACATCCACTACACCTGCCCCAAGTGCATCTTCCAGCACACATCGAAGCGGGAAAAGAAACGCTAGCGAGGAGCGGCTGACGACCGGCGGGGCGGTTCTGCGCCCCTTCCAGTTCCTAACAAAAGCGGGGGTCTTTTCCAGCATCCGGCACTAGCCTGCATGATTCATGACGGCTAGGGGAATGGCGGTAGCGGCGCATAGGTCATCGGCAGTCCGACCAGGGTTTCCAGCCAATCGGTCATGGCCTCTTCCGGCAATGGTGCTCGGTTCAAACGGACCTCGATCTGGAACCCACCCTCCATCCCGACGATCCCGATAATGGCCGACGCATCCTCTCCGCCAGGCTGCAAGGTTTGCGTCTGAAATTCGCAGAGGGTGGCATACAAGCGCCCCTCCGGCGCAATCGCCTGCAGGATCTCCGGCAGTTCGTCCAAGCAGCAATGGACCGAGCACCGGTAGACGCACCGCGCGCCGCCCTCAACGGCTTGAAATTCGCGGAGCGCCTCTTCCGAAAATCCCGTCAGGTAGGCGCGGACCGTCGCCGCCGCCCCGTTCCAGGTCGCAGCCAGCCGGCTGGCCGGGACCAAAAACTCGAAGGCGTCGGCGGTGTTGTACTCGAACTGGCCTGGGCCGAAGGCGTCCGGCCAGGAACAGAGGAACGGCACCGTCTGGTCGCGCGAGCGGAGGGCCACCGACTGTTGCTCGACCGCCACATCCACCGGCAGGTCCAGTAAGGCGATCGCCTCCTCGAATATCCGTTGCCGCTCCTCCAGCCACAGAGCCCGCCGAGCATCCGCCCGCGTCTCGCCCGGCGGGACCACGTCCGCCGTATGCACCCGCACGCGGATGAAGGCATGGGCATGGCGAAACCCCAGCCAGAACATGGCCCGCGGATGGTGCAGGCGCAAGGGGCCGGCGAACCGGAACGGATGGCTGACCGAGCAGTAGGTCCCGAGTTCCTGGTGCCGCTGGTAGACCGTATGGTAGGCGCCGGCCAGCAGGAAAAAATCTCCCTGCCAGTCCTCGCGGATATGCACCAGCGTCACGTCTTCCGTCGCCCATGGGTCCAGCTGATCCAACTCGTCCGGCGCGGCGACGGTCCATTCCTCAACGTAGCAGATCACGTCCTTGGCCGGCGAAGCCGGCGCCAGCCCCAACGAAGCCAGCCGTTCGCCCAGGGCCAACACTTCACCGAAGGTCATCTTAGCGGACGACTCCCACCGCCGCTCACGCATCGGCCTCTCCCAGATAGATGAACGTTCTCAGCGATCAGTCCTCCGTTGTCGGTTCCGGAAACTGCGAACCGAAGACTGACAACCGACGACGCGCTTACGTCTCGTCACGACTTCAGCCGCCACGACTTCCCCTCCACGGAGATATTCTCCAGCAGCCGGTTCACACTGCCCGTCACCATGGCGTTGACCAGTTCCTGCACGTCCTCCGGCTCGAACCAGAAGACGGTCCGAGACCGGGAGCCCTCCAGGACGCGCCGAACCTGGCTCCCGTCGGCCTTGTTTTTCGCCAGGACCACGACGTGAAACTTGGCGGACATCTCGGTGGAACCGAATCGGCTCTTGGCATGGACGGATAACTCTTCCACCTGCCCGGTGACGATCACGTCCGCCCCTCCTTGCGTTCCCCCAGGGGCGCCGGCCCGATCCGGCCGGCCGGACATGCTGCTCACCACATTGATGGTGACCTGCCGGCCGGTCTTCGCCAGATACTCCCCGACTAGGCGGGCCACCGACGCACCAGGCAGGCTGCCGGGCACGTCGAAATAGGTCACCCCGCCCCAGAAGTGGGTCCGCACGCCGGTCTTGCCCTTTTCCGGCCGCAAGTCTTCGAACGCCTCGACCAGCACCAGCTCCGGACTGTCTTGCTGGGCCGCCCCTTCAGCCCTCGTTCCTGGCTGCAAATCCAGCCAGACCGTCTCCCCCTTGCCGGCGCAGCCGGCCATGTTCACCAGCCCCATCGCCCCCAACAGCCACAGACTCAATCCCCACGTACGGTACCGCATCAGCGCTTCCCTCCAAACGACATGCCCCATATTGGCCCCCTTGTATACCAGGCCGAACCAGGCCCCTGGACTTCGATCTGCCCGTCGCCCCGCCACCACCGGAACCGCTCGTGGCAGTGAGAGAGCGCCGCCAGCATAACCAGCACGATGAACAGCATGACCGCCCGCCTGGTGTTCTTCGGCAGCCCGGCCGACTCGGCGACGGGCACTTCGCGTCCGCAGAAGCGGCAGAGAACCGCGGTCGGCTGGATCGGCTCCGCGCAAAACGGACAGGGGCGCCGGTGCGGCGGCAAGAGAAACAACAACAAGCCGACCAACGGCGTGAAGATAAGCGCCAGCAGAAACCAGCGGAATCCGGCGCGGCCGAATTCCCTGGCCGCCAGGATTCCGACGGCCAGGGCTAACAGCAGCCAGAAGCCCGCGCCCAGTTCGAACGACATGCGCTGAGTGTAGCCGATGGCCGGTGATCAGTCCACCGCACGCACCATCAGCTCGGCTAAGGGGTGACCACGGGGAGGAGGTTCCGCCAGGTCTCCCGTCCGATGGCCGGCACCAACCCGTCACGAACCGCCGGATCGTCCACGGAGACGTAGCGCACCAGCTTAAAGAAGCGCCGGCCTGAGAGGACGGCGGCCACTTCCGGCTTGCGATCGTGAGTCAGCGGCAGGGTATAGCCTTCGCCGCTCTTCCATTCCCAGGGCGTCGGGGCCAAGCTGAGTTGCAGCTCCTTCGCGGCGATCTCATGATACCGGTTGATAAGGTTCCGCTTGTACTGCAGGAGGTGCGGCCCTTCGAGGATCAGCGCGAAGACGAACGCGTGGCCCCACCAGAACAACGACCGAAACGTAAACGTTTCATCGCCGGCAAAGTGTTTGGGACAGTCCAGGTACTGGTAGGGAAACGCTTCGAGGTGTTCGCCCTTCACCAACTGGAACTTGGCGGGATCGAAGGTCGTCGGGACCACCAGCTCGGCCCCGTCCAGATCGGCTTTGAGCCCGACGTGGAGGGCGTCCAGAGTCGCCCGCACCTTGGCCATGACGCGGGCCTTGGCCGGGAAAAACCGCCGATCCGCCACGAGACGGAGTTCATCGGGCGTGAAGAGGAGGGGGTCACTCATGGGAACGATGAACGCACAACGTTGCATGATGCATGCAAGAGGACCGCCGCCTCTTCCGCCATTCATCACTCATCATTTCGCACCCTGCATGGTCGCGTCAGCCCTGACGGGTTTCGAAGAGGGTCACGTCCATGTCATACGCCAGGCGGCAGTCCGCACAGCGCAGCCCGACACGATCCTGCACCACGTCCATCTCGCTCATCGCCAGGGCCGCCGGATGCGAGGCGAAACAGTCGCCGAAGCTGACGGACGCATCCTGCCCGACCGACTCCTCGCCAAGCCGGCCCTCGACCTGAGCGCGGCGGGCGGTAAGCAACCGAAGCGTGAGCCGATGGAGCAAATGGCAGGAGCTGCAGCCGAGAAGGATCTTTTCCGGAAGGCCGACTTTCTTGACGGTCAGGCACAGCCGATGGGCGGCAAAGCATTGCTGAATAAAAGCCCCGCTTGTGTAGAAAAGGGCCACCCTACGTCCTGTGCTCCCTTGCCTGGTTCCTGGTTCCGACAGAGAAGCCTACATCGATGCGCCTGGCGCATCGCATAGATTAGGAGGCAAGCCGGACCAGGGCCAGCAACGCGAGGGCCCCGATCCCGTAGGGCAGGAGACAAGAATACAGGACCGTCTGCAGCGGGGACAGCGTCCCATGGTCCGTCTGTTTGGTCTTCTGTTCTTTGTAGACGAACTCGTAGGACAGGATCGCGATGGTCAGCGTCAGGGCTAGAGCCCGGCTCGTGCGCGGCCAGGTGTAGACCCCGCTCAGGAGAAAGTCGGCGGTGAAAAACCCGCTCAGGAAGAGGATCAGCGGCGCGATGACGAACCGGACCCCTTCGGCAAACCACGTCTGCCAGGGGACACTCTGCAGACTGTTCGACAAGGGAGCGACGGAACGGTCGTCGGCCGGCCGGCTCATGTCCCAACCGCTTGGGCGGCAGGGCCTCCCACGGAGGGCGCCTCGGAGGCGGGAGCCTGGGCTTCGCGGCAGGCTTTGCAGATGCGCGGACGCTGCTTGAGAAAGGACACTTTCCCGCTGGCCAGACAACTGTAATGCACGAATTGATCGCAGACCGTGCAGCGCGACCAGCCGCCCCGGAAGAAGGTCATGTTCCGATAAAGGCCCTTCCGGCACACGGCACAGGCCCGGGGTTCGATCCCCAGCAGCATGGGCTCCCACGTGCCACCGGCTTTACGAATACTCATGGGCGGCAGTATAGCGAAGCTATCGACGCAATTACAAGCGCGCCGAATGCAGAACGATGACCGCAGAACGATGCGCATCCGAATTCGTGCCTCTGTCATTCCTCGTTCATCGCTTTCACCCGGTTTGACACCCCGCGAAACCATTTGTTACTCTCTCGCCTCGTACAAGCCTGGCCGTGAATTTTCAGTCATCAGCCCGGAGCCCTTCCCCCTCATGAACATTCGCGAATACTTGGAGCAGAAG
The DNA here is from genome assembly GCA_005799365.1 of Nitrospiraceae bacterium. Taxonomy (GTDB): domain Bacteria; phylum Nitrospirota; class Nitrospiria; order Nitrospirales; family Nitrospiraceae; genus SYGV01. The sequence goes on from SYGV01000120.1 coordinate 6,924, forward strand.
CGCGAGGCGGTGGACCGTTTTCTGGAGTCGGTCATCCCCAACGCCAAGACCCAACCGACGACGCTGCACGAGAGCATCCGGTACAGCCTCTTTGCCGGCGGCAAGCGGGTCCGGCCGATTTTGGCGATCGCGGCGGCGGAGGCCATCGGGCCCTTGTCGCCGGCCACCCTCCCCATCGCATCCTCGCTCGAATTAATCCATACTTACTCCCTGATCATCGACGATCTGCCCGCCATGGACAACGACGACTACCGGCGGGGGAAGCTCACCAACCACAAGGTCTACGGCGAGGCCCTGGCGATCCTGGCCGGGGACGCGCTGCTGACGCTCGCGTTCGAGCTCTGCAGCCGGCGCGACTTGGTGGACGGGCTGGCCCCGGCCCGTCAGGTCCAGCTCATCTACGAACTCGCCGTCGGCTCCGGCAACCTGGGCATGGTCGGCGGGCAGGTATTGGACATCCAAGCCGAGAACAAGGACATTGACCTCGTCACGCTGCAGAACATCCACAAGCACAAGACCGGCATGCTCATTCGCGCCGCGGTTCGGATGGGCGCGATCGTTGCCGATGCCAGGCCCGAGCAACTGGACCGTCTCACCGGCTATGCCGAAGACATCGGGCTCGCCTTCCAGATCGCGGACGACGTGCTGAACGTGACCGGCACGCGCGAAGAACTCGGCAAGAACGCCAATACCGACGCCCAGCGGGGCAAGAAGACCTACCCGACCTTCTACGGGGTGGACGGGGCCAAGGCCCTGGCGGACCAGGTGCGGGACCGCGCGATGGCGCACCTCGACGGGTTCGGACCGAGCGCCGCTCCCCTCCGGGAACTGGCCCGGTACATCACAGCGCGCAAGAATTGAAGAGCTTATAGCTGATAGCTTATGGCTACTAGCCTGATAGTCCGGCCTCCTGCCATAGGCCATCGGCCATTCGCCATACGCTCTTGCTCATGAAAGCTCTCGTCACCGGCGCGACAGGGTTCGTTGGCGCGGCAGTCGCCCGCGCGGTCGTGGCATCCGGCACGGACGTGCGGGTGCTGGTCCGGCCCGAGAGCGACCTCCGCAACCTCGGCGGCTTGAACGTCGAACGGGCCCCTGGGGATTTGCGGGACCAGGCCTCGCTCCGCCGCGCACTGACCGGCTGCCAGCAACTCTACCACGTCGCCGCCCACTATGCCCTCTGGGCGCAAGATCCCCGCGTCTTTTACGATATCAATGTGACCGGCACCCGCACCCTGTTGGAGGCGGCGCGCGCCGTCGGCACGGCCCGCATCGTCTATACCAGCACGATCGGCGCGATCGGACTGCCCGAGGGCGGCGGCCTCGGCACGGAAGAGGCCCCCGTGTCACTGGCCCAGATGGCCGGAGACTACAAACGGTCCAAGTACCTGGCGGAGCAGGAAGTGCTGAAGATGGCGCGCGAAGGCCTGCCGGTGGTCATCGTCAACCCCTCGGCCCCGGTCGGCGAGCGGGACATCAAGCCGACTCCCACCGGCCAGATGATCGTGGATTTCATGAAGGGGCTCATGCCGGCCTACATCGAGACGGGCATGAACCTGATCGACGTGGAGGACGTGGCGGCGGGCCATGTCCGTGCCATGGAGCGGGGGCGTCTGGGCGAACGCTATATCCTGGGGAACAAGAACCTGACGTTGAAGGAGATCTTCGAGATTCTCAGCCGTCTGACCGGCATCCCAGCGCCGAGGATCAAGCTGCCCCGGCTGGCCATCCTGCCGCTCGCCTACGCCAACCAGTGGCTGGCCGACCACATCACGCACCAAGCGCCCCGCATCCCGTTGGAGGGGGTCAAGATGGCCAAGTACCGGATGCATTACGATTGCGGCAAGGCAGCGCAGGAATTAGGTCCGCCGCAGATTCCGGTGGAAGTGGCGCTGGGGAAAGCCGTGCGCTGGTTCCGCGACCAGGGCTATGCGTAGCAGACTTTCAGGTCGCCTCAGACCCGGACCGCCACGGTCAGGTGGCCGCTCCCGCCAGGGACTCGAACAGGCCCTTGCCCTCGTCGTAGGCCCAGATGTCGCCGGTCGAGATGGAGTAGACCCACCCGTGCAGCGTGAGCCCTCCGCGCCGCAGGCGCACGGCCACGGTGGGA
>SYGV01000121.1 GCA_005799365.1 Nitrospiraceae bacterium
GCCCACTCGATCACGTCCGGCAGCTCCCGGTAGTTCATCGGCTGGGCGCTGAAGTGCACCTGGAACTGAAGCCCGTTGCGTTTGCAGGCCTCGATGCCGGCGACCGCTCCTTCCCAGGCCCCTTCGAGCCCCCGGAAACGGTTGTGCTTCTTGGCGTCCAGTGAGTCGATGCTGATCCCGACGCCCATGACGCCGATCTCCACCAGCTCCTTGGCCATCCGATCGTTGATCAGCATCCCGTTGGTGCCGAACACGACCATGAAGCCGAGCCTCACCGCATGGCGCGCGATGTCCAGGATGTCCGGGCGCGTCAGCGGCTCCCCGCCGGTGATCACCAACAGGCAGCCGCGATTGACTTCCGCAATCTGGTCGATCAGGCGGAAACATTCTTCGGTGGTCAGTTCGTCCGATCCGCCGCCGGCCTTGGTAGTGGCGTCCAGGTAGCAATGGTCGCACTTGAGGTTGCAGCGCTTGGTGAGGTTGAGGGCGATCAGGAAGGGCTTGAAGTCGTCCACGGTTCGGCCGTCGCCGGGCATGCCCGGCGACGCCACAAACTGCTTGATCTGTTGTTCAAGCGAATCAAGCTTCCCCGCGAGGGCGGGGAAATTGAGGATCGGAAGGGACTTACCCATTGTGCGAGGATCCCGGCTGGGAGCCGACGCCGAGGCGCTCGAGGATATCCTTCAGGTTGCCCGTCTTCATCGCTTCTTCCATCGTGCCCTTGGCTTGCTCGATCCCCGCGTTGGCCACGTCGAGGGTGATCGTGGTCGCGCCGATCTTTTCGGCATGCTTCTGGATCAGGGCCTTGGTGCAGTCGCGCATAAAGCCGGGGGGCACGCGGTCAAGGCGCGCCTGCGCGTCAGGGGTCCAGGTGAAAGAGGAGGGAGAAGACATCGAGCTACCTCCGTTGACGCCGGTTGCATGCCCATTTCCATGGCCGCTACTGTGGTCGGCCTGGAGCGCAGCCTCCGCCTCCGGGGCCGTGCCGGTGCCTTTGTTCGCAAAGATCGGGGTATAGTCCTCGGCCGCCGCCTCCTTGATCATCGGCGCCGCATATTCAAGCGTAATCGTGGTCATGCCCAGCTTCCGGGCCGTCTTTTCGATCTTGGCCTTGGCGCGCCGCCGTTGGAACCCGGCCGGCACGGTCCGGATGGCCTCCTTGGCGTCCTTGGTCCACTGCATCGGCACGTCGTCGTAGGCCAGTTCGGTTTCGAGCGTTCCTTCCGCCTTGGCGGCCGCTTCGAAGATGCTCTTGTCCACCTGTTTGAACCGGTCACCCTCGGCCATGCAGACGGGGCACTTCACCGGCGTGTCACCCTTGCCGATGTAGCCGCAGCCGTCGCAGACGAAGTAGGTCTGGCTCATCCGGTCCAGGTAGGCCTGCGTGCCGGCGCTCACCGTCGGCTTCTCCTGCACGATCTCGGTCATCATGCCGCTGAGCGTGCCGCCCATCAGGTCCTTGGCCACGGCGTCGTCGGCCTGCATCTTGTCCCGGTCGATGCCGGCCGCGTCCAGGCTTCCGCCCAGCGCCCGCATGGCGTCCATCGCGCCCTTCGGCAGGATGTGCCCGACCGCCGCATCCACCACCGTGTTGCTGATAATCGTGTGGCCCTTCTCGATCGCGTACCGGTGGATGGCCGTCTTGGCCACGCCGCGCGCAAAGACCGGAATCTTCTCCATCCGTCGCAGGGCCTCTTCGGTCCAGGCGATGGTATACTCGGCCTGGGTGTCGATGGGCGGGGTATACTTGCGGTTGGAGACCAGCACGTTGCAGGGGGCGGCGCGCAACAGGTTCTCCGTGTTGCTACCGATGTCCATGTCCTCGTCGCTGTGCACGCCGATCCGACCGACGATCAGGAGCCAGGGGACATCTTTCCGGACGTACTGGATGACCTTCTCGAAGGCCTTCCCGTCCAGCAGGGTGGTCTTGACGTCCGTGTTCTCGGCCTGGGCGATCTCGCGGGAAATATCCAGGTGCGACTGGTAGATCTTGGCCAGGCCGCTGTCGATGATTTCCTCGTGCAGCTTTTCCTGTTCCTTGAACCGGAAGACCTTGCCGGCTTCCTCGTTGAGGACGCCCGAAATACTGTGGAATGCCGCGTAGTGGAAATAGGGGTCGAAAGCCGAGATGGCTTCCACCGGCCGGTTCAAGGCCTTGCCCAGGGCCAGGCCAGTCATCAGCCCGCCGAAGGAATAGGCGCTGCCGTCCACCGCCACGACGATCTTGCCGCTGGTCGTCGGCTGCGTGTTCTTGATGATCAGCATGTCGGAGGTCCGCACGCGGCGCACGACGCGCTCGGTGTTGCTGCCGATCACGCTGTCCTTCACGGCCCCGACGCCGAGGGCGCCCATGATCACGAGGTCGTAGGCGTTCTGATTGATGTCCTCGGCCAGCACCTTCCAGTTCCGGCCCTCCAGGGAGCGGCGCTCTAGGGGCAGGTTGGCCTCGGTGCATTTCTTGTCCACGTAGTCGAGGTAGGAGTCGGTGATGATCTGGAGCCCGCGGGTGATCAGCGAATCGTGAATCTGGCGCTGCCGGTCCAACTCCTTTTCGTCGTGATACTCCTCCGGCAGTCCGGCCTCCATCTGCTTGAAGCGCTTGTCGTGCATCTTCGCCGCATAGACATGGCTTCCGACGATTTTGGCACCGAACGTCTTGGCCAGATCGACCCCCACATCGACGGCTGTATTGGAATAGTCCGAGTTATCCACCGGGACATAGATCGTCTTGTACATCTACCCGCCTCCTTCAGGCCCCCTGGCAAACGTCGAGATCGAGAAAATCGTGAAGAAATTGAACCGATTCCGAGATATCACCGGACAAAATGAGAAGGTATGATAGCACCGGAAATGTTTGGAATGCAAGCAGCATCTAGGAGGGAGGGAGGGAGCGTCAACCGGCTCGACTGACAGCCGGTCCCTGTGGCGAAGCGGCTGAATTATCAGCGGTTTTTCGTGAGCGGAGGATCTCTTCCAGCGTCAGCAGGGCCTGGCGTCCGCTGTTGTGTTCGACCCCGCGGATAAGGCTTCCGTCGGCATACGCCTGGGGCTTGACGGAGAGGGAGCCGGACCAGGGACGGGGGTCCCGGCTTCCCTGCTTCTTATGCCAGGCAGCCAGGCAGGCCTTGGCGATGATTTTGTTCAGCGGGGCCGGGTTATACAGGAGTTTTCTGATGCTGGTCGGGGTGAGCATCAAGGGATTATAGCCGGCCGAGAGGTACCCCTCCTCCAGCAGCCGGTGCTCCAGATCTGTGTTCGGCTGGATACCGAGGAAGAACATCAGGGGAAAGACCCGCTCCTCGCCCAGGATTGCAGCGACCGCTTTGTATGATTCGACGCTCTGCAGGAGTGTGTCCTCGGTTTCCTTGGGACTGTTCAGCGAGTAGTTCAGGATGACCTTGCCCTGAAACCCAGCCTCGGCCAGGTACCGACAGCCGTCGTAGAGCCGTTCCAGCTTGAACCCCATATGAAGGTTGTTCAGGACCTCCTGCGAGCCGGAGGTGATGGCCACTTCCAGGTCCCCGACCCCCGAGCGGACCATGAGCTTGGCTAGGTCGGCGGTAATCAGCGAGGTCCGGATGTACCCGGACCATTGGATGTCCAGTTTTTCGCGGAGGATACGCTCCAAAATCTCCGTACATTGGGGATAGGCTTCCTTGCCGGTGATGAACTGGGCGTCCGTGAACCAGAACCGGCGCGCGCCCCACTGGTGGTAATGTTGCGCGATGTCCTTGACGACCATCTCGGGGGGGCGGTACCGGACCCGCTTGCCCTCAATGTAGGGATAGAGGCAGAAGGCGCAGTCGTAGGGGCACCCGCGCTTGCTCTGGACGCCGATGGATTCGTCGAGATAGTCCCGGTATTGGGGGAAGATGCTGGTCAGATAGGGCAGGTCCACGGTCAGGGCGTCCAACAGGGCCGGCGATCCCTGGTCGCCCTTGGAGACTTTCCCCCCTTCTTTGACGATATACCGTTCGTCGGCGAGGGAGCGGCCCTCCACCATCTTTAGAATCGCATCCTCGCCTTCGCCGAGGATGCCGATCGTCCCTTCCGGAAGTTTTTCGATCAACTGGTCGGCGAAGGCGGTGAAGGCCCCGCCGCCGATCATGATCCGGGCCTGGGGAAACTCGTTGCGGATCAGCCAGGGATAGGACAGGTTGGCGCGGATGTCGTTGTAATACCGATAGAGCTGTCTGAGCCCCTGGAACGAGGCGGCGATTTTCTTAACCGGGTTGCTCGAAAAGTAAAAATTGAACGCATGTTCCAGCGAGGCATCCCCTTCGTGCGGCGAAAAAATCTGGATGTCCCGCCAGGAAAAGCAGACCAGGTCCGGCGCAAAGGCGGAGACTGTTTTGCGAAGGACGTTCGGCTGCTCCGCTTGCGGGTGGACCGAGAGATCCAGGATGCGCTGCCGGATGTCGGGCTGCCGCCGGTGGATGAAATCCGCCAGGTAGGTGACCCCGATCGGGTAGACCTTCTTGCAGGGGAGGAAGACGTAAAGGATGGAATTCATCATCGTAAAGTTACAAAGTCATAAAGTCGTAAAGTCGGCAGTCGGGGACTTGAAGACTTTCGGACTTGATAGACTTTGCGACTACTTGATTGCCACGTGGATCGCCACGATCCCGCCGCTCAGGTTGTGATAGTCCACCTGCCGGAACCCGGCCTTGAGCAATAGGGTTTTCAATCCTTCCTGATCGGGAAAGGCGCGGATAGAGGCAGGCAGATAGCGATAGACACCGGTCCGGTCATGGGCCACAAGGGTGCCGACCTTGGGCAGGAGGCTGAAGGAGTACCAATCGTAGAGGTTCAACAGCCAGGGTCGGACCGGGCGGGAAAACTCCAGACAGACAAACCGGCCGCCGGGCTTCAGGACCCGGCAGATCTCTGCGCAGGCTCCCGGGAGATCGCTCACGTTTCTGATGCAAAACCCCGTCGTGATCGCATCGAAACTATGCTCGCGAAACCCCAACTGCTCGGCGTTGGCGCGCAGGCAGATGACGCGGTCGCTGAGCCCCCGGCCGGCGATCTTGTTCAGGCCTTCCCGGAGCATGGCCTGGTTCAGGTCCACCGCCGCGACCAAACCTCCGTCGCCCATGCGCGGCTGGATCAAGAGAGCCAAATCACCTGTGCCGGCGCCGATGTCCATGGCGCGGCCGGCCTGGGTTGCCGGGACGAAGGTGGCGGCGCGGCGTTTCCACTGATGGTGCAACCCGAAGCTGAGGAGCGAATTGTTCAGATCGTACCAGCGGGCGATGGCGGTGAACATCCGTTGGACCGCCTGCTCCTTGCCCTTGCCCGACCAATCGGGCACGGTCCCCTCCGGCGGCGGCAAGACGTGGCTGGTTGGCGCCGGCTTTTCCTCAAGCTGAACCATCGGATGGACGTAGCACCAGCCTGAACGTTTTGTCAAGCCGAGCCGGTCTTGAGCGCCGCAGTCTGTCGCGGTGACAGCGGCGCCGCTTGTGCCGAATGCGCACGAAAGTCTTATGTGTGAAAGGCAGCCCACGTTGAGAAGGGCGCTGAAGGCGTAAAATTCATGTGTGAGTGACGGGCTCCAACTGGTGACAGCTGCTCGCCGATTGATATCTAATGGGCAGGAAGAAGGCAAGGGATATGCCGGTCGGGGCGGGGCAACCCGCCCCCTTTGAGTCGTGACCCCTGTGTTATAATTCCGCCGCGGAGAGGTCCCAATGTCCGGTTCGATCGTCATCCGCGGCGCGCGGGAACATAACCTCAAAAATCTGGACGTTGAAATTCCACGCGACCAGCTGGTGGTGATCACCGGTTTGAGCGGGTCCGGCAAGTCCTCCCTTGCCTTCGACACGATCTATGCC
>SYGV01000122.1 GCA_005799365.1 Nitrospiraceae bacterium
ACCTCCGGCTCGACCAGGACCCCCTGATTGGCGGTCAACAGAGAAAACCCTTGATAGACGATGCCCTGGGCCAGGCACATCTCCCGCACCTCCTGGTCCCACCCGAGCGAAGCGTAGCAGCGGTTTTGCACCACCATGGGCCTCACCGTCGCCTGCGCGCAGAGCTGCGTCAGTTGTTCGGCCGTGATATTGCTGATGCCGATCATTTTGGCTTTGCCCGCTTGATAGAGCCCTTCCATGGCTTCCCACACCTCCCGATCCGCATCCCCCAAGCCATAACGAGAATAGGGTCCGTGGAGGACATAGGAGTCCACATAGTCCGTGTGCAGATGGGTCAAGGAACTGGCGAAGGACTGCTTCACCTGCTGGGTGAGGTCAGCCTTGGCATCGTAGGGGGTACGATGGTCCTGGCCGTTGACCGGCGTAAACTTGGTTTGGAGAAACAGGGTCTCCCGCCAGATCCCCTGCTTGGCGAGCGTCAGCAGGGCCTCCCCCACCAGGGCTTCCTGGTAATGGATCAGCTGGTTGGCCGTGTCGATGGCCCGGAAACCGGCCTCCACCGCCTGCCGGACGAGGCCGGTCGTGGCCTCTTTCTTCCATGCCGTGCCATACATGAACGAGGGGATCGGCACGCCGTTGTAAGCACTCATGGTCATGCGATAGCGGCTCCGCAAGGCTTCCGACGCGTCAGCTGTTGGAGTAGTCGGATTCCAGCGGCGGAATGTTGTAGAGCAGCTCCAGGTCGAATTCGTCGATCAGGTCGTTGACCGCCGCCGCCCCCTGGTCGGAGCGGACTTCGTTGATCACCAACTCGATCGCGTTCGCGGCCTGCCGGCCATATTGCTCGATCGCCGACTCGATCCTCTGTTTCGCTTCTTCCAGTTTCATACGGTCCTCCGTGCACAGATCGCGTAAACCGCCCGCTCAGGATCGCCCTATCGTAATGGATGCCGGCGGAAAAAATCCACCGATGATCCTCAGCCCTCCGCCGAGCAATGTGCGATGGACCGGAGATGGCCGGCCTCGATCTAGCGCTCCGCCCCCCTCCTCGGCTACACTCACCGGACTGGCACGGAGAGACCCATGAAGGAAGAACGGCAGGTCAACTATTACTCGGTGCTCGAGATCGCACGGACCGCCACGGACGCGGACATCAAAAAAGCCTGGCATGAGCAGATCCAGGTCTGGCATCCGGACCGCTTCAGCCATTCCCCGGCCCTGCACAAGAAGGCGGAAACCCGCACCCAACTGATCAACCAGGCCTATCAAACCCTCAGCAACCCGGCGTCACGCGCCCGCTACAATGCCACTGCGCCGCCGGCCTCCGCCGCCGCACCGCCCCAACGCCCGGCCCAACACGCCTCCGCACACACCACCCCGCCGCCCCGTCCCCAACCGGCCCCACGATCCCGCAGCGGCCCCCGAGGGCCCCAGGCAGCCGTGACCCTCTCCCGGGAAGGGCACCCGGTCATCATGGTGCCGGCCTGCCATCTGCTCGTGGACCCCAAGGAGAACCTCCCCTACACGTTCGACGGGTTCAGCCGGATCGCCGGCACCGTCAGGCAAACCATCCCGGCTGGCGACTACATCATCGAGGAAGCGCCGAAGATCTTCTGCGTGCTGCGCAAGCGGGTCGAAGAGGTCATGACGGCCTTCTCGAACCCCTCCGGCAACCGCCAGCGGTTGCTGGGGGAACTTAACCCCCTCCGTGACTACCCGCACCGATTTTTGGTGATCGAAGGGACGCTCCAGCACGGCAAATCCGGCGGGATGCTGGGCCAGTATCAGAAGAACGGCTTGATGGATTTTCTGGACGCGATCACGGCGCGCTACGGGATCCAGATCATCTATACGGACAGTCGGGAGGAGGCGGAAGAACGGGTGGCGAACCTCGCGGCCATGCACTATGCCTACTACTGTGCCGAACAACAGAAGCTGGGGCGCTGTCTGAAAGAAGACGACCTATAGTAGCAGCGGCTGATCCGCGCCCCATGCCCACAGAAAAATCGGCTGGAAGGGCGAACAGCGCCGGCGTCGGCATGATGCGATGACCTCCTCCTGCCATTCTCGCCATACTGATACCCGGTCGCCTCATCGGAATAGAAGAGTCCGGCGACCGGCGCTGGATATGCCCCCAATGTTTTGGTCCCGCATGCCGAACGCCTCCCTGTTCATCCCTTCCAGCCGCCAAGAAGATTAAAAACCAGAAAGGCGACGGGTCGCTTATAAACCCGTCGCCCCAACCCACATGATCCATGAACGCTTCTGTTGCAATCATACGACGAACCGTCATGAATCATACGGGTTCGTGCTTCGCCAAACGGAATGGGCCGCTAGTGGCACCGCATCGAAGATGATCGACGCGTGACAGGAGAGGAATCGGCGATCACTGGTTGCGCCGCAGCCGCTCGGTCAATTCCTCGTAGACATTCCGGCGGGGGCCGATGGCCATGATACGGATCACGCGCGCCTTGCGGTCGGCAGCGTAGACGATCCGAAAACGGCGGACGCGGTATTTCCACAAGCCGTCGAGTTCGCGCAGGAGCGGCTCTCCACGCTCCGGGGCGGCCGTTCTATGGATTTCATCTGGACACGCGCGATCATTGGATCGATCACCACGCGGTCGGCGTGGACGGCCCGCTGCTGTACCGGGACTCCGCCGATCCTTCCACGCTACACCTCTACCTGCTTAGCTATGAGCGTCATGCGCTCTTAAACCATTTTGTGATTACCTGTCCGAAAGACACCTGCCCGATCCATTGACATTTTATTCCCCTCCTCTAATTCGAGACAGCAAGCACAAAACCATTCTGAAGAATAGAATCTCGCCCCTTTGTAAGCCAACTCACAGACGGATGTGATGCTGTCCCCTATGCTCGCAGTACAACAATGAATATGCGGCTCAATACCGCTTGGCCGCGAGCAAAGGAGGTTCGTAATTCCAGCCCCCACCTTCGCCAATTACCCAGCCATGTGTTCCGTTGCCATCATGTCACCTCTTCATTGAGGACCCTACACCCTATGCCAAGGTACCGAGTCAAGGAGGAAAATAAACCGACGGGGCTGTAAAGATTCCGCCCTCGAAAGACTGATCATCGCAGGGACCGGACGGTTTTGCGACCCGGCATTGTGATCCGGCTTACAGAATCGGAGACATCGTTTGCATGCACTACGCGCAGATACAGAAAGAAAGTTGACGGGAAATGCCCGTGCCTGATACATGGGAACATCGTTCTGTCTTTATCGAGCGCGAGGAACCCATGTCGACCGATGACCTTACGCAAGCAGTCAGCGAGCGCTATGCCAGGGCCGCAGCCACGGGCGAGCAGATGTGCTGCCCGACCGGCTATGACTTCGCGGACCTGCGCCGCTTCGTCCCGGACGAAGTCCTGAAGATTTCCTACGGCTGCGGCACGCCGGCTGGATTGAACAGCGTGCAGCCGGGCGAGACGGTGCTGGACATCGGCTCTGGCGGCGGGATCGACTGTTTCGAAGCCTCCCGGCGCGTCGGCCCGACGGGACGGGTCATCGGCCTGGACATGACCGACCAGATGCTGGCGATCGCCCGCCGCAATGCGCCGCTCGTTGCGGCCAACCTGGGCTATTCCGCCTCCAACGTGGAGTTCCGCAAGGGCATGGCCGAGACCATGCCGGTCGAGGACGGCGCGATCGACCTGATCATTTCCAACTGCGTGATCAACCTGGCGCCGGATAAGCGCAAGGTCTTCCGCGAGATGCACCGGGTGCTCAGGCCGGGGGGCCGCTTTACGATCTCCGACATCGTGGCCGACCAGACCGTCCCACAGTATCTGATCCACGACCGGGAAAAATGGGGCAACTGCCTCTCCGGCGCCCTGCCGGTCTGCGACTATGTCGGCGGACTGGTCGAAGCCGGGTTTCTGGGCGTGCACCAGGTCAAGTTCGTGCCCTGGCAGGTTATCGACGGCGTTCATTTCCTCTCCGTCACCCTGACCGGCTACAAGCTGCCGCAGACGGACGGGCGGACCGACGTCCGGTTTGCCACGCTGCGCGGGCCTTTCAGCCGGGCGGTGGACGAGCTGGGGCAGGTCTACCAGCGGGGGGTCCCGCAGGCCGTTTCGGCCAGAACCGCTCAGTTGCTGAACGCGCCCCCGTTCGACAGGTTGTTTCTGCTGTCCGAGGCCCCGGTCCCGCTGACTCAGCCAGATCCGCGGCTCATCGCAATCCTGCCGGCCCAGGCCCCCTGCGTCTGGGCCGGCCATTTCGCCCTGTTCACCGGCCCCTTTCTGGAAGTCTGCGACGACGACCAGCATCGCTATTACCGGGGCCAGCCGCTGGAAATTTGCTCGAAGACGCTCGCGGTACTCGGGCACGAGGCCTATGCCGGTCGCTTCACCGTCATCAACCGAGCCCAGAATCCCGTCGGCGGCGCCGAGGCCTCCTGCGCCCCTGGCGGGAGCTGTTGCTGACTCTTGAGCTGTCAGCGTTCAGCATTCAGCTTGGAGCTGAGCGCTGAACGCTGTGAGTAATCGGTACATGTTATGGGTCTGAGCCTCCTCGCCCGACAGAGCCAGCTCGCCCCGGCCTCCGCGCAACGACGCATCCTCGCGGACACAAACGCCTGCCCTCCCTTCGACAATCGCCTGGGCCGGGCAGGTCTGGCCCCGCTGCATGCGACCGGGATCGCGGTGTTTCAGGTCAACCTGGGGAAGCTCTGCAACCAGACCTGCCGGCACTGCCATGTGGACGCTGGTCCGGACCGGCAGGAAAGCATGTCGCGCGAGACCGCCGACCTCTGCCTCAACATGCTGGCCACCACCGACATCCCGACGGTGGACATCACCGGCGGCGCGCCGGAGCTGAACCCCAATTTTCGCCGGCTTGTGGAAGAGGCCAGGACCCTGGGCCGGCACGTGATGGATCGTTGCAACCTGACGGTGCTGTTGCTGCCGTCGCAGGCCGACCTAGCGGAGTTTTTGGCCCGACACAAAGTCGAAGTCGTCGCGTCCCTCCCCTACTATCGCCCGTCCCAAACCGACGCCCAGCGCGGCGACGGAGTCTTCGAGAAGTCCATCCGCGCCCTGCAACTCCTCAACCGCCTGGGCTACGGAATCGAGGGGAGCGGCCTCATCCTCAACCTGGTGCACAACCCGGTCGGGGCGTTCCTGCCGCCGAGGCAGGAGGCGACCGAGGCGCAGTTCCGGCGCGAACTCAAGCGGGAACACGGCCTGGCCTTCAACCATCTGTACACGATCACGAACATGCCGATCAGCCGCTTTCTGGAGTTTCTCCTCGAAAGCGGCAACTACGAAGGCTACATGGAACGGCTGGCCAACGCCTTCAATCCGGCGGCCGCCGCCGGCGTCATGTGCCGCTACACCCTTTCGGTCGGCTGGGACGGGACCCTCTACGACTGCGACTTCAACCAGATGCTGGACCTGCCGATCGCCCACGGGGCGCCGCGGCACATCCGGGACTTCGATGCCCAGCGGCTCCAGCATCGCCGAATCGTCACCGGCAACCACTGCTACGGCTGCACCGCTGGCTCCGGCTCCACCTGCGGCGGGGCCGTGACCTAGGCCGGTTGTCTGCTTGCTCTGCTCCGCCCATTCATCGTTTATCATTCATCATTCAGCATTTGTTTAGTTGCCCCTGCTCCGTAGACTCTGCTATGGTAACCCGTCCTGCCTGATTCCCTGAACCCAACGAGGAACGATTTATGGTCTGGGATCCCAAAGACCCCTGGGGCAAGAAGCAAGACCCGGTGGATGACCTGCTGCGGCAGGCGAAGGAAAAGCTCGGCCCAGGATTGCCGGTCAAGGGCGTCGGGCCCCTCCTGCTGGCGGCGGCCGCCGTGTTCCTGGTCTGGCAGGGCACCTACATCGTGGCCCCGGACGAGGAAGGGGTCGTCAAACGCTTCGGCGACATCGTCCGGAGCGAAGGCCCTGGCCCGCACCTGAAAATGCCCCTCATCGAGACGGTCGAGCGCCCCAAGGTGGAAAAACTGCACCGGCTGGAGATCGGTTTCCGCACGGACCGGCAGGGCCGCCAGCAGATGCTCCCCAAGGAAGCGCTGATGCTGACCGGCGACGAAAACATCCTGGGCGTGGAGTTCATCGTCCAGTACAAGATCAAGAACGCCAAGGACTACCTGTTCCGCGTGGATGAAATCGAGGAGACGATCCAGAAGTCCGCCGAGGCCGCGATGCGCGAAGTGGTCGGCAAGAGCAAGATCGACGAGGCCCTGACCAGCGGCAAGGCGCAGATTCAGCAGGACACCCAGACCCTGCTCCAGGGCATCCTGGACCAGTACCAGGCCGGGGTCCAGATCGCCGCCGTCCAATTGCAGGACGTC
>SYGV01000123.1 GCA_005799365.1 Nitrospiraceae bacterium
GAGTTGGAGCAACTGGCGGCGGGGGTTTCGGTGGGCATCGGGACCGAGTCCGGCTCCGCCATGTTGGATGTCCTGAAGAAGGACGTTCCCCGCGGGCTCCGGATCTTTGCCGACATCCTCATGACGCCCGCCTTCGACCCCAGCCGGGTCGAGCTGGCCAAGCTCCAGACGATCGAGGGCATCCGCCGCCGTCAAGATCAGCCACAATCCATCGCCGGGCGCGAGTTCGCCAAATTGCTCTACGGATCGGATCACCCCTTTGCGCGTGAAAGTTCCGTGGCCTCAGTCACCACGATCACCCGTGAAGATGTGCGCGCTTTCCATGCCCGCACGGTCCATCCTAATGGGATCATGCTGGGCGTGACGGGGGATTTCGAGAAGGGCCAGATGCTGGCGGCGCTGCGTGAGACCTTCGGCGCCTGGCCTATGGGGGAGGCGCCGAAGATCGTCTTCCCGCCGGTCCAGGCGGATCAATCGCGCAACGGGCGGCGGATCGTCCGTGTCATCGGCAAAGGGAGCCAGCAGACCCATCTGCGGGCCGGCCACCTCTCGATCAAGGAAAGCGATCCCGACTATCCGGCCGTCTCGCTGCTCAACGACATTCTCGGCGGGGGCGGATTCCGCAGTCGTCTGTTTCAGGACGTGCGGACCAAGCAAGGGCTCGCTTACTCGGTGGGCAGTTCGCTCCGGGCCGGGGTGCGCGAGCAGGGGGTCTGGGGGATGCGCGCGGAAACCAAGCTGGCCTCGACGCAGGAAGTGGTGAGCCGCCTGGTCGCCAACATGGAACGGCTGCAGAAAGAACCGGTGACGGATCGGGAGCTGGCGGAAGCGAAGGAGGCCTACGTCAACTCCTTCGTCTTCTCGTTCACCAGCGCCTCCAGCATCGTCAGCCGCCTGATCGGCTTGGAATATGATGGTCTACCCAAGGATTTTCTCCAGCAGATGCGGGACAAAGTCGTGAAGCTGACGAAAGACGATCTGCTGCAGGCGGCCCGTAAGCACCTGCATCCGGACCAGCTCCGCATCCTGGCCGTCGGCCAGGCCGATGCGCTGCCGCCAGTGCTGTCCGGCTTCGGCGAGGTGAAGGAGATCAAGCTGCCGCCTGAAGGATGAAGAAGGAGCGCGGCTGACGAACGGCGCAGGTGATCGTGAACGCGGCGAATAGCTGTCCCCGCGCTCACACGGCGATTTCGAATTGGATGCGCTCGTAGGGGACGGTCGGGGTGACGGAGTCGCGGGCGTGCGCGCCCGGCGCTAGGTGAACCAAGCCGAGATTGCTCAGGAGCGTCAAGTCCGCGTGGACGTTCTTGAAATTCCGTTTCGTGAGTTTTGCGAGTGCGGCAATGGACGAAGGGCGACGGGTCCTGATCAGGTGGAGCAGGGTCAAGCGCGACGGAGTAAGCGCCTGGCGCATGGCCTCCACGCTCACAAAAAATGTTCCGGTGCGTTTGGCAACCTTTTGTCCCGCCTGAAGCGCCTTCAGGGTCGACCCGAACTCGCGCAGCCCTCCCTCCAGCGTCCGGACCCCGACTTTGATTTGCTTGGCTTTCATGGTTCTCGCTCCTCTCTGATCGTCCCCACATCCCGAAGAAAATCTTCGATCAGCCGATCAACGGTGGTAAAAGCGTACGGCGTCGTGTCGGATCGGTAATGTCGATGGTCGCCCTTGCGTTTATGGTTGTTGTAGCCGACCAATCGGTTGCCGCCACGGATGTAGACCAGGGAGTATTTGAACCCGTGCGGTGCGCTGGTTGTCTTCGGCACATCATAGGCCTTCATTTCCACCAGTCCTCCCTGTTCGTCAACGTATCTCGTATGGAGGACCAGCCTGGCCTTTGCCATATGGCAATAGATACCATATTGAACGGCAGTGTCAAGGAGGGCCTTGCTCTGCTGCGTCCGGTTGTCTCTTGATTGTCGAGCCTGTGCAAGGTACTGTCACGGTCATCTGGGCGCGCGATTCCTTTGTGTCGCCACGTGTAAACTGATAGCCGAAAACTGACGACGGGTAATTTTTATGGCGCTCGAAGACGACTTCTGCGACATCATCAAGAAGGCCCGCACGGGGCTGGGGCTCTCAGTCGGCGAGGTGGCCGAAAAGAGCGGCATCAGGCCTGACGCTGTCACGGTGCTGGAGCGGGCCGGGCGGATGCCGACGAGGGCGGAAGTCACGGCGTTTGCGGCAGTGTTGGGGCTCAGGCCAGAGCCGCTGATCCAGATCGCGCTCGAAGGGTGGATGCCGATTGCTCCTCCAGCGCTCGCTTGCGTCGAAACGGTGCTCGGGGATGTCGGCGGGTACCAGGTCAAAGGGTATGTGCTGTACGATGGGGGCGAGGCTATTATGGTGGACACGGCTTATCATGCCGAGGCCATGCTGGATGTCGTGAGCCGGAAGAATCTAGCGCTGAAAGCCGTCTGTCTCACGCACGGCCATTCCGACCATGCGGACGGGTTGGATGTGATCCTGCAGCACCTCCAGGCGCCGGTCTATATTGGCCGCGAGGACGTGAAACTCCTCCCGTGGAAGCCGCCGCAGAAGCTGATGGGCCCTTGCGAAGACGGCAGGATGATCACAGTGGGCAGTCTGACCGTGACCTGCATGACGACACCGGGTCATACGCCTGGCGGCATCTGTTATCGGGTGCAACGAGGCGAGAGTGAACTCTGCTTCGTCGGAGACACGCTCTTTGCCGGTTCGATCGGAAGGGCCAATCCCGCAACGCTCTATCCGGCGCATCTGGAATCGGTGAGAACGAAGGTGTTGACGCAGCCGGCCCAGATGGTACTCTTGCCGGGCCACGGTCCGGCCACGACGGTAGGAGAAGAACTGGTTCATAACCCTTTTATGACCGCAGCCTAGGCGAGCATGGCGCTATACGACGAGCGGCTCGATCCGAACGATCGGTTCATCCAGGTTGGCCCGGCACAGGAGCATCACGGGCCTGGCTTGGCCTCAATGGATGAAGATCCGGAAGCGCCGCATCGTGCCTCGGTCGCTGTCCCGCTGGGCCTGTTTCTCGCCACGGTCTTTACCACGCTCTGGGCCGGGGCCTATCAGACGAATACGAGCCCGCTGCTCGGCGCCTGGCAATTTCTCGTCAACGATCCGGCGGCTCTCCTGAAAGGCCTGCCCTTTGCCGGGACGTTACTGGGCATCCTGGTCATGCATGAGCTGGGCCATTATGTCCTCTCGCGCATTCACCGGGTGCCCGCCTCGTTACCGCTGTTCATCCCCGGGCCGCCTCATTTCATCGGGACCTTCGGCGCGATCATCCGCATGCGCGGGCCGATCCTGAGCCGCAAGGCCCTGTTCGACATCGGCGTGGCCGGCCCGATCGCAGGGTTTGTGGTCGCAGTGGCGGCGCTGGTGATTGGCTTGCGTCTGTCCCAGGTCGTGCACTTGGACAATACCTACGGTCTGCACCTCGGCGAGCCGCTGTTGCTGCAATTCATCTCGTGGCTGGTGATCGGGCCGCTCCAGGAGGGCTATGATGTCGTGCTGCACCCGGTCGGGTTCGCCGCCTGGTTCGGACTCTTCGTCACCTCGCTGAATCTAATCCCCATCGGGCAGCTGGACGGAGGCCACGTGGCCTACGCGCTCTGGGGGTCCAGGCAGCGGGCCATCGCTCTGGCGATACTGCCCATCCTTATCGTGCTGGGGTTTGTGGGCTGGCCCGGGTGGTTTCTCTGGGCGGGGATGGCCGGTCTGATGGGCTTCGCCCATCCTCCGGTCATGGACCAGGAAGCAGCCCTCGGGAAGACCCGCATCTGGATCGGCTGGGGCGCGCTGGTCATTTTTGTCCTGACCTTTGCGCCGATTCCGTTCTCAGTCCACTAGCAGGATGTTGAAAAAGGCCTCCAGCTTTGTTCTCGGTCACTCGACCCCCTCAACGTACTTCTCCAGTACGCCTCGGGGGCCCCGTTCCCTGCGGCCTCGCCGGACAGCCTTTTTGAACATCCTGGACGGTTTGGGCAAATCATTGCGATGGATGTAATCATGAGACGAACAAGCTTGATAATCATTTGGTCATGTATCTTGGGGTGCGGCATCGTTCTGCCGCGCTCAGGCCTACTCGCCGCCGCCGAGCGCTTCACCCTCGTGTTCGACGGGGCAGGGGTGAAGGACAACCAGACAGGACTGATTTGGGAGCAGGCGCCGGACTTGGAGCATGACGTCTGGAGTCGGTCGGTCGAACGTTGCGCGGCAAAGGCGGTCGGTGGCAAAAGCGGCTGGCGGGCACCGACGATTCAGGAGTTGAAGAGCCTCGTCGATCCGGCGCAGAAAGATCCGGCTCTGCCGCCCGGCCATCCCTTTTCCAATATCAAGTCGGCCATCTACTGGACCGCCACGCCGCACCCGACCGACGACATCGTGGCCTGGCAAGTGAGTTTCTTCTCCGGCGAATCGGTCACCGACCAGAAGTCCGGCACCCGCCGTATGTGGTGTGTGTGGGGCGGCTCGGCCAAGTAGCCGATCCGTCACCCTCCGAGGAGCGGCGATGCCGACGGCGGACGGAAAGGCGAGGGCATCGGCTGGGCTTGCGGCGCGGCGTCCCAGCCGCCGCCGAGCGCTTTGAAGAGGGTGACCATGTCGGTCAGCCTGGCCCGCTCCGTCTGGACGAGTTGGGTCTCGGCGGTCAGCACGGTTCGCTCCGCCTCCAGCACGTCCAGGTACGTCACCAATCCCTCGCGATACCGAATCTGGGCCAACTCCAGGGCCGTTTCCGAGGCCTTGACCTGCTCACGCTGGCGGTCCCGCTGTTCCGTCCGGGACCGGATGGACACCAACTGGTCCGCCACCTCCCGGAAGGCGTTCAGGATCGTCTGCTGATAACTCTCCAGCATCTGCTCGTACCGGGCCTCGGCCTGGTCCAGGCGCGCCACGTTGGTGCCGCCCAGGAAAATGGGGAGCGTGACCGCCGGGCCGATGGTGAAGGTGCGGCTGTTGCCGTTGAACCAGTTGGAGAACTCGACGCTCTGCAATCCGCCCTGGCCGGTGATGGACAGGGC
>SYGV01000124.1 GCA_005799365.1 Nitrospiraceae bacterium
CATGTTCACATGGTCGTTGGGATGGACCGGGTCCTTACTGCCCATCTTTCCCCCGGCCAGCTCGATGGCCCGGTTGGAGATGACCTCGTTCGCGTTCATGTTGGTCTGGGTGCCGCTGCCGGTCTGCCAGATGCGCAGGGGAAAATGCGCGTCCAGCTTCCCGGCGATCACTTCCTCGGCCGCGGCGACCATGAGCTTGGCTTTGTCGGCCGGCAACTTGCCCAGGTCCCAGTTGACTTCGGCTGCCGCCCGCTTGAGGATGCCGAAGGCCCGGATCAGCTCGCGGGGCATGACATCCTGTCCGATGTCGAAATGGTGCAGCGACCGTTCGGTCTGGGCCCCCCAATAGCGGTCGTTCTGGACCTCGATCGCCCCCATGCTGTCGGTTTCTTTTCTCATACTCCCCGGCGCTGCTTTCTCGGCCATGCCCCGCCCTCCTTCAACATGATGCTGTGGTGAGAATAGACGAAGCGCACCCTACGAGCAAGGGGGGTTCCCATTCTTGACCTCGGTGCCGGTGCATGTTAGGGTGCACGCCATTTTTCAACCGACCGAGTTTGTGACAGGATGGTCAAAAAGACCGTCCAGCGAGGCCGCAGCGAGGGGCTTTGGTTCTCAGTTGTCAGTATGCCGTCATCAGTTTCGGAACTGAGAACGGAATACTGATAACTGACAACTCTTGGAAAGCGATGCGAGAACGACGCGGGCGGACTTTTTCAACATCCTGCTGAGGAGGCTTGCCGGACCCGTGAAGACTACGAAATCGAAACAGCTCTTCGCCGAAGCCCAGAAGTATATCCCCGGCGGGGTGAACAGCCCCGTCCGCGCCTTCCGGTCAGTGGGCGGCCAGCCTCTGTTCATCAAGCGCGCCAAGGGCTCCCACCTCTACGACGTGGACGGGAACAGCTTCATCGATTACGTCCTGTCCTGGGGCCCGATGATCCTGGGCCATGCGCCGGCGCCCATCATCGCCGCGATCACGCGCGCCGCCGCCAACGGGACCAGCTACGGGGCCCCGACCGAATTGGAAGTGACGCTGGCCAAGATGATCGGCCAGGCCCTGCCCTCCATGGAGCAAATCCGCCTCGTCAGCTCCGGCACGGAAGCGGTCATGAGCGCGATCCGCCTGGCCCGCGGCTACACCAAGCGCGACGGCATCCTCAAATTCGAGGGCTGCTACCATGGGCACAGCGACTACCTGCTGGCCAAGGCCGGCTCAGGACTGGCCACGCTCGGCATTCCCGATTGCCCGGGAGTCCCGGCGGACTTCACGCGCCACACGCTGACCGCCTCCTACAACGACATCGAAGGCGTGCAGCGCCTGATCAAAGCCCATGGACACAAGCTGGCTTGCGTGATCGTGGAGCCGGTCGCGGGCAACATGGGAGTCGTGCCGCCGGGGGACGGGTTCCTACAGGCCCTGCGGGAATTGACGCGAGCGCACGGCGTGCTGCTGATTTTCGACGAAGTGATCACCGGCTTCCGCATCGGCTACGGAGGCGCGCAGGGGCTCTACGGCATCCGGCCGGACCTGACCTGCCTGGGAAAGATCATCGGCGGCGGGCTGCCGGTGGGCGCCTACGGGGGCCGGCAGGAGATCATGCAGTGGATCGCGCCGGCCGGACCGGTCTATCAAGCCGGCACCCTCTCGGGCAACCCGCTCGCGGTCACGGCGGGGATCGAAACGCTGAAGCGGTTGAAGGCGCCGGGCCTCTACAAGAAGCTGGACCGGCAGGCGGCGGAACTGGCGGAGGGGATCGGCGAGGCGGCCAAGAAGGCCGGGGTTGCACTGACGCAGACCCGCGTCGGCTCGATGCTGTGCGGATTCTTTACGAAGGGCCCGGTGGTGGACTGGGCCTCAGCTAAGCAGTCGGATACGCAGCGCTACGCCAAGTTTTTCAACCGGATGCTGGAGCGGGGCTGCTACTTCGCTCCGTCCCAATTCGAGGCGGCCTTCCTCTCGACGGCTCATACGCCGGCCGACGTCGAGAAGACCATCCTCGCAGCCAGAGCCGCGTTCAAGAATCTATAGGTGGGGAGCTTTCAGCGCTCAGCCTTCAGCTTCTGACTGAGAGCCGACGGCCGGCAACGTTATCTGCCGCGATACGTCGTCTATCCAAGCGGATACGCCGGCCGACGTGTCGGCAATCTACTCGTCGTCTTCATCCTCCGCATCCAGCGCCGCCTGCCGCCTCTGCTCTTCCATGGCATTGTGGAGCAACATCCGGATGAACATCGAGATCAAGGAGCCTTTCTCTAATGTTCCCCCGGGCGGAACCGCAATCTTGCCTTCCTTGATCATCTGATCCAACCAGGCCTTCTGGTCCGGCGCGATCAGGACCGGAATCTCAACCAAGCCGACTTTTCCAAACATATCCATGTGTAACCCCCTTTATCTTTTCACTTTTTACAATATGCCGATACGATGCGTGCCGCATTGCGCCGGCCATTTCACCATGCGGTTTTCACCCTTGTCAATCGACCGGTCCCATGGCACGGATTATGCGTTCCTTTGAGCGTAAATCGCGTCTTGACAGACATGAGAATCGGGTGCAGAGTATGCGGCGTGAAGGCTGCCTTCACAGTGTTTATCGAGGGGGGGTGATTGAAGAATCTATGACGCCACCGGACAAGGGGGGCCCGCTCCTGTGAGCACACCTGAGGGTTCGGCGTCAGCGAGAAGAGTCCACAACCGAACAAACGCATCTTCTGCTCGGTGCCAGTAGGCACGACCGATTGAGGCTTCGGCCCATCAACAGGAAGACGCGAGACCGCAGACAATAGGTTGTGCGGTCGGTCGGACTCACCCACCTCGCTGGCAAGCAATCTTCACCACAGGAGTGGGCTTCTTCTTTTTTCTTCCTGATTGTCTCCGTCCCTGCTCCCGCCCGCCCCCCCATTCCTTCGCGTACAAGTCTTGCAGTTCTTCCCCTGCAATCGGCTTTTGCAAGAAGGAGGTTCCTTATGATCCGCTTCCATGGGCTCGCCGTACTCGTTCTTCTCGTGGGCATCCTGTTGCCGGACGGCGTTGCTTCAAGCAGCCAGGCTCGCCGCCACGACACGAAGCCTCAACCGCCGGCATCGACAAGACCGAAGGCGCACCGTCCCTCCGGTTCAGCCACAGTGCGTCTGCCGCCGATCTATAGCCGGCAGGCGCTCCGGCACCTGGCCCGCAAGCCGTTCGCCCAGGAACACCTGCTGCCACGGCGGATGCCCGCGATCCGGATGCCGCTCCGCATGCCCCCGCTCCCTCAATCACGCTGGACCCCTGGAAGATTCGCGTGATCGACGGCGATACCTTCGCCTACGGCGCCGATCGCATCAGGCTTCGAGCGATCGACACGCCCGAGAAGGATCAGTCCGACGGATTCGAAGCCAGGCAACGGCTGGACTCACTCCTCCACGAAGGAACCGTCACGATGGTCACCAATGTGCTGGACCCCTATGGGCGGACGCTCGCGGACGTGTACGTCGACGGACGCAACGTGGCGGAGGTGCTGAAAAGCGAGGGCTACGCCAAGCCGGGGAGCCGATAGCTTATGGCCGATAGCGGGAAGGAGCGGAAAAGAGCCGACAGCGGGAAAGCCAAGAGATGATGGCTGATACCCGGTGGAGAGCATAGGGCGGAATGTTGACTAACTGCTGCTTTGAAGTAGGTCTTTCTTCCAGCAGAGGGCCTCGGCTACCATGAGTATGCTGCACGGATAGGCCGCCGTAGACTTAATAGTTGGATGGCAGGAGCGGATTCCGGTGACTGACAGCCTGACAAGGCAGAAACGCTTGCAGGTCATGGCCGCAATTCACTCCACCGGCAATCGGGCCACAGAACTGCGGCTTGCGACCATACTCCGCGCAAACGCGCTGTTGGTCGCAAGGCGCGACGGAACAAGAAGCAATCGACAATATCCGCGCCGCCATTCGTGAGTATCTGACAGTTGTGAATGATCAATAATAAAGGCCACCCGAGGCCTCACTTCTTTTTCTTGTCCTTCGGCCCATCCAAAACAGAGGCTAGGCTAGGAACACAAAGCTGATGCCGACCGTTGAAATCGCGCCGGCGGAGGATTTGTGCTAGACTAACCCGCGAGGTGACATAATGACAAAGCTCCTGGAAAAAGCTTTTGCGGAAGCGTCTCGGCTCTCCGAAAAAGAGCAGGATGCCCTGGCACGCGCCTTGTTGGATGAGCTGGCTTCGGAACGACGTTGGGACGAACTCTTTAGCAGCTCCCACGATGTGTTGGGCGAACTGGCTCAGGAAGCGCTCGATGAACATCGGGCCGGCCGGACCAAGGAACTCGATCCGCAGAAACTGTGACTTCACACACTAATGCGCGCTTTCGGCAAACGTTAGCGACGCTCCCGCCGCAGGTGCGGCTCCAAGCCCGCCGCGCCTACCGGCTCTTCAAGAATGATCTCAACCATCCGAGCCTTCGCTTTAAGCCCATTCATCCTTCGCTGCCCATCTATTCCGTGCGAGTCGGCGCGGGCCATCGCGCCACCGGAGTGATGGAGCGAGACCAGATTGTCTGGTTTTGGATAGGCCCCCACGCGGATTACGATCGGCTCATTTCGCAATGGCGGAGGAATTCTTAACCACCGCTTGCAATCGGCTTACTTCTTCCCGTCGGATTTCTTCTTGTCCTTCGGATTCTCCGCGAACAGCAACCAGGCCAGCACGATGAAGCCGATGGCCACCGCCGTCACCGCCAGCCAGGTCCCGAATTTTTCAGGCATCAGGATTCTCCTTTCGGCGGCGCCAGCAAGGCGTCCTTCAGTTCGGCCGCCAGCCGCTTGAGTTTGCCGGCCGGCCCCGTCGGCACCAACGTCGCGGAGCCTTCGACGACGAGGCGGCCGCTCTGTTTCTCACGAATCACGTGGGCGAAGGTGAAGGAGGCGTTTTTGCTGGCATCCAGCGTCGTCTCGACGTTCAGCGTCTCCCCGTACCGGGCCGGCGAGCGGTAATCGGCCTCCGCCCGCACCACCATAAAAACGGTCCCCTCTTGCATGAGCTGCGCGACGGACAGGCCGCGCCGCTCCAGATACTCCGTGCGGGCCCGCTCGAAATATTTGAGGTAGTTCGCATAGTACACCACCCCTCCGCAGTCAGTATCCTCGTAATAAATTCGAATATCCATCGGAAGCTTTCAGCCCACAGCTCTCAGCATCCGGCCTCCGATCGGGAGCTGAATGCTGATAGCTGAAGGCTTCCTCACAAGTTCATCGTCGGAAACTTCGGCAGCGACGTATCGCTGACACCCGTGAGCTTGATGACGATCTCGTGGAGCTGTTGGAACCCCTCGGGTTTCACCGGCTCGAAGCCATGCCCCAGGACAGCTTGATGGGCCGCGTCCAACAGAGGCTTCATCTTGGGCCACTGGGCCAAATAGGTCTGGCCCATCGGATCGCCCATGCCGGCCAGCGCCCGGAATTGATCGTGCAGCGACAGCTTGTACTTGCCGTCGAGGTCGCTCAGGCAGCAGGTTCGGCAGGGCTCGCGCAGCGCCTCGGGCAACTGCTCGGGCTGCACGTCCCAGGTCTTGATCTTGTGCTGTTTGAAGAGGCGCAGTTGCGCGAAGGCTTCCAGCGCGCGCAGCAGGGCGACGGTCGCGGCTTCCAGATGATGGTCCACCTCCACCCGCCGCCGCGCATGGGCCAGCAGATCGTAGGCCACCGCCTCCTTCACCTCTTGCGGGTCCAGGACCAGCTTCTCCAGAAAGCCGGCATTCTGTTTGACCAACGGGAGAACGGCCTTGAGGCTCGGGGGTCCGCCCCAGACCAGGGCCATATCCAGGGTCTTGAGGGCGATCTTCAGCTTGTCCCAGGCCTGGCGATAGTGGAACCGTTCCCACAGGCCGTAACCTTCCGCCAAATCGACCAGCGCATGGTAGAGGGGTTTCTGCCCGCCGCTGACACGGGCTTTGATCTGATGAAAGAGCGAGGCAGCCGGCCCGAAGAAGCCCCGGTTGAAGAGCTCCGCGCCTTCGCGGCTCGACTGGGCCGCCGCTTCGTCCCAGGGATTGCCCTGCTGCCAGGCACGCGCCCGGCCGTCCAGCATCACGGCTTCGCCCTCGGCCGGCGGGGCTGCCTCCGGGGGCCCCAGCGCCACGATGCGCGAGGTGGAGCCGACGGCGGCAAGGGTCGCAGCCGCGGCCATGGCCGGCGTGGCGCCGGTCAAGTCCAGGACCAGCTCCCCTGTTTGAATCTCCCAGGTCCGCAGCAGGTCCGGCAGGGTACGGGCCAGCGCCGCATGGCAGGCCATGAACCAATGGGCGTCCGGCGTCACGACCCAGTCCCACTTGCGCGGCATCCGGGTGATGTGCGGCTGGACGTCCGATTCCACCAGCGCCTTCGCCGACTCAGGGACGAAAAAGCAGAGACACTCCGGTGCGAGCCGGTTGATCGTATAGACCGCCGCCGGCGCATCCCCGGTCATCGCGATCAACAGCGCCCTGGTCGAAGTCTCCACGCCCATCGCGGCGGACTATAACACCCTGCCTGGGCTCGATCAATGTCGCGGCGCCTCGCCGACCGGCTGTCGGGGACGGGGAGTACCGAGCGCTCTGTCTTCAACGATCCTAGGCTTTGCCTTTGCTCCGCTTCTCGGCCCGTTTTTCAGCCATCGTTTTGGCCGGTTTCTTCTTCGTTTCTTTCCGCCGGTTTTCGCCTTTGCCCATGGATGCGCTCCTTCCCGTTTGTTGGCTGGTCTTCCCTGCCGGTGACGAGTGACGTTGCTTTCCGGAGGCGCATGGTAGCCAACCCCTCACAGAAAGTACAGGTGATTTTGCTTGAAACAAGAAGAAGCGCGCCGGCAGAAAGTGGAATCCGGAATGGATTGCCAAGGGCTAGGCGCTCTTGAGGCTGGCGGCCGACATTCCGAACGCGATGCTCATTCCGATGCCGGACTATCGCCCGAAGTATCCCAAGATCGACCCGGAAGAAGGCATCATCCGAATCTGACGATCTGGAAAAACAAGGTCGACGTGCGCCTGTTCGTCGGTGTACACTGTCGCCAATCCAACATTGCGCTCACGATCATCCGAGGCGGAACCGACTGTTTCACCATCGCCCTGTGCACGTTCAGCGGAGACGATGAGACGCCCGTGACCATCCGGGATTTGACCGCCGAGACGATTCAGCGCATTGTGGATGCGGTGCATCGTCAGAAACGATCGCGCTTCGTGTGAGTGCGCGGACGTCGGTGTGAATCTCCCTCATCAGAAGAGGACAATTTATGCGATATCTCCTTGCCGCCATCATTGCGATCATGACCGGAACCAGCGCGCCCGTCTGGGCCTACGAGGAAGTCACAGTGACCGACGGGGGGACGGTGACCGGGCAGATCACGCTGGCGGGGGCCGTGCCGAAACCCAAGGGCTACAACCTGACCACCCTGCCCGACCCCCTCTATTGCGGGCGCATTTCCGACGGACAGGGCTGGCGCATCCTGCAACCG
>SYGV01000015.1 GCA_005799365.1 Nitrospiraceae bacterium
AGGGGCTCCCCCTCAGTCCCTTCGAGGCCACGGTGCTGGCGATCGGGCTCTACGAGGAAACCGGCTCCCTGGCCTATGCGTCCACGACTCCCCGCGATCTCGACGCCGCTTCGTTCGTGCTGCGGGCCGGCGCGGACCTGAGCCTCGTCTCCGACACCCTGAGCCGGCACCTCGATCCGAATCAGATCGCCATCCTGAACGATCTGCTCCAGAACGGGGAGACCCACTACGTGGAGGGACGGAAGGTGTTCCTGTCCACGAGCACTTTCGACCGGTATCGCGGCGACCTAGCCGAAGTGGTGCATAAGCTGGCCGCAATGGAGGGGCTCGATGCGGTCCTGGCGGCCGTGGCGATGGAGGAGAAGGTCGAGATCATCGGACGGAGCCGGAGGCCGGAAATCGACGTCGGGCAGATCCTGGAGGAATTCGGCGGCGGAGGCCATGCCGAGGCGGCGGCGGCGAGTGTGAAAGGGCGGGCGCTCGTCGAGATTCGGGAGCGGCTGACGCAGTTGCTGGTCGAACGGTTCCGGCCCACGTTGCTTGCGCAGGACGGCATGACCAGGCCGGTGAAAGCTGCCGGAGAGGAAGCGACCGTGCTGGACGTCGAAGGCTTGATGACCAAGTACGGCGTCAATGTCTTGCCGGTGCTGGATGCGCGGGAGCGGTTCCTCGGCCTGATCACGCGGGAGATCGTCCAGAAGGCCTTGTTCCACGGGTTGGCCACGTCGCCGGTCCGCGAGTTCGTCCAGACGGAGCAGTATCGGGCCGGCCCGGAGACGCCGTTTCATGAGATCGAGCAGCAGATGGTCGAGCGCAACCAGCGGTTCGTGCCGGTGGTAACGGGGCCTGCCGCATCCGCCAAAGTCGTAGGCGTGATCACCAGGACCGATCTGCTCAGGGTCTTGCACGACGATGTGCTGGCCGCAGCCCGCGCGCGAGCCAAGGGGCAGGAAAAGCCGTCTCCGTGCGCCCGCCGCCGGAACGTCCGATCGCTGATGCAAGAGCGGTTGAAGGGAGGGCTCTGCCGGCTGTTGGAAGAAGCCGGCCGATTGGCGGACCGACTCGACCTATCGGTCTATGTTGTGGGCGGGTTCGTCCGGGACTTCTTGTTGGGCATCGAGAACCTGGACATCGATTTAGTGATCGAAGGGGATGGGATCGCCTTTGCCCGCGCCCTGGCCAAGCAGACCGGCGGACAGGTGAAAGCGCACGCCCGGTTCGGAACCGCGGTTGTGATCCTGTCTGATGGCAGGAAAGTGGACGTGGCCACGGCCAGGACGGAGCACTACGAGTATCCGACTGCGCTGCCGACCGTGGAGCAAAGCTCGATCAAGAAGGACCTCTACCGGCGGGACTTCACGATCAACACCCTGGCCATCCGGCTGAACCAACGCGCGTTCGGGGAGTTGGTGGACTTCTACGGGGGGCAGCGGGACCTGCACGAGCGCGCGATCCGCGTCCTCCACGGCCTGAGTTTCGTGGAGGACCCAACCCGCGTGTTTCGGGCTATCCGATTCGAACATCGGTTCGGGTTCCGTCTGGGCAAGGAAACCCTGGCGCTGATCAAGGGCGCCGTGAAGATGGACCTGTTCCACCGGCTGTCTGGGCACCGGCTGCTGGAGGAACTGCGGCTCCTGCTGTCCGAGCTGAAGCCGAAGCCGGCGTTGCGGCGTCTGGCGGATCTGGACTTGCTCCGCTTCATTCACCCGCGCCTGACGTGGTCGGCCCGGCTGGCTTCGCTCATGCAGGCGGTGGAGGATACGTTGGACTGGTACAAGATCGCCGCGCTGGATTGGCCGGAGGGCCAGGCGGCCAAGCCCTGGGTGGTCTATCTCATGGCCTTGCTGGAGCCGCTTCCCGCGCGGGCGGTGGAAGACACCCTGACGCGCCTCGCGGCGCCGGCGTCGGTCGCGCAGGCCGTGCGGGCCGGACGCATCACGGCCCATGGCGCCCTCCGGCGGTTGGCCGCGCGGCCGGCGCCTGGCCCGGCGCAGGCCTACCATCTGCTTGTCGGCCTGTCGGATGAAACGCTGCTGCTGGTGCTGGCGAAGGCCAAGACGGAATTCGTGAAGCGGCTCGTGGTTTCCTTCCTTGCCGTCGACCGGCGGATCAAGCCGGCTTTGACCGGCGCGGATCTCAAGGCGCTGGGTTTGAAGCCTGGTCCCCGGTACAGGCAGATCCTGAATCGGCTTCTGGACGCCAGGCTGAACGGGGATGTGCGCACGGCTGAAGAGGAGCGGGCCCTGGCTGGGCGACTGATCTCGGCGTAGACCTTCACAAGGGCGTAAGAAGTTCTCAGTTGGCAGTTTGCGGTCATCAGTTCAGGAAATTGAACACTGATGACTGACAATGGCTAACTCTGCGGGCGTTCAGAACGGGTAGTCCACCCCCACGAACGCATTGCTCCCGTCCCGCCCGTAGGAAATGTCCAGCCGCCCGACCACGTGCGGCTTGGCCATGACGCGAAGCCCCAGGCCGGGGTTGATCTGCGTCTGGTTGAAGGTGAACCTCTCGTCGGTGAGATTGTACACCCGTCCGGCGTCGAGGTTCGGCGCCAATTCTAACTCGAGGTGGTGATCCATAATCACGACGTCTTTCATCCGAATCCGTTCCTCCAGGTTGACCAGCCACATCTGGTCCCCGATGAAGCGGTTCAAGCCGAAGGCGCGCAGGGTCGTTTCGCCGCCCAGCATGGGTCGTTCATAGAAAGGAATGTCGCGGCTCTTGGTGTTGTCGGTCCGCACAATCCCGTCGGTCACGAAACGGGCGACGAAGACCTTGGAGCCTCCGTCGTGGGGAATCAAACGGCGGGCATCCAGCGTGAACCGGAGCCAGCGGTTGGGTTCGTCATGCTGCACGTTGGACACCATCTCGGTCGAGAACAGCATATAGGCGCCCTTGACCGGCGTGAGCTGGGAGTCTCTCGTGTCGTAGAGCAGGGACAGCTTGGCGCCGGTCAGCTGCGCCCCTTCGACGCCCGGCGCGGCCCTGAAGTTCTCGTTGGTTTGGGGCAGGGTGGGAATGATCCCGTTTTCCACCCGTACGTCCCGGTATCGGCCGGTCACAATGACGGAGAAGTTGGGGCTGAGATTGAGGCCGATGTAGGCGTTGAGGTTTGTCTCCCGCGCCGTATAATCGGTCTCTGCGTTCAGGTTGGACCCGTTCCCGAAGCCGAAGAATCGGGCAAAGGGATTCTTGAAGAAGTTCACCTGCCCGCCCAGGATATACCGCCCGCCTCCGGCCCCTAGGTCCTTATAGCTGAAGTCGAAATTCTTCTGGACCCGCTCGGCATAATTGACGATGGCCCGGTACTGGACCGTGTCCGACCGGTAGCCGTAGTAGTTCAGGGTGATGCTGTTGCCGACGAACTCGTTGTAGAGGTACTGGGGCGCGATAATATCGTCGATCTCTCCCTTGGGATTCGCCTTGAGAATCGGCATGAGACTGCCGATGTAGTAGCTCTCGTTCCGGGAATAGCCGAAGGCGGGGAGGGGGAAATAGGTGTAGTCCCCGCTCGTGAACATGGACGCCAGATCCGGCTCCTGCAGCGAGGCGACCCGCCCCTGCCGTTCCTCCAAGAGCGGCGCCGGTTCGCCGACCATAGGCGCCAGGGGCCCGATCGGGATGGCTGCGCTTGGCTTGTCCGGCCCCAGCTCCGTCTGCGCGAGGCCGGGGGCAATGCCGGGCCATAGAACGGAGGCGCAGGCCAGGAACATCCCAATGGTCCAATTCATGCGATGTTCCGATTGAAACGTGAACGGAAGTCGGGCAACGGAAACGGAGCTAGTGACTGGGTAACATGAGGGCCGGCTGTATGCAAGGGGGTTCCGCTTCTATCTGTTAGCCGACCAGTGTTTTTCGTGGAATGCTGTCCAGGGAAGGATTGGCGTGAGAGAGAAAACCATGGAGTGTGTGTCGGCGTCAAGTCACGTGCCCGGTCGGTTGAGCCGCGGCGGGGGCAGCCGGTTGAGCGGCGCGACTACTCCGGCAACGGACGGCCCTTGGTCTCCGGCGCAAACGGCAGGACAGCCAGCCCCAGCAGGTAGACGAGCGCGACGGCGCTGGCGGCGCGGCCGAAACTGCCGAGCGCAGTGACCAGCGCGCCGGTCAGGAACGGTCCGGCGGACGCCAGCACGCGGCCGGCGTTGAAGCAGAAGCCGGCGCCGGTGGCGCGCAGGCGGGTCGGGTAGAGCTCGGGCAGGTAGATCGGAAACCCGCTGAAGATGCCGCTGCTGAAAAATCCCAGGATGGGCAGCAGCAGCAGGACATGCGCATAGGCATGCGGCGTGAAGAACGTGACCGGCACCATGATCAGACTGCCCGCGCACATCAACGCGAAGACCGGGCGCCGTCCGAACCGGTCGGCCAGGGGGCCGAAACTGAGGTAGCCCGGCAAGGCGCCGAGGTTAAACAGCATGATCGCGTAGCTCACCTTGCCGGCGATGTCGGTCCGGCTGAGCCCCTGCATGTCCGGCAGGGCGCCGATCAATGTGGGGGTCCAGTTGCCCGTGCCCCAGAGTCCGAACACCGCGACGAAGGCCAGCGTCGAGCCCGCGAGCGTGGGGCGTCGAAGCGGCGCGCGGAAGAGCTCGGGGAGCCGGACCTTATGTGCGAGGCCCAAGGCTTTCTCGTGTTCCTGGGCTTGCACCCACCGCTCCGGCTCCTTGACCCAGAGGCGCACCAGCATTGCGACGAAGGCGGGGACGATGCCGACCAGGAATAGAGCCCGCCACCCGTACCCTTTCAGCAGCAAATTCATGGCGGCGGCCAGAAAAAACCCGGCGGCCCAGGCCGATTGCAGAAGACCCGCGGCCTTGGTCCGCTTGTCCTCCGGCCAGACTTCCGCGACGATGGCCGCGCCAGCGGCCCACTCCCCTCCGATCCCCAGCGCCGTCAGGAAGCGGCATATCGCCAGGTGCCACCAGTCCTGCGACAGGGCGGCCAGTCCGGTAAAGATGGCGTAGATGAGAATCGTGGCCACAAGGGTTTTGGTCCGTCCGAAATAGTCCGCCAGCACGCCGAACAGGACCCCGCCGACGGCCCAGCCGATCAGGAAGATGGAGAGGATGAGTCCGCCGTACCAGCCGATCATTGCGTCAGTGACCGGCCCGCCTCCGCCGGCATGACGCAGCAGCTCTTCCAGGGCCGGATGGAGGACGATCGCGTAGATCGTCGCGTCCATGGAGTCGAAGACCCACCCCAGCCAGGCGACGAAGAGGACGAGCCACTGGTAGGGGGTGACGCTTTTGCGCCAGGATGCGGGGGAGGCCTCGACGTCGGTCTGCGGCATGGGGAGGTAGGCTACGGGGGTTTGGGGCGACTGTCAAGCCGTGAGAGGGCGTCCGGCCGCATAATTGCGGCCGGACGGCCCGGATGCTATCATCGGCCACCATGCCGCCGCTGGACTACTACGCCGTTCTGGGAGTCGCCCGGAGCGCCTCGGACGAAGAGATCAAGAAGGCGTACCGGAAACGCGTCTTCGAATATCACCCGGACCGGAACCCCGACGACAAGGAGGCAGAGGCCAAGATCCGTGAGATCAACGCCGCCTATGAAGTCATCGGCGATCCGGAGAACCGCCGGTCCTACGAGCGGCTGCGGTTTGGGCCTGAGGACGTCGCGGAGAAGGCGCCCGATCCGGCGATCATCCTGGAGGCGATGGAGCACAAGCTCCACGACGAGGGACAGAAGGAAGTCTTCGCCGCGCTCATGAAGGATGTCGCCCGGATCAAGCGCGAACTCGCGCTGATCCGCGAACGGACGGTGGCGGCGCAGGGCTATGACAGCTTCAAGGCGCCGCTGATTTTCGACCGGGCCTCCGAGATCATGGAGGAGTTGGTCACGCCCGAGATGGAGACCAGGCGGAAGCGCTTACTGGACGTCGCCCTGCAAATGATGGTGTCGCAGGGGGCGATCAGGAAGGGGAACGACCGGGGCGTCGCCGACGTCAGGAATCGGTTCGAGACGACGTTCCACCGGGGCCGGCTCAGCGGGTTCCGGAACGCCTTGGAGTTGTTTTATACGCGGCGGTGAAGGGGAAGAACGAAGGCGGTCGGCAGAAGGCAGGCTGCCTTCTGTGAATCGGCCAGGGGGCCGCTGACGAACCGGCCCGCCTGCATCACGCCGGCGAGGCGGCTCTGATCCTGCAACAGCTCGATCCGCTTCAAGGGATTCCCATCCACCAATACCATATCCGCGATTTTGCCCGGTTCGAGGGTGCCCACCAGCCGGTGGATGCCGAGCAGCTCGGCGGCGGAGGCCGTGGCGGACAGGATAGCCTCCATCGGGTTCATCCCCAGCGCGACCATCCGAGTCAACTCTTGGGCGTTCTCCCCGTGATGGTTGAAGGGCGTGCCCGCGTCGGTGCCCATTGCGATGGGAATGCCGGATCGGAGGGCCTGCTTGAAGCTGGCTTCGTGGCGGGCCTTCATGGAGCGGGCTTTGGTCACGGCCGATTCCGGCACGCCGCAGCCGGACCCGCAGGCGGCGGTCGTGGCCAGCGCCGAGAGGGTCGGGACCATGAACACGCCGTGGGCGCGCATCAACTCGCCTGCCTCGTCGTCCAGCAACGTCGCATGTTCGATGGAGTGGGCCCCCGCGCGGATGGCGTTCTTCATGCCTTCGGCCCCGTGCGCATGAGCGGCCACGCGCCGGCCGGCGTGGCGCGCCTCGTCCATCCCGGCGGCCAGCTCGTCCTGGGTCAGCTGGGGACGATCGGGGGAGGTGCCGGGCGTCAGCACACCGCCGGAGGCGATGAATTTGATCACGTCTGCGCCGGCTGCCAGCTGCTCCCGGACGGCCCGCAGGATTTCCTCCGGCCCGTCGGCCTCGCGTCCGATGAAACGGGCGTGGCCGCCGGTCATGCAGACGGCCAGGCCGGCCGCGAGGATGCGCGGACCCGGGACCAGCCCGCTCGCCTGGGCCTGCTTGAGGGTGAAGATCTGATGGTCCCTGGCGCCGACATCGCGGACGGTCGTGACGCCGGCGGCCAGCGTCAGGCGGGCGAAGCGGGAGGCCTTCAACAGGGTGAGGGCCGGCTCCTCGTCGCGGATCGTCCCCACCACATCGGCGTCTCCGCCAAGGCAGAGGTGGACGTGGCAGTCGATCAGGCCAGGCAAGGCCGTGAGGCCGCGCCCGTCCACGGTGGGGGTCCCACGTCGCACGCGGACATCGCGCTCCGCTCCCACGGCCGCGATCCGGTCTCTGCTGACGAGCAGCGTGCCGCGCTCGATCGTCCGTCCGAGCCCGTCGATGATCCGTAGGTTGCGAATGGCCAAGGACATGCCGAGCGCCTCCATCCCCCTCTATGGAACCCCCTATTCAAGTAGCACATCGGCGTCGAGTCCTGCATCAGAAAACGTGCCGAGGGCGTATCGGTTGGCGCCGGAATCCCCCGGCGTGCGGGATGTCGTGCGACGTGCGGACGGAGCTAGGGAGTGACGGGAATCGTGATGACAATGCCCCCCATGACGTCGTTGAGCTTGAAGTCGCGGCGGGAGCTGTTGATGTGCTGGTTGTGGCAGGTCACGCAAGTCTGTGAGACGGCCACGTCCGCGTAGATGGCCTGGAAGTACCGCTCCCGTCCGATCCGCACGAACCCGGTAAACGGCTGATCCGGGCTTTTCGCCACCGCCTCCAAGCCCTTCCGTTCGAACTCCGTTTCCGGCTTATTCCAGACGTAGATCGGCCAGAGGCTGACCAGTTTGTATTTGATGCCTTTGCCGCTGTCGGCCACCAGCCGGCCGGTTTCGATCAGGAATTGGGCCGGCAGCGGCAGGGCGTTCTCGCCCTTCCAGTGCTCGCCTGCTGCCACGATGCCGCTCTCTTGCAGTTTGTCCACGATGTTCTTGGTGTAGACGATGCGGTTCGCCTGGATCACGGAGTGGACGTAATCGGCCACGAGTTCCGGCGCAATCATGACGGGCGCCTCGGAGTCTTTGAGCAAACTGGACAGCCCCCAGTTGCCGCCGCCGAGCAGCAGCAGCACCAGAATCGTTCCCCAAATAACCGGTGGTTTCATGAGCAAGCGTTCTCCCTTTCGCTGGACATCCGAGCGGATTGCTGCGGCGATGCGGCCGGTTCGCCCTGCCCGGCATAGACGCGGGCGGCGGCGGCCAAGGCCGCGCCTGGTTGCGCGAGCCGGCCCTGCTCCAGCCCCAGCTCCTCCAACGCACCGAGCAGGGTCAGCACGTGGCTCCGTCTGGCGGACTCGCCCATCAGCCCGATGCGCCAGACCTGTCCGCGGAGCGGTCCCAAACCCCCGCCGATTTCGATCTGGAAGCGCCGCAGGAGCGAGGCCCGCACGGCGGCATCGTCGATGCCGGCCGGCAGGGTCACGCAGGCGAGACTGGGCAGGCGATACCCCTCCTGGGCGAACGGGCTCAGCCCCAGCGTTGCGAGTCCGGCTGTCAGGGCTTCGCTTTGCAGCCGGTGCCGCGCGAAACGGGGCTCCAAACCTTCTTCTTCCACGAGGCGCAGGGCCTCCCGCAAGCCGTAGAGCATGGAAATCGGCGCCGTATGGTGATAGGCCCTTGTGCCCTCTTCCCAGTAGTCCGCTACCAGGGAGAGGTCGAGGTACCAGCTTTGGCAGGGAGTCTTGCGCCGGCGCATGGCGGCCAGCGCACGCTCGTTGAGCGTGAGCGGAGACAGGCCCGGGGGGCAGCTCAAACATTTCTGCGTGCCGCTGTAACAGGCGTCGATGCCCCAGGCGTCCACTTCGAGGGGCAAGCCGGCCAGCGAGGTAACGGCGTCCACGATGAACAGGGCGCCGGATTCCCGGCAGAGGGCGCCGATGGATTCCAGTGGCTGCCTGGCTCCTGTGGAGGTTTCTGCGTGGACCAGGGCCACGGCTTTGACCGGGCCTGACCGGGCGAGCGCCAGCCGGATGTCGTCCGGCTCGATGATCCGGCCCCAGGGCGCCTCGACCGTGATCGGCCGGCCTCCGCACCGTTCCACGACGGCGGCCATCCGGGCGCCGAAGACGCCGGTGACGCCCACGATGACGGCGTCCCCCGGTTCCACCAGATTGACCAGGAGCGCCTCCATGCCGGCGGAGCCGGTGCCGGAGAGCGCGATCGTGAACCGGTTCTCGGTGCGAAAACAGCGCCGGAGCATCGCTTGAATCTCGTTCATGAGCCGCAGGAACTCCGGGTCCAGATGCCCCAGCAGCGGCGTGCCCATGGCCTGCAGCACGCGCGGATGCACCAGGCTGGGCCCGGGACCGAGCAGCAGTCTGGGCGGGGGAATGAACTCACCGCAAACAGAAGAGGTCGCGCGCGTCACAGAGGCCATCCGATGTTGGTTCCCAGCCGTCCGCCGCCGGTATCACCGCGCGGCTAGTATAACGAAAGCCTCCCGGTTCCGCCACCGAACTTGCCGGTCTTCTGACTTGCCGGTCTTCCGTCCGGCTGAAAGGGCGCGCCTGTTCCCTGCCGCCAAAATGTTATACTGCGCCCATCGGGAGTCTGGGTGAGCGATCTTACGAATATGGGGCAGGATGAGCCGATCGCTGCCAGTCAGGACGGCGCTGAGCCGGCGGTCTCTGCATCGCCGGCGCCGCCGCTGCCTGTTTCCCAGCCTGTTCCTCGGTTCTCCCCGTTTCTGACCGGCTTCTCGGCGCTCATTCTACTGGGCTCGGTGCTCCTGTTTGCCTGGCTGCAAGCCACCGTTCCCCGCCTCAGCCGGGTGGACGAACCGGCGCGCGCGCTGGCGCTGATGGTCGGCCGCTCGATGGACCTGGAGGCGGTCTTCGCCAACGCGCCGCCCTGGGAACGGCTGCTCTTCGACTTGACGATGAGCGACAGCAGGGAGACGTTGCCGCTGGCTTCCGTCTGGTATGAGGAACTGGCCGACTCGTTCCCGGACCCGCAAGTGCGACTCCAGACGGCGATCCTGGCCGGCGAGGCCGGTAAGCTCGACCGAGTGCGCGTCGAGACCCAGGCCTGGGCTCATGCCGAGAACCCGTTCCCTCTGTTCGCCCGGTTGCTGAGCGCCGCCTATCTGGAGCCAAGGATTACGCGGGCGGAAGAGCTTGCGCTCCAGGCGGAATTGGCGGAGCGGATTCCGGCCGGCTGGTTCTATGATCGGTTGGCCCTCCAGATCGCGACCAAGGCCGGCGATCAGCCGCTGCTCTCGGCCACCAAGGAAGCCCTAATCAGCCGGACGGAGCCCCTGGTGCAGCGGGCTCGTATCCTGGCCGGCTTGCAGTTGTTCTGTATTGTGGCTGGCCTGATTGCTCTGGTCCTGATCGTCCGGTCGCGGGGAACGCGCCTAGTTCTGCAAGTGGGGGAGGCGCAGGTCCCGCCTCTCTGGCGCGGCCGCCTCGGTTCCGTGGTTCTGATCCGCGGCGGAGCGATCAGTTCGCTCTTGACCCTGGCCTTACTCTCCTTCGAGACCGACAACCTGCTGGTTCGGGCCTTGGCCATCCCGCTTACGAACTTGCCGATTCTGTTCCTGGCCCGGCGGCATTTGTTCGGCCCCACGGGGGGCGGATTCATGCAGAGCCTGGGGCTCCGACCCGTGCCCGCTGCCTGGGGCCGGCTGGGGCTGATGTTGGCCGCCCTGCTCGCGGCGGCGTTGCTGGGAGAATGGGGCCTGGGCCGAATCGCGGAAGCCTGGGACCTGTCCAGTCACTGGACCGAATGGTTCGACGGAGATTTGGTCTGGGGATCCGGCCTCCTGCTGACGATCAGTCTCTTGGAGTATGTGCTGTTCGCCCCCTTGTTCGAAGAACTGGTGTTTCGGGGGCTGCTCTTCGCCACACTGAGACGCAAGTTTGGATGGGGCATGGCGGCGGCGATCAGCGCGGGCATCTTTGCGTTGGCGCACGGGTATGGAGTCTTGGGCACGGTCAGCGTCTTCTGGAGCGGGATGCTCTGGGCCTGGGCCTATGAGAAAACCGGCAGCCTCCTGCCAGGCATGGCCGCCCACATGCTCAACAATCTGCTGGTCTGCGCAGCAGTCATGGCGCTGCTTCGGTGAGCAATGGCAAAAGTTGAAAAGTTTGAAAGTCAGCAAGTCGCAAAGTTAGAACGTCGAGAAGGTCCGAAAATCTCCTGCTCGGATTTGTGACTTTTCGACTTTATAGACTTTCCAACTTGTGATGCGCCGCGTTTTCGATGGCATCCAACGCCTCGTACAAATCCGGGTGGAGGACCGTATAGCCCAGCTCGGTTTGCAGCTTGACGATGGAGAGGCGCTTCCCCGGGCCTACCCCCTGTTGCCGATTTTCCCCCGATGACTCCACGCCCCAACGGTCCCGCGCCGTCCGGCAGATCTCGGCCCATTGTCTGGGCTGTCCGTCGCTGACGTTGTAGCTCTCTCCTGCCTTGCCCCGTTCCAGCGCCGCCAGGCAGATGTAGGCCAGGTCCTCCACATGTACGAGGTTGACGTAGCGTTGAGAGGCCGTCACCCGGCCTTGCCTGACCCAATCCAGGACATGACGTCCCGGTCCGTAGATGCCGGCGCTGCGGAGGACGATCGCCTGACAATGTGTCCGGAGCCATTCCTCGCCGCGCACGCGGGGGAGGGCCAGGTTGAGCGGGGACGCTTCGTTGATCAGCGGCGCTGCTGCTCCTGCCTTCTGGGGGGGCGACGGCTCATAGGCCGACGTGCTGCCCAGCACCACCAACCGGCTGACCCTGGGGGCGACTCGCTCGGCAAAATCTTGCACCAGCGTCTCGGGGACCGCCGGGAAACACCAGACGAGCCGGGCCTGCTCCGGAATGTCGGCCCAGGTCTGCGGCCGGGCCAGATCGAAGCGCAGGCGTTGCGAGGCGGGAATCGAAGCTAGGTGTTCGTCCGGCGATCGGCTGCCGGCCATGACCCTCAGCCCCCTGGCCTGGCCGAGGGCATGGATGACTAGGCCTGTATAGCCGGCGCCGAGAATCACGACCGGTGTTCGCTGGTCCATACGCGGTAAAATTCCAACCCTACGCCGCCGGCTCCCTTTCATCCTGTGGTTGCCGGCTGGTTCCGAGGCCGGTTCGGCGCGTCCAGGGAGGTCCAGGCCAAGAGCCGGCCGGCCTCATCCTGCCTGGCCGCACATGCCGGTCCTGTCATCCCACGACATCGTGTTCCGCAACGGGGCTCCGATCCGGTCCGGTTCGTATCAGCTGGTGGGTGAGCACAGGGAGGGGCGGAGCGACCAGCCCTGGGAGATGTGATCGCTCTGCCGCGCCGCGACTAGGGTCTTGCCTGGTTTCCGGTCAGCCGGGGGGCGGACGCCAGTTCGCGATGCAGGCCGGCCACCAATTCGGCCGACGTGGTCTTGTCGGTCGGCACGAGCTGTGGATATTTCTCTCGCGTCAGCTGGAAGAAGGTTGCCTGCCGGTCCTCGGACATTCCCAGCAGCGATCCCAACGAGGCGAGGTACTCCCCCTGGCCCTGGGCCATGTCCTGCTTCACATTCTCGAAGTTCAAGGCCGTAAAGGCGTTCACCTTGAATTCATCCTTCACGAGCCCATCCTCGGTGAACCAGGCCTTGCCGGACGTGCTGGACAGGATGTCCGTGGTGGGATCGGTCGTCGCCTTGGTCAGGCCCTTGGTGGTGCAAGCGGGCAGGGTCAGCATGAGGATGAAGACGGAGCGCAACAGCGCGGCCCGTACATTGGATGATCTCATCGGGTGACCTCCCATCGTCGCGTGTCTTGTCATCAGGCAGGGAACTGATCGCGTCGGCAAGCTAGCAGTCACCTTGTGTGCTGTCAAGCCTTGGGTGGCCTGCCCGGCACCGGCAAGCCCTCCAGCTCCATGATCCGCAGCGCATTGGTCGTGGGACAGGGGCCAGGCCGCAGGCGGTAATCGAACGTCAGCGCCTTGGCTTCGACGGTCTCCTGGAAATGGGCGTTGGCGACGGCCGGCAGCTCCTGTTCCAGTTGCGCCAGCTCCAGGTCGTGCGTGGTAATGAGACCCAACCCGTTGCCCGAGGCCAGCGTCTGGATGAACGCCTTGCTGCCGGCAAGCCGCTCGCGGTTGTTCGTGCCCTTGAAGATTTCGTCGATCAAGAACAGCACCGGCTTGGCCGACCGGTCGTGCGCCGCATCCAGCAGCCGTTTCAGCCGCTTCACCTCGGCGTAAAAGAACGAGAGCCCGGCTTCGAGCGAATCGTCCACCCGGATGCAACAGACCGGCCGGACCCAGGTCCAGTCGAACGAGGTTGCGCAGACCGGTGCGCCGGCTTGCGCCAGGCAGACATTGATGCCGATCGTGCGCAGGAACGTGCTTTTGCCGGACATGTTCGAGCCGGTGATCAGCAGGATCCGTCCCAGACCGGCAAGCTCCAGATCGTTGGCCACCCGTTTCCCAGGGGGGAGCAGGGGATGGCCGAGCGAGCGGGCCAGAATCGCGGCGGGGCGTCCGTTTCCGGCCGCCGGCGCCAGGGGAGTGGGCCACTGATACTGAGGGTGCAGATAGGCAAAGGTGCCGAGCGCCGCCGCCGCATCCAATTCAGCCAAACGATCCACCCAGACCGGCAGACTCTGCGCCAAGTGCCGGCGGATGGTCTCCAGTCTGTAGGTGAACCAAAGATCCCAGGGCATGAGGGCATTGGCGGCCAGATGCACGAGGGGATGGGCGCGCAGGCTGAGCCCCTGACTGGTCCGCGCCAATCGCGCGATGGCTGTGGACGGTCTGGCGGCTCCCCGGAGGAGCGGCTCGCAGAGGCGACGCAGGGTTGGAGTCGGGATGAAGGGCCTGCGTTCCAGATATAGACACAGAGACCCCAGCCGGTCCAGTTCGTGTTGCAGGGAGAGGGAACGGCCGAAGACCGGGGCGGTCCGGTCCGATGTGAGTAATTGGATGAGGGCATAGACGGCGAAGGACAGGATCCAGTAGTTGGGGGCCGGCGTCAAAGCCGAAGCCAGGGCCAGCGTCAACGTTGTGGCCGCCAGCCCGCTCGTTAACCACAAGAGAGGCACCAGGCCTGGAAATCCGGCTTGGGTTTCGAGAAGGGCCTGAATCCTGGCGCAATCGATTTCCGAGTCGGCCGCCTTGCCGGCCGGCTTGGCGGCCAGGGCCAGCCGATCCCGCAGGAGCGGGAGGCGCGCCAGTTCTTTGATCGCCTGCTGCCGCGTCTGCCAGGTTTCCTGATCGGGCAGCCGCTCGGCCTGGTTCAGCAGCCAGGCTGCCAGCCGCTCGCGCCCCGCCGACAGGACCGTCGTGTTGAGTAGATGCAGCAGCGCATGGGGGCCGGTGATGTCGAGGTCTTTGGCGTAGGGATGGCCTTCGGGGGTCGGGACGAGGCGCGCGGGGATCGCCGGCCAGTCCAGGGCGAGCCGGGCCAGGTGCGCGCGTTTAATGCAGCGCCAGTTACGTAGTTGATGTAAACGGTCTTCTAGCCTAGTATGATACCGGGCGACGATCAGGAAGATGAGCGTGAACAGGCCCAATAAACCGTTGCCGAGGTGATAGAGCGCCTGCTTGTAGGCCATGACCGAAGCGGCGGCGCCGACGAGGAACAGGGCTAGGCGCCAGCGGCTGAAGAAGGCGCTGGTCCGTTCGGCGCGCGCGATGAGCCGATCCATGCGTCGGAGCAAGCGGTGGAGGGACCGTTCCCTGGTCTGTTCCGGCGAAGCAGCGGTCGCGTCGGGCATGGCGCGACCTTACCTGCTTGTGCCGATATCCGTCAACGGGGCATCAGAGCCGTCTATGGCGCGTGAATGGGTCGAAGTGCGAGTCGCGGCTTCCCTGGATCCGGGCGAATTGCTCGGGATGCTGGATGATCCGGCCGTGACCGGCGCTTGGGAAGAGAACGGGGTGGTGCACCTGTACTGGCCGGGGGATCGCTGGACCGGCGCGTCTCGTGATGCCCTGGCTGCCGTCCTGCAACGGGCTGGACAGGGCGTGCCGCAGGACATCGTATCCGTGCTGGTGGTCCCGGATCGGGATTGGAACGAGGAGTGGGCCAAGTCGGTCAAGCCGCTCCGCATCGGCCGGCGGATCGTGATCCGGCCCAGCTGGGAGCCGGTGGCGGTCGAGCCGGGCGGGATCGAGTTGACCCTGGACCCCAAACAGGCCTTCGGGACCGGCCACCATGCCACCACGCGGTTGCTGTTAGAGTGGCTGGAGGAACTGATCCGCGGCGGCGAGCGCGTCCTGGACGTGGGCACGGGCAGCGGAATTTTGGCGATGGCGGCCGTGAGGCTCGGCGCCGCGTCCGCCATCGGGATCGACAACGATCCGGTGGCGATCGACTGTGCCCAAGGCTATGCCGGCCTGAACGGGTTCGGCCCGGAGCTGGAGCTGCGCACCGCCACGTTGCGCGAGCTGTCCGGGGAGGAGTCCCGGCACGTCACCCTGGTCTTGGCGAACCTGGACCGACGGACGCTCCTGGACTCGGTTCGTCTTCTGGCCCCCTATCTGGAGCGGGGCGCGCGATTGTTGTTGTCCGGGCTGCTGACGGAAGATCGAGCCGAGACCGCCACGGCCTTTGCGGCGGTGGGGGGAACGGTGTGCGCATTGCGTGAAGCGGAGGGCTGGCTGGCGCTGGAACTGCTCCGCCCTGAATCTTGCGAAGGAGAGTCAACGATGGCGGCTATGAAGATCCGTCCTCGGGTCTACGTGCACCAGATCAGTGTGTCTGACGGAGGCCTGCCCAAGCTGCCGGTGCCCAAGGCCCGGATCACAACAGAGGGGGTCGAAGGCGATCGCCACCGCAACACCCTGTTGCACGGAGGGCCGGATCGGGCCGTCTGCCTGTTTTCGCTGGAGCTGATCGAAGCGCTGCAGGCCGAGGGCCATCCCATCCAGCCCGGCGCAACCGGAGAAAATCTCACGCTGGCCGGTGTGGATTGGGCCGGCCTCGTGCCGGGCAGTCGGATCGCGGTGGGAGCCCAGGTCTGGTTGGAGATTGTGAGCTATACGGCGCCCTGTTCGCTGAACACCTGCTACTTCGATGCGGGCAACTTCAAGCGCATCTCACAGGATCTCCATCCAGGGTGGAGCCGGCTCTATGCCAAGGTCCTGGCCGAGGGGACGGTGCGCGTCGAGGATGCGGTGAGAGTGGAAGAAGCGTGAAGCGTGAGCCACGCAATGAACAATGTTCGATGTGGAATGTTCAATTGGGCATTGAGAATTGCGCACTGAACATTTCCCGGCACACACGAGGCGAGCAACGTCAATGAGCCGAATCCTTGAGCCGGAAGTGATGGAAGATGAGGCCCAGTGCCTGACCTATGCCAAGGCGGATTTCGAAGAGGAGAATCAGGGATTCGTCGATCGCTTTCGGGATTACTATCCGGACATGACCGAGGGCCATGTCCTGGACCTTGGCTGCGGTCCCGGCGACATCCCGATCCGGTTCGTGCGGGCGCTGCCCGGCTGCCGCGTGACGGGCGTGGATGCCTCGGCGGCGATGATCCGTCTGGCGGACGACGCAGTGCGAGCCGCAGGGCTGAGCGATCGCATCACCCTGCGCTGCGAACGGGTGCAGGGGCTGCGGCTCGATGAGCCGGCGGACGCCGCCCTGTCCAACAGCCTGCTCCATCATCTGCCCAACCCCTTAAGCTTCTGGTATGAACTC
Source organism: Nitrospiraceae bacterium (assembly GCA_005799365.1). Lineage (GTDB taxonomy): Bacteria > Nitrospirota > Nitrospiria > Nitrospirales > Nitrospiraceae > SYGV01. The sequence goes on from SYGV01000015.1 coordinate 16,520, forward strand.
AAACGGCTGCTGAAACCCGGCTCGTTCGTGCTGGTCATGGACCTGCTCCGCCCCGAGTCGCCGGAGGAGGCCCAGGCTGTCGTGGACCGGTACGCAGCCGGCGAACCGGCGGTGCTCCGGCGCGATTTTTACAACTCTCTCCTGGCTGCGTTCACGGAAGACGAAGTGGCGTCGCAGCTCGCCGAGCTGAACCTCAGTCGCCTGTTGATCGACGTGCCGGACGACCGCCACTGGGTCGTCGGCGGACGGCTCTACTGACGCGAGAGACGGGTAGAAGATAGGGCCAAATCGTCTATTAAAAGCCAGGGTGGCGGAGCTGGAGTGACTGGCTACGGTCGTAAGAGCACGGCGGCGACGACGAGGACCGTGAGGGCGGCGAGGACCGTGAGGTAGACGATCACGCTGCGGTCCGCATGCCAGGCGGTTTGCCATTCTTCCGGATACAAGCTTTTCCCGGTCGCGTAGAGCCCTTCCTCGTAGAGCCCCATCGCCCGTTCGATCTCGATCAACGCCTGTTTGGCCATCCGGTGGCGGTCGCGCTGCTGCAGGATCAAATAGGCGAAGATGGCGGTGAAGAGGGCCACGCCGGTGATGGCGAAGAGCGCGCCGGTCACGTCCGAATGGGCCGCCGAGGGGACGGCCAGCATCGTGACCAACAACAACACGAGAAACGCGCTGGCGAACGCCGTCAGCCGCATCATCTGTTCCCGCCGGCGAAAGACCTCTTCCTTGTACCAGGGGTAGAGGATCTTCAAGACCTCCAGCCGTTCCTCGCCCAAGCTATGGAGTTCCTGCATTGCGCCCCCCTAGGTTGATTGCGCCGACAGGTGCGTCACGGTCCACTCGATCAGCTTGCCGGCCATCGAGCGAAAGTCCTCGGCCTTCGAAAATCCATGGTCCGCGCCGTGGAGGATATCCAGACGCTTCGGTGGCCGCAGGGCGTCCAGCAGGCGCCGGCTCTGGTGGAGGGGGACATATTCGTCCTGATCGCCCTGGACGATCAGTGTCGGCACGGTGATGGATTGGGCCGCGTCGTAGCCCCGGTAACGGGCGCACTCTTCATAAAACGCATAGTGAAGCGGGACGCGCTCGTTCCCGCCGGTGATGTTGGGAATCGTCCCGGTGCCTTTCCACGCCACGATGCCCTCCGGGCCGAACTCCAAGCGAAGCATTTCTTCGAAATCCGGCACGGGACATTTGAGCGCGAGGCTGGCTAGGCGTCCCTTGCCTGCTGCCTCGCCGGCGGCCATGAGGGCGATGAGCCCGCCGAAGCTGGAGCCGATCAGGCCGATCCGGCGATAACCCTTGGCCGATGCCAGTGCGATGGCGGATGTTGCCTGGTCCAGGGCCGTCGTGATGGTGATGCGCTCAAAGGGCCCGTCGCTCTCGCCTTGTCCGAAGAAATCGAACCTCAGGGTGGCCAGACCCTGCGCCAGAAAGGCTCTGGTGAGGGTCTTGTTCGTGGTGCTGTTCTTGTTCGACAAAAAGCCGTGCAGCAGGACGACGATCCGGTCGGTCGGCTGGGCCGGTGTGGCCAGGACGGCGGAAACCTTGTGGCCGGCCCCGTCCTGGAACGTCAGCGCTTGTTCCATGCGCGGTATTGTAGCAGAAATGCCGGAGAGAGCCGAGCCTGCTACTCGTTCGATTTTTCCGACGGCTGATGCCGCAGGAGCCGGACGACTTTGACGCCGAAGGTGAGTAACGCGACGGCCAGGAGGCCGGCGCTGATCCAGGCGGCCGTTTGCACGGCCGGCACGCGCAGGCTGTATTGCCAGACGAGGCCGGCGGTGAACAGGAGCGCCACCGTTCCCATGTTGAGCGTCCCGACCTGCAGGGGGCGCCATTGCTCGACGATGCCGGTGAGGGATTCCAGATAGGGGCCGCGCTTCTTATGGCTCTTGACCCGCTTGACCGTAAGCATGATCGGCAGCAGGTGCGACAGGGCTCCGATGACGGTTTGCAGGACGAACCCGATCAGTGCCAGGTGGGTATAGGCCACCAGATGGAGTTTTCCGATGGGGACGTAGGCCGGCTCCCAGAGGCTGTTGATGGCGACGAACAGGCCGCCGATCGCCGCCATCAGCAGGAAGAAGGTGGCCAGCATGAAATGGTCCGAAGCGATGCGGCTTGGCCGGCCGGCCGCGATCCAGGTCTGTGCGATGTTGTACCCGTAGAGGAGGGCGCCGGCGATGATCACCGCACCGGCGGCGATCTCGATCCGCAGGTCGCCCGGCAAGAATCCGGCGATCAGCAGGGCTATGCCGGCCGGCAGCAGGGCAAAGGTCCAGCGGGCGAGCTTCTGGCTGTAGAGGGGCACGTTTAAGACCGTGGGAAACAGGTTGTGCATCGTGCCGACGATGGCCAGGGTCGCGAACCCCAGCAGGTTCAGGTGGATGTGGGCCAGCCGGGCCTGGCCGTGCAGCGTGACGGGGAACAGCCGCATGGCCATGGCGTCGCCGATGCCCAGTCCTGCCAGCAGGGCGACCAGCGCCACGCCGTAAAACCAGAGGTTCAACGGAGGGGACACCAGGCTGCTTTGGGCCTGGCCGAGCCCGTCTTTCAACACGGCGAGGAAGGCCAGGACCACCAGCAGGCCGGAGGCCGCAACGACCTGCGGCTGACCGGCGGCGAAGCCGATCAACATGCCGACGGCGCCCCCGTTAATCAGGCCATAGAGGAGCGGGTGGGATTCCGGCCGGTCCTTGCCGGTCATCAACAGGGTCGGCACGAAGGCCAGAATCGCGCCGAGGATCATCTGGGCCACGCCCCCGACCAGCGCGGCGTGTACGTGCACGAGGCGGGTCTGCGGCGGCAGGGGACTGCCGATCATGATGCCGATGAACAGCGCGACGCCGAGCAGCCCGGATAGCAACAGCCAGAAGAAGCCGGTCAGCAGGAACAGTGGCGGACGGACGTGCATGGGCATACCCTCATTGCGGGAGAAAATAAAAGTGATTTGTCGGCCCCTTGCCGTGGCCGATGGCCAGGTGGTGGCGGATCGCTTCCGTCACGTAGATCTTGGCCTGCTGCACCGCATCGGGCAGGGCCTTACCCCTGGCCAGTTGCGCGGCGATGGCCGAGGCATAGGTGCAGCCGGTGCCGTGCGTGTGGGGCGTCTCGATGAACTCGCCCTTGTAGACGTTGAAGAACTTGCCGTCATAGAGAAGGTCCGTGCCCCGCTCGGCGAGCAGATGGCCGCCCTTGATCAGCACGTGCTTGCAGCCCAGCTTGTGAATCGCCTTGGCGGCCTGCCGCGCGTCGGCCAGGGACTTGACGGAGAGGCCCGAGAGCTGTTCCGCCTCGTGGATGTTGGGCGTCACCAGGAAGGCCAGCGGGAGCAGGGTCGCTTTCAGGTGGTCCACCGCGTCCTGCTGCAAGAGGGGGTGGCCGCTCTTGGCCACCATGACCGGGTCCACCACCAGATTCGCCGCGCGGTAGTGCTTGAGCCTGCGGCTGACTACATCCACGATCTGCGCAGAGGAGAGCATGCCGGTCTTCACCGCCGCCACGTCGAAATCTTCGAAGACGGCGGTGATCTGCGCCTCGATGACCTTGACCGGCAGGTCGTGGACCGACACCACGCCCTGGGTGTTCTGCGCGGTGATGGAGGTGATCGCCGACATGGCGTAGACCCCGTTGGCGGACAGGGTCTTGATGTCCGCCTGGATACCCGCGCCTCCGCCGGAATCCGATCCGGCAATCGTCAGGACTTGTTTCATGGTCATCCGCCACTGATTTGTGTGTGAAGAGTTTCGGTCCGCATCCTTCGGCCCGACACCCGTATCATACACAAGAGCCGCCTATTCACCAACAGCTCTGTCCCGGTCGGTCGGCCGGCCGCCCAAGCCTCTGCCGAACCTGCATCCGCCCGCGTCGCCCGCTGGATCAGGATCGATACATAGAAGGGCAGAAAGAAATAGGCCAGCGCGCCCTGGACGTCCTGGTCTTGTACAGGGGCAGGTAGGAAGCCATGACCTGTCTGGCTGCGAAGAGGTCGATCCTCGTGAGGGCCCGGCGACTCCGGTCTCGGCTAAGCCCTGCGCCGTGAAGATGCGGGCCTGTGACTGTTCATCCCGGAGCGCCCTGGTTAAGGCCGGAATGGTCCTGCGCCGGTGGACTGCCAATACCAGCCGGCGCAGGGCAGATCAGGGCCAGCAGTCCCGTCAAGTTCAGTCAGATCTTCCGCTGAGTCGTGCGCGCTCCGTACGTTGCCCCGTGATGCGTATCCGTGTATAACACGAGTCTCAACCCCATGCCACGGTTTGCCCTGATGCGGACCCTCATTGCGACCGCCACGTTCCTGGCCCTGTGTCTTGGCTGCGGCGGCCCCTCGTTCGTCTCGCGGCCGGTCATCGAGGGGGGTGGCTGGCTGGTCCGACTCCAGACCTATGCCCAGGCAGACAAGGCCGGCGAGGTCCGCTATGACCATCCGGTCCAGTGGAGCGAGCAGGACCTGGGCGCCATCCTGTCGCGGCTCTATCTGAGCGAACGGGTCGGCATGCTCGACAAGCAGCCGCAGCCCAGGCCCGTCTTTTCGCTGGAGGACATCGGCCAATTGACGCCGGCGGTCCGAGAAGCGTTTCGTCTGGCCAAGCCGCACGAATGGGTGACGTTTTCCCTGGCGCATCCGGCCGGTCAGGGTGCGGAGGTTACTTCAGGAGCCCTGTATGTGGAGGAGCAGCAGCTGCATGTGATTGTGGCCAACGACCGGGAGGCCGTGCCGGCTGGCGAGGAGGTCAGGACGTTGAAGGCCAACCCCCTGCGCCCGCTGAAGGTGCGTGGCCGCACGCTCGCCTTCGACCCGGTCGCCTCCGTCGTCCTCTCGCGGAACAACTGGATGAGCGGGTACGACAATCCCGCCGCCAGCGAGGTGATCCTGGACCACCGCAAGTTCCTGGCGTCGCTCAAACCAGTTCCGCCCGTCCCAACGAAACCGTCCGCAGCCGTTACTCCTCCGCCTCAGGCGGCACGCGCGCCGGCGACCGAGGACCTCAAGGCGACGGTCCAACAACTGCAAGGCGAAATCGAGCAACTCAAGCGCCGTCTCGCCGAACAAGAGGCAGAACTCGCCAAACTCAAATCCCGTCCCGCCGCCTCAAAAAAAGAACCCGGCCCTTAAACAGCCGGTTCAGTAGGCGGTCACCGCAGCTTGTTTCGCTTGAGGTACAGCTTGTCTTGTCAGCCTCGAAAAATTTTTGAATCAAAAACCGCCATAGACCGATCTGCCTGGAAAAGCAATGGGCAGGAACGGCGGGTATTTGGATGACCGGAGGACGACATTGCGGGCGTGCGGTGTTGATTGCTGAGCGAAGCGCCCCTCTCTTTTCCTCATGGCCGGTGCATTTCGCGGGCCGGCAGCTGTGCTGTCCCAGACTGCGCGCATTGAACGAGCACGTGTTCATTGCGCGCTCTGCGAGCAAAGGGACGGCACAGCTGCCAATGCCCGCCTCTTCTCTTTACACCGGCCACTTTTCCTCGTTCCAGGACATCTCCCAAAACATCCACTCGTACCGCGAGCTGATCACGAAGGCCTCTTCCATCCTCCGCAGCTCCGCCTTGCTTGCCTCCTGAGCCCACTGATCCACTTTGGTCCTCATCCATTCCTGGACGGCCGAGAATTCCGGCGATGCATAGAGGAGGAGCCAGTCTCGGTAGGGATGGTCTTCGCGCGGCAGACCCTTCTTCAACAGGTGCTTGCCCACGACGCAGTAGATCCAGGCGCAGGGGAGGGCGACGACCGTAATCTCCGCCGCCGAGCCTGTGGCCGAGACCGAGAGCATATGTCTGGTGTAGGCATGGTTCGTCGGGGCCATCGGCACGGAGGTCATCTGCTGGGGCGTCATCTTCCATTTCTTTCCGTAGCTTTCGTGGAGGCTCCGTTCGACCAGGATCGTCTCCTCCGCCAGCTTGTTGAAGCGCAGCGCCGACTCGGCATCCGGCGCCTTCTGCGCCGCCGCCGAAAAGATGCGGGCCAGGTCGCCGAGAAATCGCGCGTCCTGGAGGATGTAATATTTGAATTTTCTTTGTGGCAATGTGCCCTTGCCCAGGGCCGCGACGAAGGGATGGGTCAGTTGTGCGTCCCAGATGGGTTGAGCCAGCTTGCGAAGATGATTGCAGAAGGACATGGCTACACTCCCCGGAGCTGATGACTTATCGCTGATAGCCGGAATGGAGGTCGCATGACAGGGACGGGTCGATCGGATCGGGCATGCCGTTAGTTGCGGTTGAGGCGGTTGATCCCGTCCAGGGCGGCCGTGCGGTAACATTCGGCGAGGGTCGGGTAGTTGAAGACATTGTGGACGAAGAAGTCCACTTGCCCTCCGTAGGTGATGACCGCCTGGCCAATGTGGATCAGTTCCGTGGCTCCCTCGCCGATGATGTGGGCGCCCAGCAGCTCCAACGTGTCCCGGTGGAAGATGAGCTTGAGAAGCCCTTCCAGGTCGCCGAGGATCTGGCCCCTGGCGATTTCCTTGTAGAAGGCCCGGCCCACTTCGTAGGGGACCCCAGCTTTCGTCAGCTCCTCCTCGTTCTTCCCGACGGTGGAAATCTCGGGAATCGTGTAGATGCCGTACGGCATGATCTTGGGCAGGGAAGATTGGGCGATGTTGAAGGCGTGACAGCAGGCGAGCCGCCCCTGTTCCATGGACGTGGAGGCCAGGCCTGGAAAACCGATCACGTCGCCGGCCGCGTAGATGTGGGGCACCTCGGTCTGGTAATGCTCGTTCACCTTGATCTGCCCTATCTTGTCCGTGGCGATGCCGATGGCGCCCAAGTTCAGCTCGTCCGTGTTGGCCATGCGGCCCATGCAATAGAGCAGCATGTCCGTGATCACGGTCTTGCCGCTCTTGAGCGTGGCCACGACTCGGCCCCGTTCGTCCTCCGCGACCTTGTCGAGGTCCTCCCCGAGCTTCATCATGACCCCGTTGGTGCGCATTTGATAAATCAGGGCCTGGACCACTTCCTGGTCCACGAACCGCAGGAGCTCGTTGCGCCGTTCCAGCAGCGTGACCTTGATGCCGAAGGCGGCGAACATGGAGGCATATTCGCAGCCGATCACGCCGCCCCCGACCACGGTCATGGTCTTGGGGAGGGAGTCGATGGAGAGGATTGAGTCGGAATCGCAGATGGTCCTGTCGTTGAACGGCACTTCCTCGCCCCGGCGGGGGCGCGATCCGGTGGCGATGACGATGTACGGGGCCGTGAGCGTATACATCTGGCCGGTATTGCGTCTGACTTGCACGGTATGGGGGTCCGCGAAGGAGGCGGTGCCGTACACGATCTCGACGTCGTTGCGTTCGAGCTGGTTGTTGATGATGTCCAGCTCGTACTTGATGACCAGGTCCTTTCTGGTCATCAGGTCGCTCATGGTGAAGTTCTTCTTGAGCGAATAGGCCATGTTGGGCAAGGAACGGAGCTTGAACCCGTGCAGGTAGTAGATCGCGTCCTTGAGGGCTTTGCTGGGGAGAGTGCCGGTATTGACGGAGGCGCCGCCGACGGCCGAGCGTTTCTCGACGATCGCGACGCGCTTGCGCAGCTTGGCCGCCTGGATGGCGGCCTTTTGGCCGGCCGGTCCGCTGCCGATCACGATCAGGTCGTACTGGGCCATAACGCTCCTCGGTTGTCAGTAATCAGTGGTCGGTTTCGGTCATGCATTTAACTGAGGACCGATAACTGTGCACGGACCACGCTTCCTTACAGCAACGTCCTTGCTGCCTCGAACGCCGCGTCCATGTCCGGCATCTGGGCCAGCTCCGGCGTGAGCTGCAGGTACCGGATCATGTTGTCCTTGTCCACCACCATGATGGTGCGGGCCAGGATGTGGGGGCCGGGAAGCAGCAAGCCGTGGGCCTTGCCAAAGTCTCCTCCTCGGTAATCGGATAAAAAGGTCACATTCTTGATCTTGGCTTCCTCGGCGAAGCGTTTTTGGGCGAAGGGGGTGTCCACGCTGACCGTGATCAGCTCCACGGCTTTGTCCAATCCGTTGTTTTGTTCGCTTAAATAGTGGGTCTGCTGCTCGCAGACCTTGGTATCCAGCGAGGGCACGATGCTGATGATCCGGACCTTGCCCTTCCCCTTGGTGATCCCGGTCAAGCCCAGGTCGGTCTTGGACACCTGGACCTCGCGCAGGGAATCGCCCGCTTTGATGCCCGGCCCAGCCAGCGCCAGGGGAGCGCCTTTGAACGTGACCGTGTGACCCTCTCCCGCCGTCGCGCTGCTTTTGGCGACGGGGAAATCCTGATAGGCAAAGCCCCGCTGGCCGTCTCCGGTCATAGCGCAGCCGGCCAATCCGGCGTAGCCGATCAGCGCCCCATACAAGCTGAACATCTGTATCCGCTGGACTCTGGTCATATTGGCGCCTCTCATGAATCATCACCCCCGTCTGGCACTGTCTGCCCGTTTGCCGGGTAAGCATAGCGCAAGGCAGTCCCGTTGTCTTGTCGTTTTTTATTGAAGGAACCGGAGCAGGAGGGGATTGACCAGGTCGGGCCTCTCCCATTGGGGAATGTGGCCGGCTTTGGGGATGAGCGCGAAGGTCGAGCCGGGGATGACGGATGCCATGTTCCGGCTGACCTGCGGGGGAAAGACCTCGTCCTCCGTGCCCCAGATGATGAGGGTGGGGCGGTTGATGTCGCGCAGGCGCTTGGCAAATCCCTCCTCCCACAGAGGTAGGGCCCCGGCCTGGGCCAGGAGGGGCGGGATGAGTCCCGGCCGCCGGCGGTTGCGGTAGGCCCGGTCGATGACCGCGGGGGTGAGCCGGCTGTGGTCGTAGACGATTTCCTTGAGCACCGCTTCCGTCGCGCCTCGGCCGAGCAGCCAATTGCCGAATTGCACCAACCAGACCGGGGCGTTGGTCTCGATCGCCTGCCTGATCAGGCGTCCGGTGAGCTTCTCCTCCACGTGATCCGGCAGGCCGCTGATCAGCACGAGCCGGTCCACCCGCTCCGGATGGGCCAGGGCCATGCCGATGACCAGCCCGCCTCCCATCGAGTTGCCGACGAGCGAAGCGCGGGGGATGTCCAGCGCATCCATGAAGGCCGAGAAGAACGTTAGCATCTCGTCGGGGCCGTAGGCTTGGTCCGGTTTGTCGGAGAGGCCGGAGCCGAGCAGGTCCAGCGTGATGAGCCGGTGGCTCCCGGCGAAAGCCCCTTGCTGGTACTCCCATTGCCACATCGACCCGCCGAAGCCGTGGACGAGGATGACGGGAGGGCCCTGGCCCTCGTCCAGGTAGGCAATGCGGTGGCCCTGGACCATGACGGTCTTGACGGGGCGCCGCTCGAACGAATCGAACCAGGGGGGAATGTCCTGGGTGCCGGTGCAGGCGTTGAACAGGAGGGGCAGAAGGAGCAACGCGAATCGGGAGAAGTGGGCGGGGAGGTCGCGCACGCGCTATTCCAATTGAATGAGCGTCTCGTCGGTCTTGACGTCGTCCCCGTCCTTGACGTAGAGCGTGGCCACGGTCCCGCCGATGGGGGCCGGCACCCGGCTTTCCATCTTCATCGCCTCGATGATCAGCACAGGATCGCCGGCGGCGACCCGGTCGCCCTCGGCCACCAGGACTTTCACCACGCGGCCCGGCATGGGGGAGCTGATATCGCCCGGCTTGGCCGGCTTGGGCCGTCTGGGTTTGCCGGCCTTGTCCTGGTCCGGCACGCCGGCCAGCACTTCCTGGATCGTTTCCAGGTGGACTTCTTCGAGCTTGTCGTTCACACGAATGTAGTAGGGCTTGCGTCCGTCGCTCTTGCGGCCGGACCCAGATACCTGGATGTGGAACGTCTCGCCGTGGACGGTGAGGTTGAACTCCACCGGGGCCAGATGGAGTTCATGCGCCACCGCTGGACCCTTCTCCGGCGGAGTCTCCAGTTGTTCGGGCGTGAGGTCGCCTTTCTCCCTGGCCTCGAAAAACTCCCGCGCGATGACCGGGAAGAGGGCGAAGGACAGTAGGTCCTCCTCGGACGACGCCTTACCGGCCGAGTCCCGCCTGGCCGCGTTCAATTCCGGCTCCAGCCGGTCGGCCGGCCGGCTCGTGATCGGCTCCTCGCTCCCGATGGCGCGCGCCTGCACCTCGGCGCACACCGGCCCGGGCGGCTGTCCGTAGAGCCCCAGGAAGTAATTCTTGGTCTCGGTGGTGATGACCTTGTACCGTTCGCCGGTCAGCACGTTCAGCGTTGCCTGGGTGCCGACGATCTGGCTGCTGGGCGTGACCAGCGGCGGGTAGCCCATGTCCTGCCGGACGCGGGGCACTTCCTCCAGCACCTGCCGCATCTTGTCGATGGCATTTTGCTGCGCAAGCTGGGCAGCCAGGTTGGAGAGCATGCCGCCGGGAATCTGCGAGGTCAGAATTTCCGCATCCACGCCGGTAAAATCGCTTTCGAACTGCTGGTACTTGCGGCGGACGGTGCGGAAATGTTCGGCGATGGGAACGAACCGCGCAAGGTCCAGCCCCGTATCGTAGGGCGTGTTGCGCAGCGCCGCCACGATGGACTCGGTCGGCGAATGCGAGCTGCCGCCGGCCAGCGGGGAGATGGCGGTGTCCAGAATGTCGAGTCCGCCCAGCACGGCCATGAGCGCGGACATGGACCCCATGCCGGAGGTGTAGTGGCTGTGTAGGTGGATCGGCACGCGGACCGCCGCCTTGAGCCGTTTGACCAGGGTATAGGCGTCGGCGGGCGCCAGGAGTCCGGCCATGTCCTTGATGCAGAGGGTGTCGGTGCCCAGGTCCTCCAGCCGCTTGCCCATCTCGACGAACTTGTCCAGGCTGTGCACGGGGCTGACCGTGTAGCAGATGGCCGCCTCGACGTGCTTGCCGCTGGCCTTGACGTCGCGGATCGCCTGTTCCATGTTGCGGATGTCGTTGAGGGCGTCGAAGATCCTGAAGACGTCGATGCCGTTCGTCGCGGACCGTTCGACGAATTTCTCCAATACGTCATCCGCATAGTGCCGGTATCCCACGATGTTCTGGCCGCGCAGGAGCATCTGCAGCCTAGTCCTGGGCATGGCCTGTTTCAAGGCGCGGAGCCGCTCCCAGGGGTCTTCCTTCAGAAAGCGCAGGCAGGTGTCGAAGGTGGCGCCGCCCCAGACCTCCAGCGACCAGTAGCCTACCGCGTCCAGATTCTGCGCGATCGGGAGCATGTCCTCGGTTCGCATGCGCGTCGCGAGCAGGCACTGGTGCCCGTCACGCAGGGCCACGTCCGTGAGCAGCAGTTTTTTCTCCTGGGCCGAGCCGACCGGCAGGATGGAGCGGGTCGCCTCGCGGAAGGGGCCCTTGGGCTGGGTCTTCGGCACGGACCGCAGATGACTGGCCTTGCGCGGGGCCGGTTTCTTTTTGGGAATTTTTGCCATGTCGCTTGTGCGCGCGCGGGCGTCCCCTCGCGCCTCACTCCTTTAGAATGCCTTACAGTCCTTCATAGGCGGCGATCGCCGCGGAAATGGCGACGACCAAGTCTTCCGGCTCGTACTCGTCCTCGTAGGTGAACAAATCCGGATGGGTCTCCAGGTACGAGGTGTCGAACCGTCCGGCGAGGAAGTCCGGCTCCTCCATGATCTTCTTGAGGAAGGGAATCGTGGTCTTGAGCCCCCGCAGGACATATTCCTCCAGCGACCGGTGCATCCGGCTGACCGTCTCGTCCCACGTACGCCCGCGCACCGTGAGCTTGGCGAGGAGCGCATCGTAGTAGGGCGGGACCGCGTAGTCCTTGTACACGGCGCCGTCGATCCGGACGCCGATGCCGCCGGGCGACAGGTAGGCGGTGACCGTGCCGGTGGAGGGCCGGAAATTGTTGCGCGGGTCCTCGGCGTTGATGAGGCATTGGATGGCATGGCCCTGGAGCGTGACGTCCTCCTGCTTGAACTCCAGCGGCTGGCCGGCGGCGATCGAAATCTGCGACCGGACGATGTCCACAGCGGTGATCTGCTCGGTGACCGTGTGCTCCACCTGGATGC
>SYGV01000016.1 GCA_005799365.1 Nitrospiraceae bacterium
CAGCCGACTTTCCGGCTGAGCGCGGCCAGGACCGCCTGCTTCTGTTCGACCCCGAAGGCCGGGGACACCAGCACATGCTTGAGTTGGGGCGACGTCGAGTAGGTCTCCCCGAGATCCGTCAGGCCGGCCCGCGTGGGCGCTCTGCTTCCGGGATCGAGGAGCTCGAACAAGGCTCTGGCGTAGCGGCGTGCGACCGAGCTTTTAACCACAGCTGTTTCCGGCGAAGTCCGCGATGAACTGGGATACTTTTCGTGCGGGTGGGCACGAGAAAAACGTGGCAGATTAGCATCCGGCGCGGGGCGGTGTCAAGGCACAGACATACGAAAGTTTGAAGGTCTGTCAAGTCTGAAAGTCCCTCGGCAGAGCCAAGAAACTTGAGACTTTTCAACTTGACAGACTTTACGAATTTATTGCTACCGAGCCTGAATGATGCCGCCGCCCAGGACGCGGTCGCCGTCATAGAACACGGCGGACTGGCCGGGGCTGAGGGCGCGCTGCGGCGCGGCAAACCGGACAGTCATCGCATCGTTGCGGTCAGGGCTCACCGTCGCGGGCGCCGCAGGCGTGGCATACCGAATTTTGACTTGCGCCTCCGTCGAACGGGTCAGGATGGTCTCGTCGAACAGATTCACCTCCCCGACCCGGCAATCCGACCGAAACAAGTCCTCTTCCGGTCCGAGCACCACCGTCTGCGTGGCCGCGTCGACGCGCTGGACATAGAGGCGCTGGCCCGTGGCGATGCCCAGACCGCGACGCTGGCCAGGCGTATAGTAGGCGATGCCGTCGTGCCGGCCCAGGATCAGGCCCGCAGGGTCGACAAAGTTTCCCTCCTGCTTCGACTCAGGCGCCTCGGCCTCGATGAAAGTCCGATAGTCTCCGTGCGAGACGAAGCAGATCTCCTGGCTCTCCTTCAATTCATCCGCCGGCAGCCCCAGGGACTCGGCCCTGGCCCAGACCTCGGCCTTCTGCATGGATCCGACGGGGAACAGGAGTTTGGGCAGCCAGGCGGAGTTGAGCCGGTAGAGGAAATAACTCTGGTCCTTCCGGCTATCGCAGGCACGGTGCAGGCTGAGCTGGCCCTGCCATTCCATGATTCGGGCGTAATGGCCGGTGGCGACGAAGTCTACCCGCCGCTCTTCGGCGAGATGCAGCAAAGACCGCAGCTTCACCCGTTCGTTGCAGCGGACGCAGGGATTGGGGGTGGTGCCGGCTAGGTAGCCGGAAAGAAAGTCATTGATCACGCCGGCGCGAAAGACCTCGCGGGTGTCGATGACCTCATGGGGGATGCCGAGACGCTGCGCCACGAATCGCGCCAAACCGACCTTACAGCAGCCTCGCTCCTCCCAGCGCTTGGAGGCGGCGATCGACTCGTCCTCGTGTTCCCAGACTTGGAGCGTGACGCCCTGGACGCGATAGCCCTGCTCGACCAGCAAGGCGGCGGCAACCGAGCTGTCCACGCCGCCGCTCATGCCCAGGAGCACGGTCTGACCGGTCATGGCTGAATGTCTTGGAGGCGCACTTTCCCGCGGTGAGCGGCCAAGTCATGCACGTTTTCACGGTCTGGACGTTCCTGATCCGCCCACATGTCCACGCCCATGTCGCATATGCCCTGGAAGCGGCTCCCTTCCTCCATCGTGAAGGACGGAGACTGGACATCGCCGATCAAGATGGCCGTCTTTAGGAGCTGCACCTTTTCGGTGGCGGTGACGTTCGCTTGCAGCTTCCCGCCGCTCACAAGGGTGCCCGTGGTGATGATCCCTTTGATGACGGCATGTTCCCCGATGATGATGGCTCCCTTGCTGTGGATTTCCCCTTCGAGGCGGCCGTCGATACGGACGGTGCCGTCGAAATGGACCACGCCCTTGAAGTCCACCCCCTTCCCGAGGAAGGTATAGTCCCCGTCCTCGCCGTTCAGGGGCTTCTTATGATCGCTTCGATTCCACATCGGCTTCGCCTCCGGTGGCGGTTCTCGCAGGGGTGCTGCCCCGTGCGGACTCGCTCACAGATTTTGCCTTCGACAGCCCTGGCCCATCAATGCCGTGACGGCCTGGGGTTAGCCCGTCACCCGCTTGATGTTGACGGCGGGGGCATTGATGGCCCGCAGCCCAGCTTCGCGCTGCAGGTCATGGATCTCCGCGCGCGACATTTCGATGCTGCCGTTGAAGAGGACCCCCTCCTCCATGGAAAGCATCGGAGCCTTGACAGACCCGTTCAGCACCGCCGGGGCCAGGAGTCGGACTTTTTCCTTGGCGATGATGTCCCCGGTGATCTTGCCCTTGCTCACGACCGTGCCCGCGCTGAGCTTGGCGGTCAGCACGGCTTCCTCGCCGACCAGCAGGGTCCCCTCGGTATGGATTTCCCCGTCCAGCACGCCGTCGATGCGGACCGTGCCGTTGTAGCTGATGACCCCCTTGAACTCCACGCCCTTGCCGACAAAGGCAATGACATTCTCGTCTTTTTCCACGTTTGACTTCGCCATCTCCTGATCAGCCATGACTCCCTCCTCCTCGCTGATGGCACCGATACCTTTGCCCTTCTTCCACAGCGCCATTTTTCAAGACCTCCTCCTGAAACCATCCCCTACGGCTTAGGACAGCAGTCCTTCTCCGCAACGGAAGGCTTGAGCATACTGAATGGTCCCATGGAAGGCAAGACAAACCGATTTTCTTGCAGCCAGGCCAATTTTCTTACAGGCAGGCACAGCACCGGCCTATCCAAGCAGCAGATCGACCAGACGGTCCAGCTCAGCCGGCGTGAAATAGTCAATCTGGATCTGGCCTCCGCTGCGCCCTTTGACGACACTCACCCTGGTGCCCAGACGCCGCTGGAGCCGTTCCTCCACGTCCGGATAGGCTCTGGCTGCACGGCCCTGCTGTTTGGGCTTGGCCGTTCGAGGCTGGCCGGTGGCCAGCCGCTCAGCCTGGCGGACGGACAACTCAGCCGACACAATGTGGCGGGCCAGCTTGAGTTGGGCTTCCGCCTTTGGGAGGCCGAGCAACACTTTCGCATGGCCTGTCGAGAGCTTGCCAGACTCAACTAAGATTTGGATTTCATTGGGTAAATTAACGAGCCTGGAAATGTTGGCTACCGATGATCTGTCTTTGCCAATCTGCTGGGCAATCGTATCCTGGGTGAATCCGAATTCCTTGGCCATGCGCTGGTAGGCCCGCGCCGCCTCCATCGGATTTAAGTCTTCACGTTGGAGGTTTTCCAGAAGGGCCAAGACGAGGGCTTGCTCATCGGTACTGTTGCGGATCGTCACCGGTACCTGGCGTAAGCCGGCCAGCTTGGCCGCACGCAGGCGACGCTCCCCGGCGATCAACTCAAAGAACCCGTCGCCTTTGCGACGAACTACGAGCGGCTGGAGGATTCCATGTTGCTTCAGGGAATCGGATAATTGGACCAGTTCGACTTCATGGAACTCGGCCCTTGGTTGGTACCGGTTCGGTATGATCTGTTCGATGGGAACTTGTTGCGACTCACCCCCTGCCCCTGGCGGCTTCGCCACTCCAGTCGGCAGCAAGGCATCCAGTCCCTTACCGAGGGCTCGCTTTTCCATGGTTGAGCAACTCCTTGGCTAGATCGAGATAGGCCTGGGCGCCGGTGGACGCTGAGTTGTACAACATGGCCGGCTTGCCGTAGCTTGGGGCTTCAGCGAGTGCCACGTTGCGAGGAATGACGGTGCGGTAGACCTTCTCCTGGAAGTGCGATCGAATTTCTTCGGACACCTGGCGCGCCAGGCTGTTCCGTGAGTCGAACATGGTCAGAAGAATGCCCTCCAGCGCCAGGGCTTGATTCAGCGATTCCTGGATCCGGGCCACATTGGAGAGCAGCCGACCAAGCCCCTCCATCGCATAATATTCACACTGCACCGGGACCAGGACCGACGAGGCCGCGGTCAAGGCGTTGATCGTCAGCAAGCCCAATGCCGGCGGACAGTCCAGGATGATGAACTCCGGCGCGACCGGAATGGCCTGAATCGCCATCTTGAGCAATGCTTCCCGGTCTTGGAGGGGCACGAGTTCAACTTCAGCTCCGGCCAGGTCCGCGTTTGCCGGCAAGATCTGGAGTCCTTGAATGGCCGTCGCCTGAATCGCTTCACTGGCAGGGACTCCGCGCAAGAGGCAATCGTAGACCGTATACTTGAGGCTTGCTGGATCGACTCCAATCCCGCCCGTCGCATTCCCCTGGGGGTCCATATCGATCAACAATACAGCCTTGCCCTGGATCGCCAAGGCCGCAGCTAAATTGATCGACGTGGTTGTTTTTCCAACCCCTCCTTTTTGATTTGCAACGGCGATCCTACGTGTCACGAGCCACCTTTCATGGCCTGCCGAGCCAACCTGCGAGGTCCTGTTCCACGTGGAACAATGAGGGCCTAAGAACGAGACTTTCTTGCCAAGATCGTCAACACACGGGATCCGTATCCCATAGGCAAGGTATAGGCGATTTCGCGCCTGATTTGCAAGCCGTCCAATGGAAATTCGCCCTCCAGTGCTCTCGCTCGACAAAGAATAACGACCCCATTGGGGCCGAGCAACGAGATGAAAGAGCTGAGGAGACTTGCGACATTCACGGCCCTGGTGATGATGTGAGTAAAGCCTGGCTGAGAGATCGATTCACGCGAAAGTTCCTCGATCCGCTTCGGAATGGCCACGATACGGTCCAGCTTCAACGTCCCAATGACATGACGCAAAAAGGCCGTCTTTTTCTGACTTGGCTCGAGAAGGGTCATCTCCAGTTCTGGATGCATCAGCTTGAGGGGAAGGCCTGGGAACCCGGCCCCACTGCCGACATCCAAAATTTTGGCCTGTTCGAGATGGTCAAGCGCCTTACTGCAAACCAGAGAGTCCAGGAAATGCTTAACGGCTATTTCCCGTTCATCGGTGATCGCCGTCAAGTTCGTCTTGTCGTTCCAGGCTTGTAATTCACGAAAATAGACGGAACACTGGTCTGCCAATGCCTGAGAGAGGGGGACGCCCAATCCGGCTGCCCCATCAACGAGAGCCCTCAAAAATCTATCGCCAGGTCCTGCGCGATGTTCCACGTGGAACATCTACGCCAGGTGAAGGGAAGAGGTCAAGCCAGATGGGACAATATTCAGGGCAAGAGTGGCCGTCCCTGAGAAACAGGGTGAGGCGATGGTTAGGCTGGAACTGGACTCTGTCCCTGGCGGCGATGCCGATCCAGGGCCACAAGGAGCAGAGAGATGGCAGCCGGCGTGACCCCTGAAATACGCGAGGCTTGGCCGATCGAAGCAGGCCTGACCCGTTTCAACTTTTCGAGGACTTCGCGCGAGAACCCAGTGACGCCATCGTAATTGAAGCCTAAGGGGATATGCCTCTCTTCAAGCTTCTTGAACGAGGCAATTTGGCTCAGCTGCCGCTTAATATAACCTTCATATTTTACTGTAATTTCAATAGCTTCAGATATTTCATCGTCTCCTGAATGAGGCCAACCATAGAGATCACGAAGCCCCGCATAACTGACCTCCGGCCGCTTGAGCAGGGTGCCCAAACTGGCATCTGGGGCCACAGCCTCCACATTCCACTCTTCCAGTTTCAGCCGAACCTCCGCTGTCCACTTGAGCCTTGTTTCACGGAGCCGCCTGACCTCGCCGTCGATCGCCTCGCGTTTCTTCTCAAACCTGGCATAGACCGGCTCGGACACAAGACCGAGTCGACGCCCGATCTCCGTCAGCCGCAGATCCGCGTTGTCCTGTCGGAGCAGCAGCCGATACTCGGCCCGTGAGGTGAACATGCGATAGGGTTCCCGGGCATCCTTCGTAATCAGGTCGTCGATCAACACACCGATGTAGGCCTGGGACCGGTCGAGCACCAGCGGCGGTTCCCCGCGCAGCTTCAGCACCGCATTGATCCCGGCCATGATTCCCTGCGCCGCCGCTTCTTCGTAGCCGGAGGTCCCGTTGATCTGGCCGGCGTGGTACAGCCCTTCGACCAGCTTGGCCTCCAGCGTTTGGTGCAACTGCCGCGGCGGAAAGTAGTCGTACTCGATGGCGTAGCCGGGCTTGAGCATCGTCGCCCATTCCAGCCCGGGGATGGTCCTGAGGATGGCCGCCTGCACGTCCACCGGAAGGCTGGTGGAGATGCCGTTGGGATAGTAGGAGTTGGTCTCCAGCCCCTCCGGTTCGATGAAGATTTGATGCCGTTCCTTGTCGGCAAAACGGACGACTTTGTCCTCGATCGACGGACAGTAGCGGGGCCCGATCCCCTCGATAACCCCGGTGAACATCGGCGAGCGATCCAGGTTCGCACGGATGATCGCATGGGTCTCCTGGTTCGTGTAGGTCAGGTGACAGGGCACCTGGGGGGTCGTGATCCGTTCGGTGCGGCAGGAGAAGGGCGGCGGAGGATCGTCCCCCGGCTGAGGAATCGTCGCCGAGAAATCGATCGTGTCGCGATCCAGACGCGGTGGCGTGCCCGTCTTGAGCCGCCCCACCTCGAAGCCTAGGTCACGCATGCAATCCGAGAGGTGCTCAGCCGATGCCTCGCCGGCGCGCCCGGCCGGAAAATGGTTCAACCCGATGTGGATGAGGCCCTTCAGAAAGGTCCCCGATGTGAGGATGACCGCTTGCGCGTCGAGCCGTTCTCCCGATTCCGTGATCAGGCCGACGACCCGCCCCCCCCGGGTCAGCACTCGATCCGCAGTCCCACGGGCGATCGTCAGCCCGGCCTGGGCGCGCAGGGTTTCCTGCATGGCCTGCCGGTAGAGCCGCTTGTCGCACTGAGCCCGGAGCGCGCGGACCGCCGGGCCCTTGCTGGTGTTGATCATCCGGAACTGGATGCCGGCCCGGTCCGTATTGCGGCCCATCTCGCCGCCCAGCGCGTCGATCTCTTTGACTAGGTGTCCCTTGGCAATGCCGCCCACGGCGGGATTGCAGGACATCTGGGCGATCGTGGCCTCATCCATCGTGAGCAGCAGCGTCCGGGCCCCCATGCGCGCCGCAGCCAGGGCCGCCTCGCAGCCCGCATGGCCTCCGCCCACCACGATGATGTCGAATTGAAGAGCCATAATCGTTGGAAGCGGTTAGCTCTCAGCCATCAGTTTTCAGTTTTCTGAAAATCCGCTGCCGCCCCCTTGTCTCCCACAGGCTGACGGCTGAAAGCTGATGGCTGAAGGCTTCTTCTCATTTCCCGATGCAGAAATCGCGGAAAATGCGGTCCAGGATGTCGTCGGTGGTCACAACGCCGGTAATCTCCCCGAGCGCATCGAGCCCCGCGCGCAAATCCATGGCCACGAACTCGCCGGATAGCTTACCCTCTGCGGATGCGGCGGCGTTCGCCAGCGCCTCCCGAGCCTTCTGCAAAGAAGTCTGGTGACGGAGCCGGGTGACGACCGCCGAGTCGCCCGGCTCAAAATCTTCCCGTAGGACCGTCTTTCTGATGGCATCGCGCAAGCCGTCCAGCCCGGCCCCGGTCAAGGCCGAAATGCGGACGACCGCGCCAGTCCCCTCCGGGTTGGCCTTGAAACAGGCCGGCACCGACGCGTCGGGCACCCGGCAGGGAAGATCGCTTTTGGTGATGACCAGGAGGCGCTTCTTGTCCGGATGCAGCGCCAAGAGTTCCCGGTCCTCGTCGCCGAACGGCAACGATCCATCCATGAGGATCAGCAGCAACTCGGCCTGCTCCATGGCAGCTCGGCTCCGCCTCACCCCCTCTTGCTCGACCAGATCTTCCGTCTGCCGCACGCCGGCCGTATCCAGCAGTCGAACCGGCAGACCTCTGATGTTCAGCACTTCCTCCAGGACGTCCCTCGTTGTGCCGGGGATCGGAGTCACGATGGCCCGGTCGGCGTGCAGGAGAGCATTCAACAAACTAGACTTGCCGACGTTCGGTCGCCCGACGATGGCCACGGTCATGCCTTCCCGCAGGATGCGGCCTTCACGGCTCGTGTCGGCTAACCGGGCGATGGCAGCCCCAACTTCGCGCAGCCGTCCGGTCAGTTCCTGCGGCTGAATGAAGACGATGTCCTCTTCGGTGAAATCGATGGCCGCTTCCACCTGCGCCAGGAGCTGCACGAGACCGTCGCGCAGCCGATTGATCTCCTGCGAGAGCCCACCCCGCAACTGTTCCTGAGCCAGGCGCAGGCTGGCGGCCGTTTTCGCCTGGATCGTGTCCAGGACCGCTTCCGCTTGGGCGAGATCCAATCGCCCGTTCAAGAAGGCGCGCTTGGTAAACTCGCCCGGCTCGGCCAGCCTGGCTCCACCTCGCTGCACCGACTCACAAAGGGCTTGGAGGACGTAGGGGCCGCCGTGACAGTGGATTTCGACGACGTCTTCGGCGGTATAGGAGTGGGGCGCCCGCATGACCGCCACCAGCACTTCGTCGATCGGGCGAGAGGCGTTCGCGCGGCCGTCCGCCGCAACGGCCGCCTCAAGAACGTCGGCGTGCGAGAGGTGATGGCTGCGGACGGAGACGAGGGCGCGGCCGGACCGGAGCCGGACAATCCCGGCGGCCACCTCCAAAGCCTTGTCCCCGCTCAGGCGCAGGATGCCGATCCCGCCTTCTCCCACGGGGGTCGCGATGGCATAGATCGTATCCTGCAATGCTCCGGCCATGGGCCCAGCTCACGTTTCGATCTGATCGCCGGCGTCGACTTTTTCGGAGCCCTTGTCCTTTTTACGTTTGCCCGTCGGTTTCTGGCTATCGCCTCCGGAGGCGGGCTCGAAGGAGGTCGAGAACGTGGGCTGCCGGTAGACGTAGCGGTCCGTGACGAATTGCTGGGTGATGGTGAGCACGTTGTTGGTCAACCAGTACAGCACCAGGCCGGCCGGAAAGGTGACGAACAAAATGGTCATGAAGGCCGGCATCAGCAGCATGATCTTGGCCTGGGTGGGGTCCATCGTGGTCGGCATGATTTTCTGCTGCACCACCATCGAGACGCCCATGATGATCGGGAGCACGTAGTAGGGGTCCTGCACCGAGAGATCGGTGATCCAGAGCAGGAAGGGGGCCTGGCGCAAGTCGATCGTCATATAGAGAATGTTGAACAGCGCCACGAACACCGGCATCTGCAGGACCATGGGCAGGCAGCCGCCCACCGGGTTGACCTTGTGGTCGCGGTACAGCTTGATCAGCTCCTGATTGAGCCGCTCCTTGTCGTCCTTGTACTTGCCTTGGAGGGCCACCACCTTGGGCTGGATGAGCTGCATCTCCTTCATGGACTTGTAGCTCTTGTATTGGAGCGGGACGAACAACAGCTTGATGCCCACGGTCAGGAGAATGATCGTGACCCCGAAGTTGTGCGTGACTTCGTTGATCGTGCGCAGGACATAAAAGATCGGCTTGGCCACGGCCTTGACGATGCTCCAACTCCCGAAGATGAACCAGCCGAAGTCGATCGTGTCTTCCAGGCCCAGGTTCATGACTTTGAGCGTATCGTATTCCTTGGGCCCCGCGTACAATCGTGCGGACAACTCGGCGACGCCCGCCGGCGCAGGAGCGAACCGGACGCCGGCCGAGACCAGCTTGTCCCCCTCCTTCTTGACCAGGGCCGCGGCGGCGCCGGACGGGATCAGGACGCTCAGGAAATACTTATCCTGCAAAGCCACCCAGCGGACGGCGCCCTTGCGCTCCACCTCCGTCTCCGGGGTGTCTTTCTCCAACTTGTCGTCCACCCAGGTGGCGGGGCCGATCAGCCCGATGAAACCCTCGCCCCATTCGGTCACGCCGAAGTTGGTGCCCAGGCCCAGATCAATGGGGCTCGACAGTCCCTCGGCCTCCACCGCGATGTCCACCAGATAGCTGTTGTGGTGAAAGGTCAGCGACTTGGTCACGCGCGCGGCCTGGTCTGGCGTCTGATACGTAAAGGTGAGATGGCCGGTCGGGTGCGTCTCATCCAGCGTGGTAAAATCCCGCTCCACCTGATAGAGCCCCTCGCGCAGCTTGGCACTCAGCCCTGCGTCTCCCGACTGCAGCGTGAGGGGGCCGCGGAACTTGCCCTCTTGGTGGACGAGTTCAACAGGCTTCGCGTTCTTCTGGTCCGCCGTCAGATAGCGGGCCAGTTCCCAGCTCTTGATCTCGGCGCCGCGATTGCTGAACCGGACGTGAAACAGATTCGTCGTCACGTCGACCACTTGCTCGCCGGACTGGGAAGGGCCGGCAGGAGAACCGGATGGTTCACCGAGTGAGCCCGACGTCCCAGGCGCAGCAGACGTGGCGGCCGGCGCAGACTTGGGCCCCGGGTCGGCAGGCGTGGGGGCCTGCGTCTTGGCCGGAGCAGACCGGCCCTCCTCGGCAGTCTGTTGAGGCGGGGGCGCGAGCCCCAATTCTTTCAACAGAAACTCATACCCGACGATAATGACCAGCGATACGATCAGGAACAGAATCACCCGCTTTTCCATCAGTACCAGAACTCCTACAGGAGGATCATCGACATGAACGGTTGATGGCGGAGAGCCGCACCCCGGTGACGGCTTGGAGCCTACTTGACCGGGTCATATCCACCGGGGTGAAACGGATGGCACTTCAGGAGCCGCCAGAGGGCCCACGCAAGGCCGCGTGCTAGGCCATGCCGCCGGATCGCGTCCTGGGCGTAGCGGGAACAGGTCGGCTCAAACCGACAGGCCGGCGGCAACCACGGAGACACCCATCGCCGATACAGCCCGATCAACCCAATCGAGAATCGTTGCACGACGAGTCCTCTGTAGGAGTCAATAGTCCTTCCCGCCGGAGAGCCGATAGCCACACATCGCGCAACTGCGCGTGTGGAACGGTCAGAGCCTCTCGCCTGGGAAAGACCAGGAGGTCGCGGGCCGGCACCAGTCGAGGCCGGACCAACCGAGCCAACTCCCGGAAGATCCGCTTGGCCCGATTCCTCGCCACCGCCTGTCCCAGGCGCTTACCCACAACGATCCCGATCCGGCTATGCCGGTGGGCCTCTTCATACGGTCCCGATTGGGTCGTGGCGACAGGGCAGGCAAGCAGGTTGAACAACGGGGTCTGGAGCCGGCGCCCTTCTTTCTTGACGCGCTCGATCTCAGCGCTGTTCCGCAGGAAGAACCGACGATCTCCCAGCGGACGGATCATGAGCAGCGCCTCGGTCACACGGCAAGCCGGGCGCGTCCCTTGGCCCGCCGACGGGCCAGCACCTTCCGACCGTTCTTGGTGCTCATCCGTTTGCGGAATCCGTGGTCTCTTTTTCGCTTCAGATTCGACGGTTGTCTCGACGTGGCGGACATGGTCTGCTCCTTCCAGCAAATTCCTTGAGAAAGCAGATCATTATAGGGGCCGCGGACTACCCTGTCAATCACGCAACCGAAGGCCTTGAGCGAAGCGGAGGCACCGTTGGGCCGCGGCGACGGGAATCTGTTCCAGCGATGATCGACGTGCGGCGGTTCTGTCAGCAGACAACCATTTCGCCACAGAACAGGGGGAGCAATCAATGTTGAGCATAGCTGAAAGACGACCATAAGCCGTTGCTGGTTAAGGTGATCCATCTTTTCCATAAATCTGGCACCGAGCTTGCTTGCCTCTTCAGCCCCGTCAGTATTGTATTCCTCATGTGCGGTTCGTCCCTTCAAGCGGCGAACTGATAACCCCGTAAGGAGGTCCATCACTATGAAGACAGCAATGGCAATGTTGGCGCTCGTCCTGGGCTTGAGCTTCAGCTCGGCGACCTTCGTGCAGGCCGATGAAATGAAGAAGGAGGCGGCTCCTGCGGCTGCCGCTCCGGCCGCTCCTGCCGCTCCGGCCGGTGAGGTGAAGAAGGAGGAAGGGAAGAAGAAGGGCAAGAAGCAGGGAAAGAAGAAGGGCGAGGCTAAGAAGGAAGAGGCTGCCAAGCAGTAATATCGCTTCGTTTTCCGTTCACCGCCTCTTGTAGAGGCGAGACCACAAGGGAAAGGAGGTGATTCAAGATGAAGACATTGATGACGATGTTGGCGCTGGCCATCGGTTTGACGTTCGGCATGGGCACGTTCGTCCAGGCTGCTGACGCTCCGGCCGCGGAGAAGAAGGACGAGGGCAAGAAGGCCGAGAAGAAAGACGAGAAGAAGGCTGAGAAGAAGTAACTAGGCCTGTCCGAAGACAAGCGACCAGCCCCCTCCGGTTTGCCGTCAGGCAGTCGGAGGGGCGCCGGTCCTTTTCTATTATTATTGAGTCATCCACATTCGGGAAACCTCTGTGGCTCGTGGCGTCGCACCGGGTGACGGATAGGCGCCCCCACCGATGGTTGAGGAGGATCGTTCGATGAAGCACTGGATCATGTTCGGACTTGCGCCCCTATTCCTGTTGGCGGTAGCCTGCGCCAAGGCGCCGACGGACAAGCTGACGGCCGCGGAACAAGCGGTCAACGACGCGCGGGCGGCCGGCGCCCCTGCATACCTGGCTGAAGATTTTGCGAAACTCGAAAGCCTGGTGGCCACCGCCAAAAAGGAGATCGCGGGCGAAGAGGGCAAGTTCGCCTTCCTGCGCGACTACGAGAAGGCGGAGCAGCTCCTGGCCTCCGCAAAGGCCGATGCAGCCAAGGTCGTGATTGAGGCGGCCAAGAAAAAGGAAGAGGCCAAGGTGGCGGCCGCCCAGGCGCAGCAAGAGGCGCAGGCTTCGATCAAGACAACCCAGGCGCTCGTCGCCAAGGCGCCGGTCGGAAAGGATCGGGCGGCGGTGGAAGCGATCAAGGCGGATGCCGAGGGCTTGGCCGCATCGCTGGCGGAGGTGCAGGCGGCCATGGACGCAGGCGATTATCTGGCGGCGCAGACGAAAGCCAAGGCCATTCAGGAGAAGAGCCAGGCTGTGGCCAAGGAAATCCAGGCTGCGCTGGCGAAAGTGGGCGGCGCCAAAGGCAAGAAAGGCAAGTAGGGTTCCTGCGCATCGCTTATACTGTCGCATGCTCGCAGGGTCCTTGATCGAACCATGAGCCACTCACGCCCCATGCCCAGGATCATCAGTCTGGCAGCCCTGGTCCTCGCCCTGGGCATGGCGGCCTGCGTGCAGAAAGCGCCGCCGGAGCTGGTCCAGGCGGTCGAGCGCCTGGATCGCGAACTGACCGCCGCGCAAGGGGCGGAGTTCGCGCCGGAAGAATATGCCAAATTCGTCGAGCACTGGACCGCCGTGCGGGGGCGGATGCTCGCAGAGCCGGACGTGATCCGGTTGCCCTGGGAACCGAACCGGTTGGTCGCCGAGCTGCTCAAGGTGCAGGAGCAGGGCGTCCTGGCTGTCTCGACCGCCACACGGCGCCGGGAGGCCGAGCATCAGCAAGCCGCATCGCGACTGACCCAGTTGGAGGAACGGATTCAGACGTTCACCGGCAACTTGGATACGATGGGCGGGCGGGTCGTGCTCGGCCGGCGGCCGGTGGAAACGGAACTGCTGGCCAAACAAGCCCGGTCGTTTTTCGAACAGGGACAATTTGCCCGTTCCCAGCGGGCTTCCCAGCAGGCCGCCAAGCTGTTGGACCATCAGATCGAGCGGCTGGGGACCGAGCTGGGCCGCTATGCCGACGAACGGCGAGTGACCGCCTGGCGGAACATGGTGGCGCAAACCGTCAACTGGTCGCGCCGCCACCACGGCGCCGCCATCGTGGTCAGCAAGGCGGACCGCCGCCTCTTCGTCTACCGCGAGGGCAAGGCCGTGGCTTCTTATCCGGTCAGTTTGGGGTACAATGGCATTCTTGAAAAGCGCTATCAGGGCGACGGAGCGACGCCGGAAGGGCAATACCGCATCGTCAGGAAACGGGACCGAGGCGACACCAAGTTCCATCGGGCCCTGCTGTTGGACTACCCGAACAGCCAGGATCGCCGCCGCTTCCAGCAGGCCCGCGCCGCCGGCGCCTTGCCGCCGAAGGCGTCGATCGGCGGGCAAATCGAGATTCACGGGGGCGAGAATCGCGCGCTGAGCGAAACCCTCGGATGCGTCCAGCTGGAGAACCGCCAGATTGACGCCCTGTTCGACCTGATCGAGGAAGGCGCCCCGGTGACGATCGTCGGCGCCCTCGGCTTGAGCAATGCGGTCTCGCTCGCTTTGGCAGAGCTGGAACAGACCGAAGAAGGATAACCGCGAGTCTGAGGATGGCGCATCTCGCAAGGACCATGGCAGCGGCCATCGCATGCGCCGGCAGCCTGACGCTGGCGGCCAGCCATGGCGGAGAGTTGCCGGAGACCGGAACCCCGTCGGCGAGCCGGGATCTGCCTGGCAAGCGGTCCGGCGAAAGCCTCGATGCCCTGCGAGCCAGGCAAGCCGCCCTCAAACGACAACTGGCCCAACTGGCGCCGGAAGGCCACTACATCGTCGTGGACACGGCGCACAACAAACTCCTGGTGAAGCGTCGCGACGACACCATCCTAGATGCCATAGCCTCGACCGGCAGCGGCACGATCCTGGACGCCCCGGGGAAACCAGGCACCAGATGGGTGTTCGATACCCCGAGGGGGGAATTCAAAGTGCAGTCGAGGCTGACCAATCCTGTGTGGGTCAAGCCGGACTGGGCCTTTCTCGAAGAAGGCCTAGGGGTTCCGACCGATCCGGCGCAGCGGCTCGAACCGGGCACATTGGGCGACTATGCCTTGGGATTCGGCAAGGGCTATTTCATTCACGGCACGCTCTACCGCCGGTTGCTGGGCAAGAACGTCACCCATGGCTGCATTCGACTCAGCGACGAGGACCTGCGCACCGTCTATCGACTCTCCAAAATCGGCACGTCCGTCATAATCTTCTGAAAGGAGCCTCGCTGTTTCTTCTCGAACCAGAAGCAGGCTCCAACGACCTACGGAATCGATGATTCGCAGGGCGCCGCTCTCCGCTCGGATCTTGCCGGCCTTTCTTACCCTCAGCCTCATGCTCGGCGCTCCGCTGCAGGCCGCAGAGCCGGCGCCTCGGCCGGCCGGGAACGATGAACGCTCGCTCGTCCGCGAAGCCAATCGAGTTCTGGAAGAGGAAATCAAGCTGGCCGCCGGCGCCCAGATTTATCTGCTCCTGGACTTGTCCGCCCGCTCCCTCCTGATCAAGGGGCGGGGCATTGAGCTTCACCACATCGAGGTCTTATCCTGGGACGCGGCCGGCAACGAAGAGAGCTGGGGCGGAGCCTACCGGCTCAGAACCAGGCCCGTCGTCGAGCGACCGAAAGTCCGGCCGGTCCCCGGCAAGGAGCAGAGCCAGGAGCTGGCTGAGCCGATCAACCTGAACGACATGCCGGCCGAATATCTCCTGCAGTTCGATCCGGGCCTCCTCGTGAACGTGGGCCCGCCGGTCGGTGAGCACCCCTGGCTATGGGCCAGGAACCGGCTGCGAGAAGCGTGGCGGCGGCTCTCAACTTGGACCATCCGAAGCGGCAATGCACCGCCCCCCTGGCTGGTGCTCCGCCTCACCCTCTCCCAAGACCAGGCCCGCTCGCTGGCCTGGTCCGTCACCGACGGGATGCCGCTCCTGATCGGCTCCGCCACCGCCCCCTAGGTCGTCGAGACAAGGCCCTGCCGGTCATTGCGTTTTCCCCTTCACAGTCCTAAGATGTCCGCGGCTTCCACGCCACCGGTTGCATGAACGAATGAGCAAAGGGGTGCCCATGGACAACAGCAGGATCAGCGTCAAGCTCGGGGCCTTGCAGACAACCGTGGACAAGGCCCTGGAGGACATGGCATCGGCCCACGTCATTCCCCGACTCTGGACGAAAGATCATCGGCTCTGGAAGGATGATCCACGGGAAATTCCCAACCGCCTCGGCTGGCTCACCGTGATCGAGGAGATGAAGACCCAGGTCCCGCGCTTGACCGGCCTGGCCCGGGAGATTCGCGCGGAGGGCGTCACCGATGTCGTGCTGCTCGGCATGGGCGGCAGCAGCCTGGGACCGGAGGTGTTCCGCTGCACCTTTGGCTCCGCCCGCGGCTGCCCCCGCCTCCACGTGCTGGACTCGACGGTGCCGGGCCTCGCCCGGGAAGTCACCCAGGCCATCCGACCGGCGAAGACCCTCTTCATCCTGGCCAGCAAGTCCGGCGGGACGATCGAAGTCATGTCCCTCTACGCCCATTTTCGAGCCCTGATCGCCAAGACCAAAGGCAACCGCGGCGGCGCACAGTTCGTCGCGGTGACGGACCCGGGCACAGGGCTGGCGCAGTTGGCGCAGACGGAACAGTTCCGAACCACATTCATCAATCCTCCGGACATCGGAGGCCGTTATTCCGTGCTCTCGTTCTTCGGCCTGGTGCCGGCCGCGCTGATCGGCCTCGATCTCACCACCTTGCTGAGGCGTGGCGAGGAGATGGCCACGGCCTGCGGCATGACCGTCGCCCCGCCGTTCAATCCCGGCGCCTTGCTCGGCGCGGTTATGGGCACCCTCGGCCGATGGGGACGGGATAAGGTCACGCTGATCGCGTCGCCGAAGGTCAAATCGTTCGGCCTCTGGGCGGAGCAATTGCTGGCCGAGAGCACGGGGAAAGAAGGCACGGGCCTGATCCCGATCGCAGAGGAGCCGTTGGCCCCGCTGATCGCATACGGCCGCGACCGGCTCTTCGTCTACCTCAGGCTCAACGGCGACGCCAATACCTTGACGGATCGCCACGTGAAGTCTTTGGAGCGGGCCGGCCAGCCGGTGGTGCGGCTCACGCTGCGCGACCGCTACGATCTGGCTGCCGAGTTTTTCCGCTGGGAATTCGCCACCGCCATCGCCGGCCGAATCCTGGGCATCCATCCGTTCGATCAACCCAACGTGCAGGAGAGCAAGGAAAACACGAGCCGGATTCTGGACGAAGTCAAACTCCGGGGCGCCCTGCCGGCTGTCCCGACCGGGGCCCTGGCGGACTTGCTGGCCAAGGCCGCGCCGGGCAAATACCTGGCGATTCTGGCCTATCTCCGGTTTTCTTCGAAAGCCGACCAGGCGATCAAGGCGCTCCGCAAGACCCTGCTGGTCCGCCACCATCTGGCGACGACGGCCGGCTACGGACCCCGCTACCTCCATTCAACCGGCCAGTTGCACAAGGGCGGCCCGAATGCGGGCCTCTTCCTGCAACTGCTGGAACGGATGGTCCCGGACGTCCCGGTGCCCGGGAAACCTTATACCTTCGGCACCCTGGCTCAGGCGCAGGCCATCGGAGACTTCCAATCCCTCCAGACGCACCAGCGGCCGGTCGTGCATATCGAGCTCGGGAAACAGGGGGTGGCTACGATTGGATCGTTGTTGCGCAAGCCGGGCCGCCCCAAGGCGGCGCGGAAGAAACGTGCCGCGAAAAAACCAGCGAAGCGAACCGCCAAACGATGACTCCATCCATACGATGATGAGCGCGGGACCGGAACTTCACATCATCGAGAACAGTGGGAAGCTGGCCGCAGAGGCGGCGGACCTGTTTATCTGGCTGGGCAACCAAGTAATCCAGACCGGCGGGCGGTTTCGTGTGGCCCTGTCCGGCGGGTCTACGCCAAAAGCTTTACATAGCGCACTTGCTGCGCCAAGTCTGGCAAGACAGTTGGACTGGACGCAGGTGGAGTTTTTCTTCGGGGACGAGCGCTGTGTGCCGCCGGACCATCCGGAGAGCAATTTCGGCATGGCCGACGAGACCCTCTTTCGCCCGCTCGCGATCAAGCAGGACCGGATCTTTCGGATGAACGGCGAGGCCGAGGACCGGAACCAGGCGGCGCGCGAGTACGAGGCGGTGCTGCATAGACGGTTCGGGACGAAGCCGCCGGCCTGGCCCCGTTTTGATTTGATCCTGTTGGGCCTGGGAGAAGACGGCCATACCGCCTCCCTGTTTCCAGGCACAGATGTACTGAACGAACGGACCCGTCTGGTCGTAGCCAGCCGGTCGCCGAAGGGAATCGCGCACCGCTTGACCTTCACCATCCCGGTAGTCAATCAGGCCAGGACCGTGGTATTTCTGGTAAACGGAAGCGGCAAAGCTGCGGTGGCCAAACAGATATTGGAAGGATCACCGTCGGGCGGAACCAGGTTTCCAGCCCAACTGATCCACCCTGAGCAAGGACGGCTGATCTGGTTTCTGGATCAGCCCGCCGCATCGGAGTTGGCCCTGTCGAAGCAGGGGCTCGTGTCACATGAGGAGTAAATGATACTTGCAGGGGATATTGGTGGAACAAAAACGATTCTCGCCCTCTTCGATTGGAAGCACGAGCGGGTCGAATCGGTGCGGGAACGCACCTTCGCCAGCGCCGACTTCAAGTCGCTCGAAGAAGTGGTTGCCGAGTTTCTGAAGCCGCCGACGAAGAGCGAGGCCCCTGCGGAAGAGGAGGCTGAGGCCGACGCGCCAGAGCCGGTTGCCGAACCTCCGGAAGAACCGCCCGCCATCGACGCCGCCTGTTTCGGTGTCGCTGGCCCGATCATCGAGAACCGCTGCAAGACCACGAATCTCCCCTGGGTCGTGGATGGAACGGCCCTGGCCACATACCTCAAGGTCGGACAAGTCCGGCTCCTGAACGACCTGGAAGCCACGGCCTACGGGCTGCTGGTCCTGCGACCGGATGAGTTCGTGGTGTTGAATGCTGGCGCGGCGCGCCCGGTTCAGCCCGCGGCGGCAATGGCGCTCATCGCCGCCGGCACAGGTCTCGGCGAAGCCATCCTCTTCGGAGACGGCGCCGCGTACCATCCCATGCCGTCCGAGGGAGGGCATGCGTCCTTCGCGCCGACGAGCGACCTGGAGATCGATCTGCTCCGCCATCTGCGCAGCAGTTACTTGCACGTGAGCTACGAGCGGGTGTTGTCGGGGGCCGGGCTGCATGCGATCTATGAGTTTCTGCGCGACACCAAGCGCAACGAACCGACGTGGCTCGCGGAGCGGATCAAGGTCGGCGACCCGGCGGCGGTGATCGCCGAGGCGGGGCTGGCCGGCCAATCGGAATTGTGTCAGCAGGCGCTGGACATGTTTGCCTCCATCTATGGGGCGGAGGCTGGGAACCTGGCCTTGAAGGCACTGGCCTTGAACGGGCTCTATGTCGGCGGAGGGATTGCGCCCAAGCTGATTCCCAAGCTGACGGACGGGACCTTCGTGCGCGCATTCAGCGCCAAGGGCCGGTACAAGGCTCTGCTCAACTCGATTCCCATACGCGTGATCATGAATCCCAAGACCGCGCTGCTGGGCGCCGCCTCGGTGGCCAGCCGGTTGCAGCCGACACAAGCCGCATGACGACTCCCCAACAGGCAGAGCAACTCAAGCGCCAGGCCGCCGAGGCGGCCGTCGGTTATGTCCGCC
Organism: Nitrospiraceae bacterium; assembly: GCA_005799365.1. Taxonomy (GTDB): domain Bacteria; phylum Nitrospirota; class Nitrospiria; order Nitrospirales; family Nitrospiraceae; genus SYGV01. The sequence goes on from SYGV01000016.1 coordinate 19,142, forward strand.
ATGGACAGATCGTCGGGCTGGGCACCGGCTCCACCGCCCGTCATGTCGTCTTGGCCTTGGGCGAAAAAGTCCGGGCCGGTCTAGCCATCAAGGGCGTCCCGACCTCGACTGAGACGGCCGAACTGGCCAAGAGCCAGGGGATCGCGTTGCTCAACCATGATGAGGCCTGGCAGATCGACGTGGCCATCGACGGAGCGGACCAGGTGGACCCCCAGCTCAACTTGATCAAGGGAGGCGGGGGCGCCTTGCTGCGGGAAAAGATCGTCGCGGCCGCCGCCCGGCAATTTATCGTCGTGGTGGACGCGTCCAAACGCGTGCCGGTCCTGGGCGGCACCTTTCCCCTGCCCATCGAGGTTGCGGTCTTCGGCTGGCGCAGCACCGAACGTCAAATCCAAGCCGTCAGCGATGCGTTCGGGTACGGGGGCACCATCCTCCTCCGCGAGAAGGGCGGGCAGCCGTTCAAGACCGAAGCGGGCCACTACATCCTGGACTTGCACGTGGCGCGCATCGACGATCCGGCCGGATTCGAGGCCAGGCTCAACGCAATCCCCGGCGTGGTCGAGACGGGGCTCTTCGTGGGCCGGACCGACATCTTGATTGCGGGAACCCAACAAGGAATCGAGGTTCGGCAAGCCGAGAGACGGTAATCCCGGCTGCCGGAATGTGGGATGCGTGAGCGGATCGCCGGCTTGCTCGGCAAGCTTCCCCTCCTGTACACAGCCGTCACGCGCCGCCATGCGCTCGCCTCGCTCTCCTCAATAGCCGGATCGCTCATCCGGCTGTGGGGCCTCGGCCTGTTGGTGCATCCGTCCGGAGCGGATGCCAACGCATGGCTCGTCGGACGGCCCAGGGGAAAAGACGCCGAACTTCTCTATCCGCCCATGCCAGCAGAAGAGAGGAACCGAGTGGACCAGTATCGCTTGCCTCGCCATGTCATGCCGACCCGCTACGACCTCCGCCTGGAACCGGACCTTGCGGCTTTCACCTTTGCTGGCAACGAGACGGTGACGGTCACGGTCACGGAGCCGACGGCCGAATTCCTGCTCAATGCCGTCGAGCTGGAGATCACGGAGGCGCAGATCGCGCAGGACGCAGGCCCGGCACTGGCCGGCCGCATCGAGCCGGACGAACGGGCGGAACGGTGCCGGCTCACATTTCCCCAAGCCATTCTCCCGGGCGTCTGGAAGCTGCGCCTTGCGTTCAAGGGCGCCCTGAACGACAAGCTGCGCGGGTTCTACCGCAGCACCTACCAGGACCAGGCCGGCCTGACCAAGCCCCTGGCAGCCACGCAGTTCGAAGCCACCGACGCCAGGCGCGCCTTTCCCTGCTGGGACGAACCGGACTTCAAGGCCGTCTTCTCCACGACCCTCGTGATCGATCCGGCTTTGACCGCCGTCTCGAACGCCGGCGTCCTGTCCGAAACGCACGAGGGCGGGAAAAAGGTGTTACGCTTCGCCGATACGATTTCCATGTCCACCTACCTGGTCGCGTTTGTCGTGGGCGAGCTGGAGGCCTCGGAACCGGTGGCCATCGGCGCCACCAGGCTGCGCGTCTGGTCCGTGCCGGGCAAGCAACACCTCGCGCCCTTCGGCCGTGCAATCGGCTCCTTCTCACTCGGTTTCTTCGAGGACTACTACGGCCTCCCCTATCCGGGCGACAAGCTGGACCTCCTGGCCATCCCGGACTTCGCCTCCGGCGCGATGGAAAACCTGGGGGCCATTACCTTCCGCGAGACGGCCCTGCTGGTCAATGAACAGGCCGCCACACATGCGGAGCTGGAACGGATCGCCGATGTTGTGGCGCACGAGAACGCCCACATGTGGTTCGGCGATCTGGTCACCATGGCCTGGTGGAACGGCCTCTGGCTCAACGAAGCCTTTGCCACCTTCATGGAAGTGCTGGCCGTGGATGCCTGGAAACCGGAATGGCAACGGTGGACTACCTTCAGCGTTTCGCGCGCCGCGGCCTTTGCCGTGGACGGGTTGCGCAGCTCCCGACCTATCGAATATCCGGTCCATGCGCCGAAGGACGCGGACGCCATGTTCGACGTGCTGACCTATGAAAAGGGCGCGTCGGTCCTGCGCATGCTGGAACAGCACATCGGCCCCGACATCTTCCGCGAGGGCGTCCGCCGGTACCTGCGCGCCCATGCCTATCAAAACGCCGATACGGGCGATCTCTGGATTGCGCTGGGGCAGGCAGCCCAACGACCGATCCCCGACCTCATGGACGGATGGATCTTCCAGCCCGGCTATCCCTTGATCAGCCTCACGCTCGACGGGAAGCGGCTGCGCTTGACGCAACAGCACTTCACCTATCTTGCTCTTGCCGACCCGGAGCCGGACACCGCACCCGCTCCGCGGAGGTGGCAGGTACCGCTCCAAGTGCGCCTCGTCGCAAACGGGCAGAGGCGCACGCACCGCCTGTTGTTGACGGACTCGGACACGCACCTCGACCTCCCGCCCGGCTTCGAGTCGGTCCTGGTCAACGAAGGGGGGCACGGATTCTACCGGGTGCGCTATGCGCCGGATCTGCTTGCACGCCTGCTCCAGGCGCCGGAGACGCTGGCGGCCATCGAACGGTTCAACCTGGTCAACGACGCCTGGGCCTCGACCGTCGCCGGACTGATGCCCCTCCCCGATTACCTGGACCTGACCGCCAGGTTCCGAGGCGAGCGGGACAAAAACGTCTGGGCGGTGCTCATTGACTCGTTCCACCTGTTGAACCGGATCATCCAGCCGGCCGACCAGCCGAAGCTGGAATCGCTCGTGCGGGACCGGGTCGGCCCGGCGGTGGCCGAACTGGGCTGGACGCCTCAGTCCGGCGAAAGCGAGCTGACCAAGCAACTGCGCGCCGACCTCTGGCGCGCGATCGGCACCCTCGGGAACGATTCGATGACACAAACCAGGGCGGCGGAGCTTTACTCAGCGTCGCTCGCGCCGTCGGCGGCGGTGGACCAAAACCTGCTGCCCAGCCTCATCGCCATCCTGGCCCATGTCGGCGACACGGCGCGCTACGAGGACTTCCTGTCACGCTTCCACAAGGCGGCGACGCCGCAAGAAGAACGCCGGTACCTCTACGCCCTGGCTGCGTTCAAACCGGTGCCGTTGTTGGAACAGACTTTGGCCCGCGCGCTCAGCGGCGAGATTCGCACGCAGGACGCACCCTTCATCATTCGCTTGGTGTTGACGAACGTCTACGGTCGCGAGTTGGCCTGGGATTTCGTCAAGACGAATTGGGGGCGGATGGATCAACTGTTCCCGAAGCAGGGACTCCGCCGGATGTTGGAAGGGATTGCCGGACTGGCCACGCCGGAACTGGAACAGGATGTCCACCGCTTCATCGCCGACCAGAAGATCGACCTGGGCGGAAAGACGCTGGGACAGTATCTCGAACAACTTCACATCGCCGTTACAATGCGGACGCGCGAAGGCGCGGCACTGAGCCGGTATCTCGCCCGCTAAACAGTTGGGTTTCAGCTTGGAGCTGTCGGCTGAAAGCTAATGGCTGGTGGCCCCTCAATTACTCGTGCCTGAGCACCGCCAGGGGCCTCTGCCCCAGCAATCTGAACGTGCTCAAGAAGCCGACGGCCAACGTGAGCAGCAGGGTCAGGACGAAACCCGCTGCAAGAATGTCCGGGTGAAGGCGCCAGGGCAGGTCGAAGATGAAATAGAGCAGGGCCCAGGAGAGTCCCGTGGAGAGGAGCAAGCCGATGGCACCGGCCACGGAGCCGAGCAGGATATATTCGATCGCAAACGCCTGCGCGATCAATCCGCGGGTCGCCCCCAAGGCCTTCAGGATCACCGACTCGTACAACCGCCGGTAGCGCGTCGCCGCCAGGGCGGCGCCCATGACGATCCCTCCGGTCAGCACGCAGAACAGCGCCACCGCCCGCAGCGCCACCGCCAGCCGTTCGAGAATGCGAGCCAGGCTCTCCAGCGCGTCGCCGATGTTGATGGCGGTCACGTTCGGAAAGGCCGCAACGACCGCTTGTTGGAGCGGGACTTCTTCCTCCGGCTGGACTTTGATCGTCGCCACGTAGGTCATCGGCGCTCCGTCCAGCGCCCCGGGGGAGAGCACCATGTAAAAGTTCGTTGAGAAATTGCCCCATTCGACCCGCCGGATGCTGCTCACGCTGGCTTCCAACGTCGCGCCCTGGATGTCGAGCGTCACCGTGCTGCCGAGGTCCAGCCCCAAGTGCTTGGCCGCATCCTCTTCCATCGAGACCAGCGGGCGAGACGGACGCGCGCCAGGCTGCCACCACGTCCCCTTGATGATCCGGTTGTCCTTCGGCAGCGCCTCCCCTTGCGTGAGCACATATTCCCGCGTGAAGTACCAGGTCTTGCGGGCCTGTTTCTCCTTCTCGCGCCTGGCCTCATCCGAGTCGGCGGGCAGCCGCTGTTCCATCGCCTCTTCCGTTTCAACCAACCGGCCGTTCACCGCATAGAGCCGGGAACGGACGAGCGGCGTGGCTTCGACCCTCGCGGCCGGCACCCGCTGCTGCATCATGGCCAGAAACGAGCCCTTCTGATCCGGCTGGATGTCGATGAAAAAGAAGGAGGGGGAGTCCTTGGGCCGCTGCTCGCCCACCTGGTCCACCAGGGCCCGCTCCAGCAGGGAGACCGTCACGATGACCATAACGCCGATCCCGATGGACACCATGATCCCGGCCGCCTGGTTGCCGGGCCGGTGCAAATTGCCGACTGCGTAGCGGAGGGTCAGCGACCGGACCAGGGAAACCGACCGGAGGCTTCGCACCAACAGAAACGCGGTCAGCCGCAGGAGACAGACGGCAGCGATCAGGGCGCCGATGAACAGCATCCCCACGTTCCGATTGCCGGCCTGCCAGATAGAAATCCCGGCGAGACAGAGAAGAATCCCCGCAGCCATCGCGAGACGCAAGGGATCGAGCCGGCTGCGCCACGCAGCAGACCGCCACAAGGCCAGAACGTGATGGCTCACCTGGCCGGCTGCGGGAACTCCGGCCGGCTGTGTCACGTCACGGCGGAAGATCAGGGCCGGACGGACGTCGCGGATGCCCAGCAACGGCCAGAGGGCAAAGAGCAGCGTGGTCAGAAGCCCCATGGCCAGACCCTTGATCAGGGCCGGGACCGCCGCGCCGGACAGGCCGGCTGGCACCGCCATCTCGTCGATGGGCAAAAAATTTGACAGGATGGCGGGCAAGGCGCGTTGCGCCGCCACACCCATGGCAAGGCCGGCCAGGCTTCCGACCAGGCTGAGCAGGAAGGCCTGTATCAGATAGGTTTGCAGAATCGTCCCCGACTCGGCGCCGACCGTCTTCAGAATGGCGATCGTCTGGAGTTTCTCGCGCAAGAAGGCCTGCATCGTGCTGGCGACGCCGATTCCACCCACGAAGAGCGCGGTCAATCCGACCAGTCCCAAGTACCGGGTCAGTTGATCGAGAAACCCGCGGAGCTGCGGCTGCGCGTCTTGAAAGGGGATGACGCGGGCCGACTCAGAGGCCAACCGCCCCCGCAGTTCATGCAGCAGCGGCGCAGCCGGCATCGAGGCGGGGACGCGCAGGAGATATCGTTCGCGGACGCGGCTGCCCGGCTTGATGAGGTCGGTCCCGGCCAAACCCTCGCGCGAAATGAATACCCGCGGCCCCAAGCTGAACGCCCCGGCGGTGAGGTCCGGTTCTTTGCGCAGGAGCCCGGTGATTGTAAATGTCGCCTCCCCGACCTTGAGCTGATCGCCCACTTTCAGCCCCAGACGAATCAAGAGCGTGTCCTGGACAACCATGCCATGGCAGGGAGCCGGCGCAGGCTGCGGCGCAACGATGTCTACTGCTTTCTTGCTCGACCGTTTTCTCTTCTGGGTCGCAGCTTGAGGGCCCGGCTGCGGGGCGATCGGCTGGACAGAGGGACAGACTCCGGCCGGCGGGTGCAGCAAGTCTTGAAGTGGCAGGTTCGGTTCGACCTTGAGCGTCCCATAGAAGGGATAGCCGGTCTCGACGGCTTTGAGTTCGACGATCTGCGAGGCTTGCGCCACAGCGCGCAGCCCGGAGGCAACGGGCGAGGCAACGGCGGGCGTCGAAGCCATGCCCACCAGTTCGCTCACGTGCGTCGTTTCGATGCCGCGTCCGCCCAGCGACTGCAGCAGGTCTTCGCCGGCCTGACTCATCCGGCGCGAGACCCGCACTTCGAGATCGCCCGCCATCAGGGCGCGGGCCTCCTTGGACACGGCCCGCTCGACGTTGACGCCGAACAGGGCCACGCCGACCAGGGCCGCGACGCCCACGGCGATGCAGGCGAAGAAGTAGAGGAAGTGGCGCCAGGCGGCCCGCGTCTCCCGCCAGGCCATGCCTAGGGGAAACGAGATCACCCTTGCGCTCCGGGAGACAGCAGGAAGGAATCTGTGAGGCTATCCGATTCGATCCGCCCGTCGCGGAGGGTGATGATCCGCTCCGCGTGGGAGGCGAGGGTCTGGTCATGGGTGACGAGAATGAGCATGCTGCCCTGGTCGCGGTTCAGCGCCAGCAGCAGGTCGATCACCTGGCGGCCTGTCGCGCTGTCCAAATTGCCGGTCGGCTCGTCCGCCAGCAGGATGGGCGGGCGACAGGCGAAGGCGCGGGCGACGGCAACCCGTTGCTGCTCCCCGCCCGAGAGCTGCACCGGGTAATGGTCCTGCCGATCCCGTAAGCCCACGGCGGCTAGCAGCTCAGCCGCGCGCCCGTTGGCATGAGGACTGCCGGCCAGCTCCAGCGGCACCGCCACATTATCATCCATGGGCTGTCATCGCCAAAATCAACAACCCGCGAGAAACCCATACCGTGCAAGCTGCCCATGCGCGCAATATGTTGATCGCCAGCAATATTTGTACGAGCGGCGAATCGTCGACCACGTGCTATGAG
>SYGV01000125.1 GCA_005799365.1 Nitrospiraceae bacterium
CCTGATGCCTTCCGTCACCGCCTCGGTCGTATCGAGCGAGACGACATAGTCCAGGTCCTCCGGAAACTGTTGCTTCATCTCCTCCATCCGCGCCTTCAGCCGCTGTACCGTGTCGATCGCGTTGGACCCGGGCAGTTGATAGATGGCCAGGACGGCGGCCGGCACGCCGTTCAAGCGGCCCATCACGTTGTAGACTTGCGCGCCCAGTTCGGCCCGAGCCACGTCGCGCAGGCGCACGAACGAGCCGTCGTCGTTGGCGCGGACCACAATGCTCCCGAACTCCTCCTCGGTGACCAGACGGCCCTGCGCCCTGACCGTATAGGTAAACTCCTGCCCGCGGGGCACCGGCTCCGCCCCCACCTGCCCGGCCGGATTGACGACGTTCTGCGCGTTGACCGCATTGACCAGATCCACGACCGTGAGGCCAAGCTTTGCGAGTTGGTCCGGCTTCACCCACAAGCGCATCGCATACTGGCCCGCGCCGAAGAGCTGCACCTGGCCCACGCCCGACACTCGCGTGAGGGGATCGTTGACGTTGATAAAGGCATAGTTGGCGAGGAAGGTCGCGTCGTAGGTACCCTTCGGCGAGTAGAGCGACACCAGCATCAGCGGACTGCTGAGCGCCTTGGGATTCGTGATTCCGAAGGTCTGCACCGCTTCCGGAAGCTGTGGCTTGGCGATCGACTGCCTCATCTGCGTGAGCACCTGGTCGATGTTCGGATCTGTGTCCAGGTCGAAGGCCACCCGTAGGGACAGTTGCCCGCTGCTCGCGCTGATCGAGTACATGTAGAGCATGTGGTCCACGCCGTTGATCTGTTGTTCCAACGGCGTCGCCACGGCCTGTTCGATGGAGAGGGCGTCTGCGCCCAGGTAGGTCGTCTGCACCTGGACTTCCGGCGGCACGAGGTCTGGAAACTGGGCGATGGGCAGGCGCAACATGAACACCGCCCCCACGAGGACCGTGATGATCGCCATCACCATGGCCACGATCGGGCGGTGGACGAAGAATTTGGCCATCAGGCTAGATTCCGGGGCGGGGCGGAGGAGCGGCAACGCCTGGTCCGGCCTGGGCCGGCTCGGCTGGCATGGGCTTCACCGTCACGGACATACCGCTTTTGATCTTCTGCAACCCCTCCACGATCACCTGTTCGCCAGCCTGGAGTCCGGACGCGATCACCCATTGCGTCCCGATCTGGGGGCCGAGCTTCACGTTGCGGATGGCGACCTTCTTGTCGGCCCCCACGACGCCGACCTGATAGGTGCCCTGCAGTTCTTGCACCGCGCGCTGCGGCACCAGAAGCGCGGCAGGCAATGTCTCGATCACCGCACGGACCTTGGCATATTGGCCGGGCCGCAGGATATTGCCGGGATTGGGGAAATAGCTGACGAGCATGATGGTGCCGGTCTTCGTGTCCACCTGCCGGTCGGCGAGCGCCACCTTCCCCTTGTGCGGATAGACGCTGCCATCGACCAGGATTAGGTCGAGCGACGCGGCGTTAGGACGCTCCGCCTCCGGATGGGCCGCCCCCTGCTGAAACCGCTCGGCGAAGCGCAGATAGGCCTTCTCGCTGATCGGAAATTGCACCCGGATTGGGTCCACCTGCGACACGGTCGTCATAACCGTGTTCTCCATGATCAGATCGCCGACTTGCGCGCTTGCGATCCCCGCCACCCCGTCCACAGGCGACGTGACATTCGCCCAGTCCAGGTTCAGCCTGGCCTTTTCCAGGTTGGCCTGAGCGGAGAAGACCGAGGCCTTGTTCGCCTCGTTCGACTGAATCGAATCGTCCAGCTCCTTCTGGCTCACCGCCCCTTGCGCTGCCAGCGGCTTGTCCCGCGCCACGTCCATCTGGGTCTTCTTGTAGGCGGCTTCAGCCCGCCCCAGTTCGCCCTTCATCTGGTCGAAGGAGGCCTGGTAGGAGCGAGGGTCGATCTTGAACAGCAGCGAGCCGGCCTTCACGAATGAGCCTTCCGTATAGTTCCGCGAGAGTAGATAGCCCTGCACCTTGGCGCGAATCTGCGCGTCCACATAGCCGGAGGTCGTGCCAACCCCCTCGGCATAGACGGGCACATCCCGCTGCACCACGGAAGTCACCAGGACCTCAGGGATCGCGACCGGGCCTGCTTCAGGTTTTTCACATCCAGGAAAGAGGGTGAGACACAGACAAAAAATGAGGTACGCCCTGAGCGCACGAGGCGACACAACGACCGGCCCGGCATCTTGCAAGGCGGAACCCTTTCTTTTTGAAGAGGTTTTCTTATACCCTTCACTGAAGAGGTTCGTCAAGCAGCCCGCTTGCTTTACAGGCCCCACCCGCGCTACCCTGCTCCGGACCATACCAGCTATACCTATACAAGGAGGCGCCCATGACCGCCCGGATCACGATTGTTGCCCTCGCCGTCACCCTACTGGTCGGATGTTCACCGACGAAGCAGGCGCGATCCATGGAAACCTCCGGCTTCTTGGGCGACCTCTACCCGCGCATGCACAAGGGCGGGGACAACGAAGGGTTATTGCTCTACAAGAATCCAAAAATCCTCCTAATCCCACGCGGCACCTACAAAAAGATTCTCCTCGACCCGGTTCAGGTATGGGGCGAGGCCTCGGCCGATCCGGCCAAGCAACAAGAGATGCAGCAGGTGGCGGAGATGCTACACAGCCTGCTCTATCGAAGCCTGGAGAAAGACTATGAAATGGTCACAAGCCAGGGCCCGAACACCCTACGCATTCAGGCGGCGCTGACTAGGGCCGACAAGGCCAACGTCGCCCTGCGCGCCATCTCCACCATACCCGCGCCAATGAATGTCCTGGCCTTGAGCTCCCTGGTGAAGAACCTGGGCACGGGCAAACCGCTGTTTGTGGGCGAGATCAGCGCCGAAATCAAACTGCTCGACGCGCAGAGCGGCGAGGTGCTGGCCGCGTCCGCGGATCGCCGGGTCGGCAACAAGCGTCTGGATGCGGACTCGTTTGACTCCTGGGATGACGTGCATAAAGCCATGGAGTTCTGGGCCGAGCAGATACGGTACCGGCTGTGCCAGCAACGGGGCGGCGGCAACTGCGTCATGCCCAAAAACTGAACCGACGCAGACAGGCCCGGCTACTTCGTGGCGCTGGGCGCCACAAGCTGGCGGCAGGGCGCGGACAAGTCGGCTTCGTGTTCTTTCAAGCAGCGCACGATGCGCCCGCCGCCCATCCGCACGTCGGGGCAGAGCTTCTTGTAATCCGCTGCGCAGACGCTCTTCAGTTCCTTCATGTTGACCGCAATCTCCGGCGGGATATGGTCGGTCTGCGCGGCGGCAGGCGGAGCCGGGTCGGCGCCGCGCGCAGCCGACGGCACGACCACCCCCTGCAGCAGCACCATTGAGATACAGAGCAAGAAGGGGCCTGCTATTCCACTTGCTCCGTGTGTTCCACCCAGTCGCCACCGCGTCATCATAGCCCCCTCCCTTGTGATCTGAATTGTGAACCAGGCGCTACTCTGCCCTGCGTCATCGTCACTGTCAACGCTTTTTAGCGGGTGCAAACAGTCGCAAGTCCTCGTCCATGGCTGGGAAAGAGCGGTTTGACAAGGACCGGATCCTGTGGGATGCTGCTTGCACCATGAGCTTTTCCCGTCGGACCATCCTGAAAGCCGCGGGCCTCGGCGCTCTGGCAAGTCTCACCGGTTGCGACGCCATGGGCAGCATGTTCGGGCGCATGTTCGCCATGCCGCCGCGCGACACCCTCTACTTCACGCCGAACGACAAGTTTTACGTCGTGAACTATGCGGACTCGGCCGTCAGCGTCTCGCGCGAGGTCAACATCGAACAGTGGCAGGTGCACGTCACCGGCACGGTCAAAAAGCCGATGAAGCTGGGCTGGCGCGACATTTTGAACCGCGACTCCTTCGACCAGGTCTCAACCCTCATGTGCATCGACACCCTCCCCGGCGGGGACAGTCTCGGCAATGCCCAGTGGCGCGGCATCTCGCTCAAGCAGTTGTTGCAGGAGGCGGGCGCAGACGAGGAGGTGGCGCGGGATGTGGTCTTCCGCGCCATCGACGGGTACCACGACAGTATCCCTTTCACCCGTGCCATGCAGAACGACGTCATGCTCGCCTATCTCATGAATGGCGAGAAACTCCCCAAGGCCCACGGATTTCCGCTCCGGCTCATCGTGCCCGGCCTGTACGGCATCAAGAACGTGAAGTGGATCACGGAGATCGAGGTCTACCCCGGCGACTACAAGGGCTACTGGCAGCAGAAGGGCTGGACGGACGACGGCACGATCAAGATCTTCTCCCGCGTGGACAGCCCCGGCCATTACCAGTCGCTACGCGGCCCGGAGCAGAAGTTCCGCGGCATCGCCTTCGGCGGCCCCAACAGCATCGCCAAGGTGGAGATCAGTTTCGATGCGGGCAAGACCTGGAATAGCGCCGAGCTGGAAAAGCCCATGTCCCCCTACTCCTGGGTCATCTGGAACTATGCCTGGCGGCCACCCAAGGCGGGCAAATTCCAGGTGGCCGTCCGCGCCACCGACGCCAAGGGCCAGTTGCAGATCGAAGAGATCGTCCGTCCCCAGCCGGCCGGCGCGAGCGGGCTGCATACGATCATCGCCGACGTCGAACAAACATAACGGCTGCTGAAAACGCCCACCGACTGCGTTCTCGCATCGCTCAAACCCTCAACGTAGCGAACACGTACGCCTCGGCCTTTCGCTCGCTGCGGTCTTGTTGAACGGCCGCTTTGAGCAGCCTGCCAGAGCTCTTGGCTAGCCAGAAAAGACTCTGAGGCATGCACTGGGGCATCTCAAACTTGCCCTGTCACAACGCAAGACCAATCCTAGCAGTTTCTTCTCACCAAGCCACCAGGCTGAATCTGCTCAGGCTCAATAACCTCCTTCACATACAGCATACAACGTCTTTGAACTTGGAGACAATATCCGTCCGTCCCCTTCCAGGGGCCAGCCCCTTCGGCAAGAGATGTTTTGCCCGCTGCATGGACACTCGGGCTTAACCGGCTCACGCTCGCAGGACTCGTCAGGCTCCAGGCTTAAAGCCATCGGTGACGCAATACGTGGGGGACAGTTCTCCGCCGTGGCCTTCGGATTTGTGGGTCCAGTTGCGCAGGACGCCCTGCCGGTCGAAGGTCAGGACATATTCGTCGCACCAGGTCCCTGGCGCGCCCCAACTATTTTGGTTGCTGGGGTCCTGCCACATGAACTGATAGACCAACACCGGTTCGCCGGTCAGCGTGGCGGCCATGTACTTGGGCTGTCCGAGCTGTTTCCGGACTTCTGCCTGAGTGGCCCGATCCTGCGCCGATTCGAGATAACGCGTTTCCTTCGGGATGAGCACCGAGCATGCGGCCCCCAGTAGCATCAGACCCAGGCACATGGACCCTGTGAACGTCTTCATCCTCGACCTCCCTGCTGCGTCACTCGTTGTATCTGCTCCATCTCCAGACTCGTCAAGTCACGCCATTGACCTGGCTGGAGGTCGCCCATGACAATCGGCCCGATCGCCACCCGCACGAGCCGCACCGTGGGATGGCCCACCGAAGCCGTCATGCGCCGGACCTGCCGGTTCAGTCCCTCGCGTAACGTGATCTCCACCCAGGCGGTCGGCACGGACTTGCGGAATCGGATCGGCACAGGCCGTTCCGGCAGCTCCGGCTCATCGGCAAGCAGGCGCGCCCCGGCCGGTCTGGTGCGCGTGCCGCTGAGCTGGACACCCAGCCGCAGCCTCTTCAGCGCTTCCTCGTCCGGCATGCGCTCCACCTGCACCCAATAGACCTTCGGAAGCTTATGCCGCGGGCCCGTGATGTGATGAGCCAGCGTTCCGTCCGAGGTCAGCAACATGAGCCCTTCGCTGTCCAGATCCAGCCGCCCGGCCGCATAGACTCCGGGGATCGTCACGAAGTCGGCCAGGGTCGGTCGGCCTTCCGGATCGGTAAAGCAGGGCAGCACCCCATAGGGCTTATTGAAGGCGATCGTGCGAGGGCTGGACGGCGCCGGCGCTCTTGCCGGAATGGCACGGCGTCGGGATCCTGTTGGTGCTTCAGGCATCGGGTCGCGATTTTTGAAGGCCCGAGCCCGCCACATGAACGGTCACGCCGATTTGTGCAGCAGTGGCGGGCCGAGCGGCAGCAAGGCCCGGCCGGTAAATGCCCGGCTCAAACTCGCGACCGCATAATAGAAGGCCCCCAGCCCGACCAGAACGTGCAAGATGCCAGGCAGGGTCTCGGAAATGACATCCAATCGAGCAAACGACGTGGCGGTGAAGGAGAGGGTAATCACGACGTGGAGCAGGCTGAGAGCGGCATTGCGATACGCCGTCAGATACACCATCACAGCGGAAAAGGCGGCGTATACCATATTGATCGGCGCAAACAAGACCATGTGAAAGTTGAACGAGGCGCCGGCGCTCACCAGCTTCGCCGTCGACACGGTGAGCCAGAAGAATCCATACATCGTCAGCGCGGTCCCGCCCAATTGCTCGTGGTACCGGATATCGGTGACCCCGGCCAAAATCTGCACGACGCCTCCAAAAACCAGCGCGATGACGAGGACGCCCACCCTGTCCGACTCGGGAATACCGCCCAATTGTGCGACACCGAGAGTCAACGCCCCGACCGCCAGTCCGAACAGGCCGATTGCCAGGACATCAATCCGCTGCAGCTCCTGCACCGCTCCAGGCATAAGACCCCTCCCTGTGAAGATGGTTCCTCACACGTCCAGATCATCTCTGAGGACAAGAGATGGCGATCCGAGAGTCTAGCGAAATGAGTGCGATGGAGTCTAGCAACTTCTGGGGCTAGGCCGATGGGCAAGCATGGCGGCACCTCGCCTCTATGAAGCGAGTCGTTGCCATCGGGCTTGTTGCAGGCCTACCACGAGGACAGGGCGTAGGGATCAGGATCTGGGCTTGAACCAGTCGGTCACGCAATAGGCCGACATCCGGTCGAGAGCCCCGCCAGCGCACGAGCATCGCTTTCATGATGCACCTCCCTGCCAAGCTGGCTCGAGCCGCCGCGTTCGATCGACTCGCGGCGGAGCAGTCGCTTGCCGCCGGTGATGCTCACATGAAGAGTCATCGGCCTGCGGCACCATTCTACTCCCTATTTTCTCCGAGAAAAGCCCCTTGTCTTTGTTTATACTGCCTGTAGGTTTCACTCCTGCGCATGGCGCCGGACATCATCAGCGAAGCAATCCATGACTTGTTGCGCCAGAAGAACAGCTACCCGCTCTCTGATCGCCTGGCCCCTGTTGACCGTCACCCTGTTGATGCCGATGGACGCACCGCTCCAGGCCCAATCGTCCGAGGACCATCTCAGAGAGGCCGTCGAGCGGGCCAAGCGGGCGACCGTCGGAATTTTGAACGCCACGCCGGACACGCGCCAATCGGGCTACGACACCCAGCTGTCGTTCCGCGGCACCGGCGTCCATCTGGGCAACGGATACATCCTAACCGCCCGTCATGCGGTGGAGCGCCAGAGCGGAAGCAATGCCACCATCCCCAACACCATCTTGATTCTCACGCAACGGCTTGAGGAATTGCCGGCCAAACTCGTGGGCGACAATGCCTATCTGGACACCGTCCTGTACAAATTGCCCTCCATGGTCGATTCGCTCGAGAGCGCGGACCTGTCGTTCAGCGTCCTGGACGCCACGACCGGCCAGCAGGTCTTCACCGTCGGCTATCCACTGGGCTGGGGCCCCACGATCGCCTACGGCCGGGTCGGCAACCCCAACACGTTCCTGCAGACCGTGGACAGCAGACTCATCCAATCCGACATCCCCGTCTGCAGCGGCAACTCGGGGGGCGGACTCTTCAATGCCGAGGGCGAACTGGTCGGCATCATGCACGCGATCATCAAGACCGACGACGCGCAAGGCGGCCATGGGTGCAGCCGGCTGGCCTTTGCCGTCCCCGGCGGACTGGCCAAGAAGATCGTCGCTGCATTGCTGGAAAACAAGCAGCCGGGGTTTGCGCGACTGGGCCTCCAGATGAAAGTCGTCAAGATCGACAACCGGTGGCGCGTCGCCGTCGGAGGCGTCTCCGAACCGGCCTCGTTGGGCGGCGCGCAAAAGGGCGATTTGTTGCTGGCCATTAACGACACAGAAATCACCGACGCGGCGCAGCTGAAGAACTACCTGATGGAGCGGACGGTGCCGGGGCAGAAGATCACGCTGCGCGTCCTCCGCGGAGGCAAGGAACTGGCACTCACCATTACGTTGGGCGGGGCGTAACGACCGTGCCACTCCCAACGCACAAGGGACCGGCAGTGGGACGCAGCCTGCTCACAAGCCTGGGGGGAATAATGGTGACAACCGATCGATGCGAGCCGGCAAGGCCGGCATCGCATCCCCAATATAATCGATGACCCACAGGGCAGGATCCGCGCGGCCTCTTGGTGATGCTCCCAATCAGGGACCGCCCCCCCACATCGCGCACGGCTCGTCCTTCTCATAGCACACCTGATTGAACAGCTGCGCGCGTTGCCGAATTCCCCCGGCCGTTCTTGTGCGTTGCCTTTTCTTTGATTGTCCGCTTGCCTGACGGTACAATGGCGCACCCGATGAATACCGCCGCAGAACAGACGCCTCGCCTCGCGAAACAGCCGGGCAAGCTTTCCCCCGAAGCGGAAAAACTGCAGACCCGCCTCTGCCGCCTGGTTGGCGAAGCCATTGCCGACTATCGGATGATCGAAGCAGGCGACAAGATCATGGTCTGCCTGTCCGGCGGGAAGGACAGTTACGGCCTGCTGGACATTCTGCGCGTCCTGCAGCACCGCGCCCCGATCCGTTTCGACCTCGTCGCCGTCAACCTGGACCAGAAGCAGCCTGGCTTTCCCGCTCACGTGCTGCCGGACTACCTGACCGGCCTCGGCGTGCCGTTTCACATCGAGGAACGGGACACCTATTCCATCGTCAAACGGATGATCCCCGAAGGGCAGACGACCTGTTCCCTCTGTTCGCGGCTGCGGCGGGGCATTCTCTATCGCGTCGCCTCAGAACTGGGCGCGACCAAGATCGCGCTGGGACACCACCGGGACGATATTCTCGAGACCCTCTTCCTGAACATGGGCTACGGCGGCAAGTTGAAAGGTATGGCCCCCATCTTCCGGGCCAAGGAACGGGGGCATGTCGTCATCCGGCCGCTGGCCCATGTCCCGGAAACGGATCTGGCCCACTATGCCGAGCTGATGGCCTTTCCGATCATCCCCTGCGACCTCTGCGGATCACAGGACACCCTGAAGCGCAAAGCAATGAAAGCGTTGCTGCGGGATTGGGAGCAACGCTCCCCGGGAAGCCTCGACAACATCTTCACCGCCATGGCCAACGTCGTGCCCTCGCGTCTCATGGATCGGCGGCTTCACGACTTCTCTACCGGGCCTGACGCCGACCCCGAACAAGGGTTGAATCGCGGCCACGACGACCGCTGCAAGGATGTCCGGATGGATGGGCCTGGCCTCCGAATCACCGGGCCACGACGCGCCGGCGATTCGGCATAGACCAGCTAGGGCCATAGGGCGGGCACAGTCCAGCATGGGCCGCCCCCGGAAAAGCAACCTCCCGATCGATCCATTTAGTGGGTTCAAACTTAGCGCGATTCGTGGTATCTTCACCCTCGTTTCGACCGGCCAGCCAACCGAGGAGATGACGGAGCCATGTTGCTACAAGGGAAAACCGGCCTGATCGTCGGGGTCGCCAACAAGCACAGCATTGCCTGGGCCATCGCCGAGGCGGCAGCTCGCGAAGGAGCGAGGCTGACGTTCAACTACCAAGGGGAGCGGCTGAAGGAAAACGTCGAAGAACTTGCCAAGACGCTGCCCGGCGCCAGCGCCTTCGCCTGCGACGCCAGCCAGGACGACCAGATCGCCGCGTTGATGACGCACGTGGAGGGGACGCTCGGGCATCTCGACTTTCTCGTCCATTCCATCGCCTTCGCCCCGCGCGAGGAACTGACCGGCGAGTTCCTCAACACCTCGCGCCAGGGGTTCGCCACCGCGCTGGACGTCAGCGCCTATTCCTTGGTCGCCTTGAGCCGGGCGGCGCTGCCGCTGATGCGGGAAGGCGGCTCCATCGTCACCCTGACCTACCTCGGCAGCGAACGGGTGGTGCCGCACTACAACGTCATGGGCGTCGCCAAAGCCGCTCTGGAATCCTCGGTGCGCTACATCGCGGCCGATCTCGGTACCCGGAACATTCGCGTCAACGCGATTTCCGCGGGCCCCATCAAGACCCTGGCGGCCCGCGGCGTGTCCGGTATCAGCAAGATGGTGGATCATCACCGCGAGGTGGCGCCGCTGCGCCATGCCACGGAGCAGAACGAAGTCGGCGACACGGCGCTCTTCCTAATCAGCTCGCTGGGACGGGGGATTACGGGAGAAGTGATCTACGTGGACGGCGGCTACCACATTCTCGGCTCGCTCGCCCCGCTGGGCTAGCATCCCCACGGCTAGGCGATCGCGGCGGCCCAGACGGCCGCCCCTCCTCACTCCAGCAAATCCAGCTTGATCGACAACTCGCGGAGTTGTTCCGGAGAGACAGGGGAGGGGGCCTCGGTCATGGGGCACTGGGCCTTCTGGGTCTTGGGGAAGGCGATCACGTCACGGATCGAGTCGGCCCCTCCCAGGAGCATGATCAGGCGGTCGAGACCGAAGGCGATACCCCCATGCGGAGGGGCTCCATATTCGAGGGCTTCCAGGAGAAAGCCGAACTTGCCCGCCGCCTCTTCTTTATTGATGCCGAGCAGGCCGAAGACGGTGCTCTGCACATCCCGGCGATGGATCCTGATGCTGCCCCCTCCGATTTCGTTCCCGTTCAGGACCAGATCATAGGCCTTGGCCCGGACCTTCAAGGGGTCGGACGCGAACAAGGGGATATCCTCATCCAGCGGCGCCGTGAACGGATGGTGAATGGCCACGTGCCGCTTCGCCTCCTGATCGAATTCCAGCAACGGGAAGTCGATCACCCACAGGGGCTTCCAGGCGGCCTTGTCGATCAGGTTCAATTCCTCGCCCAGCAGGAGGCGCAACCGCCCCAGCACATCGTGGACCACGTTTGGCTTGTCAGCCCCGAAGAGGAGCAGGTCCCCAGACGCCGCGTCCGGCAGAGCCGCCAGCAGCGCCTTGGCATCAAGGAACTTGGCGATCACGGATTCCAGCTGGCCTTCTCCGGTGATCTTGACCCAGGCCAGGCCCTTGGCGCCGAAGCCCTTGGCCGTGTCCCCCAACGCGTCGATCCTGCTCCTGGGAATCGCGGCCCCGCCCTTGACGATGAGGGCCTTGACCAGCCCCCCCTTGGTCGCCGCCTCCTTGAACACCTTGAACTCGCTTTTGGCCGCAAACGCGCTGACGTCATGCATGGGCAGGCCGAAGCGCAGATCCGGCTTGTCCGACCCGTACCGTCCGATCACCTCCGCATAACTCATCCGGGGAAAAGGCGCAGGCAACTCCACCCCCGCCGTCCGTTTGAACAGGTCCCGGATCATCTCCTCCATCAGGCCCATGATCTGCTCCCGGTCCACGAACGACATCTCAACGTCGATCTGAGTGAACTCCGGCTGCCGGTCGTTGCGCAGGTCTTCGTCCCGGAAGCACCGGGCCACCTGGTAATAGCGATCGACGCCGCTGACCATGAGGATCTGCTTGAACAGCGGCGGCGACTGGGGCAGCGCGAAGAAGGTGCCCGGGTTCACGCGGCTGGGCACCAGATAGTCCCGCGCCCCCTCCGGCGTGCTCTTGGTTAGCATGGGGGTCTCGACATCAAGGAATCCCTGCTCGTTCAGGAACGTCCTGGCTGCATGCACCACCTCGTGCCGGAGCTTGAGCAGCTTCTGCATCCTGGGACGGCGCAAATCCAGATACCGGTACTTCAGGCGCAGGGCCTCCGTGACCTCCCCCTCGTCCTCGATCAAGAACGGCGGGGTCTTGGCCTCGTTCAAGATTTCGACGGACGTGACCAGCACCTCGATGTCGCCGGTCGCCAGGTTGGGATTGGCCGAACCGTCCGGCCTGAGGGCCACGGTCCCCGACAGGGCCACGACGAATTCGTTGCGGAGCACATGCGCGCCTTGATGGGCCGCGGCGCTGATCTCGGGATTGAAGACAGCCTGCGTCAGCCCCTGCCGGTCCCGCAAGTCGATGAAAATGACGTTGCCGTGGTCCCGTCGGCGCTGGACCCATCCGTTGAGGGTCACGGTTTGGCCCACGTGGGCCTTGGTCAGCTCCCCGCAACGATGCGTACGCAGCATCATGCCTTGCGTCCCTTCTTGGCCTTGGCCCACCCCTGCGCCCCAGCCCGTCGCCTGCGGGTCTTGGCCGCCGTCGAACCTGGCTCCGCGCCCGCCGCAACGTCCGTGATGCGGTCGGTGACCACCGATCGCAAGGCGTTGGCTTCCCGATCCGTCAAGTACCGGAATTGGCCCGACGACAGGCTTCCAAGCGACAGGGGCCCGAAGCGCACACGGGTCAACTTGATCACCGGGTGCCTGACATAGTCCAGCATACGCTTGACCTGATGGTTCCGTCCTTCATGAATCGTGACTTCCAGCCAGGAGTTCTCTTCCGCCTTCCGGATCTTTTTCACGACGGCCGGCTTGGTGAGACCATCCTCCAGCTCCACGCCCCGCTCCAGATCCGCGATCTGCTTCTCGTCCAGCACGCCTTTGACCTTGATGAGATAGGTCTTGGGCACATGGTAGCGTGGATGGAGCAGGGTCTGGGCCAGGGCGCCCTGATTGGTCAGCAGCATCAAACCCTCACTGTCATAGTCGAGACGGCCCACGGGAAACACCCGGACACTCACCCCGCCGAGCAGGTCTGTGATCGTCGGCCGTCCCTCCGGATCGCTCAAGGACGAGACATAGCCCTTGGGCTTGTTGAGCATGATGAAGACCTGCGGGGGAGCCGGCTTGAGATGCCGGCCATCCACTTTCACATGATCCTTTTCAACGTTGATCTTCAGGCCCTGCTCCCGCACCACCCGGCCGTTCACCGTCACCCGCCCTTCGGCGATCAGCATTTCCGCCTTGCGGCGCGAAGCCAGCCCCGAATCGGCAATGGCCTTTTGTAGTCGCACGAGATGATCGTGATGGGCAATGGGTGATGGGTGATGCATCCGGAGTTCGGACATCTCTTGCTTCGTTCTGTTACCCATCACTCATCACCCTTCACTCGTCACGCTATTCCCATTCGATAGTGGACGGCGGCTTCGAGCTGATGTCATACACCACTCGATTCACGCCTTTCACTTCATTGATGATCCGGTTCGACATCCGGCCCAGCAACTCCGGCGGAATCCTGGCCCAATCGGCGGTCATGCCGTCAAGGCTCGTCACGGCGCGAATGGCGATGACGTGTTCGTACGTTCGCTGGTCCCCCATGACGCCGACCGTGCGGATCGGCAGGAGCACGGCGAAGGCCTGCCAGATGTCCTTGTAGAGCCCCGCTGCCCGAATCTCCTGATCGACGATCGCTTCCGCGGCCCGCAAGATCGTCAGGCGCTCTTGCGTCACCGCCCCGAGCACGCGGATGGCCAGCCCCGGACCGGGAAACGGCTGCCGCCAGACAATCTCGTCCGGCAGTCCCAGCTCCTTCCCCAACACCCGCACCTCGTCCTTGACCAGCTCCCGCAAGGGCTCGATCAGGCGCAGTTTCATCCTGGTCGGCAACCCGCCGACGTTATGATGGGTCTTGATCGTCGCCGACGGCCCCTTGAAGCTCACGCTTTC
>SYGV01000126.1 GCA_005799365.1 Nitrospiraceae bacterium
CCTGGACGGAGGGCAGGTACTCGACCAACCGTGGACCGGCGCATCCGGCGAGCAAGAGCATAAGCAGGATGACGGAACGCATGGAGGGGAACGAGAAGACCTGCACGAGATTCGTCCTGATCCGGAGCTTGACGCAGCAAGCGGCGTCGGGTTGCCGCAGACGACTTAGTCCTTTAACACGAATACCACGAACGACATCTTCACGCCCGCGACCTCCAACAGGTCCCCGCCCTTCAGATCGGCAGGCCCTGAATCGGCACGCCAACGAGCCGATTCAGCGTGCCAGTGAGCCGGCACTCTTTTTTATCCGTGCCGCCAGAGAGGACCTCGATCCGTTGCTGCGGGCAAGAGCCTTGCGTTGCTCTACCTGGGCATGGATGTTTCCGGTCATCTTTTTCAAGTCTTGCTCCAGCCGGTGGAGCCGGTTGTCGAGCGCCAGACGAAACGAGACCAAGTCGTGGAATTTCGGTTCGCCCATGAGTCCGCCGCAAAGGCGGCGCAGCCGTTCACGCTCCAGAGTCCGCAACCGGACTCCAGCTTAGCATTGAGGCGGGTGGCGTACAACTGATTCCCCCCGCAGGATTCCGCCGGTCGGCTATGCTTACGCAGAAGTCGCGGTTGCACCTTCAGCGGCAGCCGGGTACAGTAGCCCCGCAACAGGACAGGCAATCTGCAGAGGGGGGTGCATGCAGTATCGGCGTCTGGGGGAAACGGGATGGCAGATCTCTGAGGTCGGCTTCGGCGCCTGGGGCATTGGCGGCACCTTCTGGATCGGCGCGCAAGACCAGGAATCCCTGTCGGCCCTCCACGCTTCCATCGACGCGGGCCTGAATTTCATCGACACGGCGTTGGTCTACGGCGACGGACACAGCGAAGCCCTGGTAGGCCAAGTGGTCCGGTCCCGCAAGGAACGTCTCTACGTCGCCACCAAAGTCCCCCCGAAAAACCTTCATTGGCCGGCTTTGCCGGACGACACGATCGAGAGCACCTTCCCGCCGGCCCACATTATCGACTGTACCGAACAGAGCCTGAAGAACCTCAAACTCGATTGTATTGATTTGCAACAACTACACGTCTGGCGCGACGAATGGATGGAAGACCAGCGCTGGCTGGAAGCTTTGCTCAAGCTCAAGACCCAGGGAAAGATTCGAGCCATCGGGGTGTCCATCAACGACCATGAGCCGGACTCGGCGCTCCGCCTGGTCGCCAGCGGCCTGATCGATGCCGTGCAGGTGATCTACAACATTTTCGACCAGTCCCCGAACCGTGCCCTGCTCCCAGCCTGTCTCAAGCATGACGTCGGCGTCCTGGCCCGTTGCCCCTTCGATGAAGGGGGTCTGACCGGCAAGATCACCGCCGAGATGACCTTTCCCGCAGGCGATTGGCGCAACGGCTACTTCAAGGGCGACCGCAAGGCCCAGGTCGCCGCGCATGTCGAGCCGATCAAGCAACTACTGGGATCGGACGCTGCCACCCTGCCGGAACTCGCCCTGCGCTATTGCCTGGCCCATCCGGCGGTCAGCACGGTCATCCCCGGCATGAGAACCCAGGCCAACGTGCGCGCGAACTGTTCCTGGTCGGATGGGCGGCGCTTGAGCCAGGGCCTGGTCAAGGAGCTTGAGGCCCATGCATGGGGCAGGAATTTTTATGATTGAGGTAGCCAGGCCATGCTGAAGATCGGCGAGCCAGCCCCGGACTTTACCGCAAAAACCGGAACAGGCGAAACAGTTTCGCTCCGTTCCCTGCGCGGGCGGCAGGTCGTGCTCTATTTTTATCCGAAAGACGATACGTCCGGTTGCACGATCGAAGCCTGCGGGTTTCGGGATGCGACGACCTCATTGGAGCGGGCGGGGGCGGTAGTGCTGGGCGTCAGCCGGGACGGGCAGGCTTCCCATCAATCGTTCGCCAAGAAATTCAACCTGCCGTTCCAATTGCTCTGCGACGAGGAGGGGATGATCGAGCGGGCTTACGGAGCGCACTGGCCCATCCTGAGCTGCCTGCCGGCCATCGGCCGCTTGATCGGCTCCAAACGCAAGACCTTCGTCATCGACGCAACCGGCAACCTCAAAGCCATCTTCCCCAGCGTCAACGTGCAGGGGCACGCGGAAGAAGTCCTCGCCGCGCTGCAACTCTAGAAATCATTCAAACCAATCCAGCCCCTTACTTAACAGACACATCGCTGCCAAGCTCGTTCGAATACCTTCTACATACCGTTCTTTGCCAATAGACCTTGAAAGGTCTTGTCACACCCGGCCAACCCCGCGCGCGCCAAGACGCGCGCATTTCCCGTGGCGAAGCCGCAGTGCGTGGAGCCCCTGAGGTGCACCGGAGAAAGTACGTCGAGGGGTTCGAACGCCCAGAACACAGTTGGGGACCTCTTAGGACAGCCTGCTACCGACCAATCTCCGCCAGCGGTTCTTGGGTCACACACATCGCGCCGCGCGGGTTGGCGTCCAGTTGATTGGCCGTGGCCAGTTCTTCCCTTGGCGGCGATGTCGTACATTCCGGCGTGGTCACCAGGCCCCAATGCTGGTTGTCGCGGCAGACGTTGTTCAGGACCATGGCCGAGGCATGGTGGAAGAGCAGGATGCCGCTGAGCATGTTGTCCCGGCAGAGGTTGCGGACTAGGTCCGGATGCGTCCCCTCGTCCCGGAGGGCGAGTCCGAAATGGTGGTTGGCAAAACAGTGGTTCTGGGCGAGGTAGGGGCGGGCGCCGGCGAAGGAAAAGATGCCGGACTCGCGGTTGTGGCAGACCTCATTGTCGATCAACGTGGGACGACAGTCCGGCCCATAGATGACCACGCCGGACAGGATGCCTTCCGTCGCGCGGCAGCCGGCGATCGTGCACGTGCTGTCCAGGATGTTCATCGCGGAATTCTGGTCGCTGCCGACGTAGCGGAAGGTGATGCCGCTGATGCGACCACTGGGCACCCGCTGCAGGTAGAGAGGCCCGCCGCGCCGGCTAAAGATCTGCACGACGTCCCGCCCGGCTCCGATCAGCAGGATCGGCCGCTCCGACACGAAGAGCTTGTCCTCATATCGTCCCGGCCTGATAAAAACCTGATCCTCCGGCTCTGCCTCCTTGACCGCCGCGCTGGGACGGGGATAGGCCGCAGGATCGGCCGCATCCACGATGAGCGTCCGGCCGCCGTTGGGGTTCGGCGGAGGTTCTTCCAGAATGGGCTGGGCAGGCGGCGGCTGGTTCGGGGAGCTTGGGCCAGATGCTTTCGCGGACTCATCTGACAATCCATTCGCCATATTCTGGCCTCGGGCCGAGAAATTCCAGCCGATTACTCCGGGGTGATGCGACGGTCCACAACGCCGACATGCAGTTGATACAGCCCCCGTCGGCGATCGTCCACATATCGAGTCAGCGCTTCATGAATGACCGGAAAAGCCAGGCGATCCCAGGGCATCTGGTCCCAGGGAAACAATCGCACCTCCAGGCTTTCCGTGCCTGCGCCGAACTCCAGATTGCGGAGCGTTCCCCGGAACACCAGATAGACCTGGCTCACATGGGGCAAGCTGAGCATGGCATAGAGCGAGGCGATTTCCACGGAGGCCTTGGCCTCTTCCAGCGTCTCGCGGACCGCCGCCTGGGCCGTGTCTTCGCCCGCCTCCATGAATCCGGCGGGAAAGGTCCAGAAGCCGGTGCGCGGCTCGATGGCCCGACGGCAGAGGAGAATCTGGTCCTCCCATTCGGGAATGCAGCCGGCGACGATCTTGGGATTCTGGTAGTGGATCGTCCGGCAGGCCTCGCACACATGGCGGGGCAGGTTGTCCCCCGGAGGCACTTTCAGGACCACCGGTAGTCCGCATTGGCTGCAATATTTCATGGCGTCGTCGGCCCGGCTCTCAGGACCCCTTCGGCATACGTTGTTGTGTACCACAAACAGCCGCCGCCGGTCACGGCTCCCGCCCGATTCAAGGTTCCCGGCGATCCGCCCGCTGGACGTCTCTATCTATCCACGTCACATGGGCATTCAAATTCGGACGAGGGGGCTTCCCCTATTTCTTCTGACCCCGCTGCCGAAACTGGCCACCCTGCGCCGGAAGGGACAGCCCGCGCGCCAACCCAGGTCCGGTAAGCCGGTGGAAATTGGAGCGCCCTGAGCCGCCATAAATTCCCGCACGACTTCCGTCGCGACAGAGACGGCCACGAATCTCTTCGCCATCGCACAGGACTTCAGCGAAGATGAACGCCGAACGGGCACAAGGAGTGCGCATCGCCTTTCCCCGCGCCCTCACCAACGCGCAAGAGGCCGAACAGGTGTTGGGGGAAATGATCCGGCAGGCAGGAGCCCGAACTTAATGCACGACGGCGGGCGCCCGCCTGACGCGTTTGGGCGAGAAGAAGACCGACAGGAAGAACAGCGTGGTGGCCAGCAGCACGATGGCCGGGCCTGAAGGCAAATCCCACCAGTAGGAGACCAAGACGCCCCCCACGGCGCAGGTCACCCCGATCAGCACCGCATAGACCGTCATCTGCTTCAGGCTATGCGTCAACTGGTAGGCCGTGGAGGCGGGAATCAGAATCATCGCGAAGACCAGAATCGCCCCCACGGTTTTGAGCGCGACGACTACCGTCAGCGCGACCAGCGTGAGGAGCAGGTAAAAGATCCGGCGCGCCGGCACGCCGGATGCCTCGGCCATGTCCTGGTCGAACGCGATAAAGTACAGTTCCTTGGCGCAGGCGACAATCACCCCGACGACCAGCAGGCCCAGCAACCCAATCACGCGCAGTTCCTCCGGCGTCACCGAAAGCACGCTGCCGAACAGATAGCCGTAGACTTCCGCGTTGTAGCCTTTCATCAACCCGATGAACAGGATCGCCAGGGCCATCGTGGCCGTGTAGAGGATTCCGATCGAGACATCCA
>SYGV01000127.1 GCA_005799365.1 Nitrospiraceae bacterium
AGTCAGCTGCTCTACCAACTGAGCTAACGGCCCACCGGGTTTGTTCTTTGGGACGAGTCCTACCTCTCACTCACGGATTAACAAGCTTGCGCTCATTAGGTGGTGCGCCTGACAGGATTTGAACCTGTGGCCCCTAGCTCCGGAGGCTAGTGCTCTATCCGCTGAGCTACAGGCGCATCCGTTCAGCGAGGTAGGCGTGACCTTATCATACCGCCGATAAGCCTGTCTAGATTACCGCGTGCGGGGACTTCGGTCCGGCAGAAAGCCGTACGGAAGCAGCACTTCCTCCCCTCTCCCAGGCGTTGATCCGAGACAGGCCTCAAGCTCGGCCCTCTCTTGCTCCGCCAGCCGCTGTTCTTCTTGTCGCAATACCAGAGGAACCCGCTGGATAGGCACAGCCGTTTGCACTTCACAGGCGCCGGCCACCAGGCCATCGGCCTCAACGGGAATCCCCATCATCCGGCAGGTCACCGGCCGGAATGCGTACACGCGACAGCTCCCGTCCTCGGCCAAGGCAGGGCAGGGCAGGTCCCGGAACCGCTCCACCAGCCCATCCACCTCCCGGTCGCTCCACCGATCCAGCGCCACATCCTTGTTGAGACGGGGAAAGATCGCCTCGAAAACCTCCGCCTGCCTACGCGCGATCGACTCAATAGCCAGACGAACCGATGGCGCCAGGGAAGCCAGCCCCCGTTGCAAGGCGGCAACATCAAGCCTGGTAATGGCAAAAGGACCGATGCAGCAGCGGCTGCACCCTCGCCGGCAGGGCAGGTTACCCAACACCGAAGCCTTCGCACGCTCGAACCAGTGATCGCAGCGGGCCATGAGGCGTCGGGGCCCATCTGGCAGGACGGTCATGGCTGCTTATGGTCTGGAATCGCCTCTACGTCGGAACTGGTATCCTGCATGTCGACGATGAGGTCGCCCTTGGGCGAAAAGAAGCCTTGCCCATCGATGTAGACGATACCATTGCAGTTGTCCTGGAAAAACTCCAGGATCCAGCCATTGAAGTCGTAGCCCTCGTCGGTCATGTCGGCTTGGACGAATCGGGTCGTCGCGATGAACCGGGCGCGCACCACGGACTCGCGGACCAATTGGGCCTCGACATCGTCGTAGATGGAAAGGCGCGCTAAAAAATCCTTCCGTTCCTGCTCGAACGCATCCTGGTAGCTGCCACGATCCCTGAGACAGAAGAGCTGAATGGGCTTGCGTTCGCGGTGATACCCGATCGCGATCTGCACCCAGGCCCAGTCATCGAGGGCTTCCGGGTCCATCTTCGGGACCAAGGGGACCTGGCCCTTGGACTTGAGAAAATCCAGGAGGAGGCGCAGGGGAGGCGAGTTTTCTCGCGCGCAGAAGACGCGTGAATAGACGACCGCCTCGGCCGCCTCCGATTGAGGCGGTTGCGCACCGGACGAAATGATCGGCAGTTCTTTTCCCATCTGGCTTCGTGCTCTCCGCCCCCGTGAATTGAAGCGCGACTCGCCCGCAGTTGCAGTTCCCTACTCTACACACTGCCCGGCCAGGGTTCAAGTCGGGCCCCAGAATCGCCGCCGCCCGCCTCGTCATATTGCAATTTTTTCACTTTTTGTGATTGACACGTTAGGGGGCTTTCGCTACACTTGCCCTCGATTTGACAGAATCGGATGATGCGTTTCCCCAGTTACAGGAGAGGCGTAACCACGGTTACCATAGGTCAAAAATTCATGATGCAGGCTGTCCGCAGTTCACCTTTCATGACATGTTGAGGAGGTCCGTATGGCAAAAGCGATGACCAAGTCCCAGATTGCCGATCACGTGGCAGGGAAAGCCGGAATCACCAAGAAGGCTGCGGCGCAGCTTCTGGATGATCTGGCAGCCCTGGCCTACAAAGAAGCGAAGAACACCTTTGCGCTCCCGGGAATCGGCAAGCTGGTGCTGGCGAATCGGAAGGCTCGGATGGGACGCAACCCCCAAACCGGCGAGGCGATCAAGATCCCGGCCAAGCGCGTGGTGAAGTTCCGCGTGGCCAAGGCTGCGAAGGATGCCATCCTCGGGAAGCGGTAATCCCGTCGCCCCATCTTCTCACTGAAGCCCCGTTCATGACAAAGGGCCGGTCCCCGTGCAGGGCCGGCCCTTTGTTCATTCCCCCACCGGGACAACAGCGGGCGCAACACCAGCCAGATCAGAAGATCGGGGCCAGGCCGCTGCCGCCCATGCCGTCATGGGCGACCAGCTTGATCGCATCCCCGTCCTGAATCCTCGTATCCTCGCCGGCAATCCGCTTGTTGACGGTGACCAGGATCTTCTTCTGCTGCATCAGCGTGAGCACCGGCTCCATGGTTTCGCCCTGCCGCTGGATCAATTGGCGCACGGTCATCGGTTCGGGAAGCTGGCAGGCGACATCCCGCTCTCCCTCCGTTGTCTGGAGTTGGCCCATAAGCATGATGGTCACCATACAATCCACCTCATGGCCGGCAGGAGCCTCGCGCTTCGATCCGGCCGCCGGAATGCGCCCCTTGTTGACTCGCCTGCCTCAGTCTGGTACAGGACCTGCGATGCAATCGCTTGACGTCCATGAGCCGGGCATGCCCGATCTCCAGTTCGTCCTGATGGTCATCGCCCTGTGCACCTCCGGCCTGCCCTCCCTCAACGTCCCGGAGCCGACCCGGGACCGGATCTTCGACCGCTGCTGGGCCCTCGTCAACAACGGGCCGCCGCCCGCTCGGCTCGAGGACCGTATCCTGGACCTTCGGGCCGGCACGGACGTGACGCTCGAGGCGATGGTCGCGACAATCCGCGCGGCGCTGAGCGAGGCGGGGATTGCGCGCCTGACCTGGGACCATCCGCCCAGCGAGCCCTCCAGGCCCAGTAAGCCCGCAGCGCTGCCCCTTATTGAGCGGCTACAGCGACTCTACCCGGAGCCTCCCGATGTACCGGATCGCGGCGGACAAGCCTGACCGGCTCGCTCGAGCCAGGCCCCCCCTTCAGGACTCTCCGTAAATCTCAAAGAAGGCATCCACACTTTGCAGTAACTGCGCCTTGATCTCCTCGACCGACCCATTGATGACATGCAAGGCCATCGTGTCGCGGGAACCGTCCGGCAATGTCACGGACACATGGGGATGGGCCAGCTCCGGCGCCGCCCCACGATCCAACCGCATCCCGTAGCACAGAGCATATTGGGATTGCACCAGTTTCAGATGCCGTTTCCGTTCCGCCATGGCTCACTCCTCGGAGCGACACACCCCTGTGACCGGACCATGAACCGACGGCCGAGCAAGGGGACCGGCTGATCAGGGAACTTGGGCCACGATACGCACCGGGCTTCCGGTTCCGCCCTCGATCTTGATCGGCAAGGCCCAGAGCGTCGCGCCGCTGGGCGGCAGCCGGTCAAGAGAGGCCACGTTTTCCAGCGCATAGGCATCCGCCTCCCCCAAGACTCGATGGACGGGGAAGTCCCGCGAGCGGCCCGGATCGATGCTCGCCGTGTCGATGCCCAGCCCTCGGACGGCCCGTTGCGTTACCAGGAACGAGGCAGCCTCACGCGAAAATCCAGGGAAATGAAGGGTCAGGGGGTTGTCGGGAGTCCGGCTGCCCAAATAGCGTGGCCGATCCGGCCACCGTTGCCCCCAGCCGGAGAGCATCAGGACGATGGCTCCGTCCGGGATTCGTCCATGCCGTGACTCCCAGGTCTGGAGGTCTCCGACCGTCAATTCATAGTCAGGCTGCTGCTCGCAGCTGGATCGGACATCGACCACGACCGCCGGGCCGGTCAGCTGTTCGAGGGGAATCTGATCCACCGTGCGGCTGCCTCTGCCGAAATGAATCGGGGCATCCAGATGGGTGCCCCCATGTTCCGACGCAGAAAAGGCAGCGGAGGCATACCAGTAGCCGCCCTGAGTCATCCCCCAATCGGTTCGTTCCCATTGGAAGGGTTTGTTGTGGGGCCAATAGACCGTGTCCTGGCCGAAGGAATAGGTCAAATCGACCAAGAGGCCTGGCTTGGCGGGCGCACAAGCAACCAGCAGGCAGGCAGCCAACACCGCGCCCAGAA
Organism: Nitrospiraceae bacterium; assembly: GCA_005799365.1. Taxonomy (GTDB): domain Bacteria; phylum Nitrospirota; class Nitrospiria; order Nitrospirales; family Nitrospiraceae; genus SYGV01. The sequence continues at coordinate 4,037 of SYGV01000127.1, forward strand.
CTCGCATCTGGCCACAGTCACAGCAGGTCTGCATGGTCCACGCTCCTGTTTTTTCCACGCCACCGCCTGGCCGGATAAAAAATCCCCGCCCGGGCGTGACACCCAGGCGGGGATCTTTTCACCGTGCCGTCGCTGCGACCGAGTCCCGGTTACGGAGCAGCGTAGCTTCCGAACTGGGGCACTTTGTCGCAGATGTCCTTGGGATCGCCGTTGTTCTGCTTGCAGAGATAGAACAGGGCGCCCTCACCGGACAGACGGGCTTCCTTGTGCTGGCGGGTCTTTGCGTAGGCCAGCGCCATTTCCAACTGATGGACCGCCTTGGCATCGGCCCCGCCGGACTTGGCCGAAGCCAGCGCCTCCTGGAACAAGCCGGCGGCCTTGCCGATCTGCCCGACATCCGCGCCGCCGCGGGCGTTCAGATCCACCGTCGTCCGCTTGCCCAAGGCCGGGAAATCCGTCAGTTCCTTGACCGCCTGGGCGGCCTTCGCCAATGCCTCGCCGCTCTGCGCCTTGGCCACCGGAGGCTGGCTCAGCATGGCCAGCGCGACTCCGCTCAGGGCCAGCAGCATGAACTTCTTCATGGTTCGTCTCCTTTCTCTTCGCATCGCTGAATTGGAGGCCCCGGGGCCAGGACCAGAGCCACGCCCCTGTCCGTCAGCCCCGATTCCTCTCATGTCGATAGACTCAGTCACTTAGAAGTTCATCCAGAGCTGGACATAGGCCCAGTCCTGTCCGCTGTTCACGCCCAAGTTCTGGGCGATATACTCGCCGGTCCACATATGCGAATAGGTCGCCTGGAAGGCCACCTTCCCATCCGCGAACATGCGCGTCCAGGTAAAGTCCACTTCGTCGCCGATGTGGGTCTTCGTGTTGTCGGCCCGAGAATAGACATAGACGCCCTGTGCGCCACGGTACCAGTTGTCCTTGGCGTTGGCCAAGCGCAGGTGGCTGTACCAGACCTCGAAGTGGTCCCGTTCGGACGGCCGAACCTGGTAGTTGACCTGCGGGCTCAGCATGTTCTTCCAGCCCTGGATGTCCATGTAGCCCATGTGGATGTGGTTCGTCGGGAAGAGGTTCTCGAACGTATTGGCCGACGAACAGCGCATCCCCGTATTGGTCGATGTCCCGTTCGTGGTGCAGTTGGCGCTCCCGTCGCCGGAGGCATAGTCGAGACCCAACGCATAGCGCGGCTTCCACTTGCTGTTGTAGTCGGTGTAACCGATCCAGTTTCTCGTGGCCCAGGCGTTGATCGTCAGGTCACGCGACTGGCCCTGGAGACCGCTGGACATCCGGCCGGTCTGCCAGTCGATTTCGTTGATGACATCCCAGTTGCCCTTCCGCATTTCCGTCCGGTTGCCGAAGGTGTGCCGGATCTGGTTCGAGTGCTTGGCCGTGCCGAGGCCCTGGGCCAGGTTGTCGTACGTATTCATGTTGTTGATATACAGAATGTAGTAGGGTTCGATCAGGAAACCGGGCACCGCCTTGATCTGGTTATAGAAGATGAACATGTCGGTGTCGGCGCTGCCATCTCGCCCGGTCGCATTCCGCTGCGCGGCCGTACAAGCCGTGCCCGCCGTGGTGTTGCCGCAACTCGCGATATTGCCACCCAGGCTGCCCACCGGAGCTCCCTGCGCAATATCCGTCTCTGAGTTCCGGAACCAGCCCAAGTAGGAGTCGAAGTTCTTGGTGCTGTACTGGAACATGATACCATCATGGGAATAGCCGGTATTGGCCCAGTCGAAGTGGCCGAACAGGGAGTGGTTACCGAAAACGATGTACTGGCGGCCCACCTTCATGCTCAGACCCTGGATATCGCCCAGGTTCCGGACCAACATGTAGGCGGCCCTGACGCCCAGACGGCAGTTGGCTTGCGAACCTCCGGCGCTGGCTCCGCAATTGTGGTTCAACGGATCGCCGCCGTTGCCCGCATTGTTGGCATTGCCGTTGCCGCCCCAGGTCGCACTGTCGATGATTTCCATGTAGAAGTTCACGTCGGGCGAGAGGTCGTACCCGATGCCCAACCGAGCCCACTGTTGGACGTAAAAGTCGCTGGCGTTGGCCCCCGAGTTGGCTCGGCCTGCCCCTTGTGCACCATTGCTAGAGTTGCTGAAGGCGTTACAGGCCCCGCCACTCGGCGCGCCGCCGCCGAAGCAAACGCCATTCCGATATTCCGGCCTGACGCGCAAGTCGGCGCGCAGCCAGAGGTTTTTCACGTCGAAGTTCCGGCCGATGACCGGATCGTAATTCTCGTAGGCTTCCTTCTGCGGGATCGCCCGCGGGATCGGGGGCAAGTTGGTGATACGCTCGCCCGGCGGCAGCTCGTACCCGGCGAAGGCCGGGGAGGCGAGCAACTGCAGACCGGCGGCCAGGACGGCCACCGTCAACGCAATCGGGCGGCTCAGCCACCCTGTCAACGAACTGATACGGTTCATAACGTTCCTCCTGTGAGTTGGGGCTGTACCGCAACGGCGTTTCTCCTCTGCCGCTGCGCTCTTCCCTGCTGCACACCACATTCCCTCGACGCTCACTCGAACTCTACGCTGCACTAACGTCAACACTCCTTACTGTCCTACGCGCAACACGTTTGTGCGTACTCGTATCAGCCTGTTGTGCCACAGGCAGTCAACCTCTCAACGCTACGCACGCACGCGTCGTTCACAACGTGACATGCCTTATATGGCCTTGCTCGAAAGTCCGGTCCGTCTCCCGTCACCCCCCTTCCGCAATTTACCCGAATATCTTGCGCCCTTGTGGACTACCCGTTGCGGCCCCACTAGCCGCTGGGCGACGACGATTGGCTATTGGCGACTGGTTCCGGTTTGTTCGTCACCCGTTCGATCTCTTCTTCCGCTTCTTTCATCGAGGCTTGCAGGTCCTGTTCCACCATCTTGACTTCCTGCTGGATCAAGTTGACTTCCGGCTCCACCGACTTCCGGAGATCGTCCGCCGTCTCCTTGAATCCCTTGACCGCCTTGCCGACCTGCCGCCCGATTTCAGGCAGCTGCTTGGGACCGAACAAGAGAAAGGCAATGACCAGAATGATCAGCACCTCTCCTGCTCCCAGCCCGAACATGCCTATGTACCGGCAACGAGTGATAGGTGATGCGTAATGGGGGAATCCGCCCCTTCTCTCGCTCCATCACTCATCACTCGGCACACGTTAGCCTTGCCTGGTCGGCTCCGGTTGCGCCGGCGCCGATTGCAGAACCGGCTGGGCCGACTGTCCCGCCGACGCCAACTGCGCCACCGGCGTCGCTTGCTCCGGCGCCGCCGGAACCGCCGTCACATCCACTGGGTCCGGTTCATGGACGGACTTCTTGAACCCCTTGATCGCCTTGCCGAGCCCTTCCCCCAACTGGGGAATCTTACCGGCCCCAAAGATAATGAGGACGATGATCAAGATCAGTACCAGTTCCATCCAACCGAACGAACCGAACATGGTTCCCTCTTTTCGCGCCCTATGCAAACATGCCGAACAGGGTCCTTGCTCTCATGCAAACCGCCCTCTTCCCGATCGGCGGAACAGGACCTTGGGTACTAGTACGATAACCGTGGCGAGGCTACAAAAATTTCCATATCAAGTCAAGGAATTCCTCTAAAGATTTCTCCAGATTCCGCAACACCACCGCTAATAGTTTAAGTAGAGGTGTAAATAGTCAATAGATTGTGGGTGGCCGCGCAGGGCCGCCTGCACCATATGAGGGTCATATCCCAAGGTTTCCAGCTCTCCCAGCACTCCCGCCACTTCTTCCTCGCTCACATAGGCCACCGTGTCGGGGACTCCATCCCGCTTCAACGAGCGCAGGATGCCTTCGAGTTCTGCCCGTTCCGCCGACGGCATATCCTGCCGCAACGCAAACTCCATGGGCCGCCCATAGGGGCTCTGGTACCGCTGGTTCAGGAGCCGAATCGTTTGGATGATCAGCCGGTCCTGCTCCCACGGCGCCAGTCGGTCGGCTCTGGGAAAGGCGGCCAGCAAATCCATCAAACTTAGCACATTCGTGCCCAGGTTCCGCCCCACAAACTCCCGCTGGGATTCAAGGGTCACCGTGGCTTGGCCGAGGTGCCGGGCCACCGCCTCCACGAGGGCGAAATTGACCATGAAGCTGTACTGCCCGCCAAACTGACCGTAGCAGGGCTTGTCCGGATCGTTGAGCAGGGCCAAGGCTTCCGTCCCCGCGTCGAAACTGCTGAACCCGATGGCCCCTTCGGCGAGCACCCGTTTCGCTTCCTTGACCGTGGCGAAGGCGCCGAGATTCACAGGGACCAGGACCTGCGCGTCGATTTTCTTGAGAAACTCCGTGATCGTCTTCCGATAGGGCACCGCGTTCCACTCGGTCTTGCGGTACTCCTTTTCCCAGACGATATCCTCCAGGAACGGGGGGAATCGGCTCAGCGCCTGGCTGTCCTTCGCCTCGAACGCCCGGACGAAGCC
>SYGV01000128.1 GCA_005799365.1 Nitrospiraceae bacterium
CAAGGACGATATCTTCATCTATCGCCTGGCCGCCACCCGGTTCCTCCTCTGCATCAACGCCTCGAACCGCGACAAGGTCTTCTCCTGGTTCTGCGCCAAGGCGCCGCAGGGCGACGTGCGCCTCAGCGACGAGAGCGACGAGCTGGCGCAGATCGCGCTGCAAGGACCGCGCTCATCGCACATCCTGCGGACGATCTGCCCCGCTGCCGCCGACAGCCTGAAGCCCAGACATTGTCTGGAGACCGACGTGCTGGGAGCCCTCGGCATCGTGTCCCGCACCGGCTATACCGGGGAGGTCGGGTACGAACTCTACCTGTCCGCGCCGTCGGCCAAGACCGTCTGGGATGCGCTGATGAAAGCCGGCGCGTCCGCCGGCCTCAAACCCTGCGGCTTGGGCTCCCGCGACTTGCTTCGCCTGGAAGTCGGATACCTTCTGTACGGGAACGACATCGACGAACAGACCACGCCGCTGGAAGCCGGCGCGGCCTTCACCGTGGATTTCGCCAAAGGGGAGTTCGTCGGCAGCCAGGTTTTGCGGGAGCAGCAGGTGAACGGTCCGGCCAAACGGCTAGTCGGGTTTGAATTGCTCGAAAAGGGCCTACCCCGCCACGGGATGAAAATCCTGGCCGACGGGCAGGACGTCGGCCTCGTCTCCAGCGGCAACTTGTCGCCTCGCTTGCAGAAAGGCATCGGCCTGGGCTATGTCCCGGCAAAGCTCAGCGAACCGGGCACGCCGCTTCAGATCGACATCCGGGGCCGAGTGCATCCGGCCGTCGTCGTCAAGCTGCCGTTCTATCAAAGAACAACGGCATGAGGTGAAGTCATTAGTTTACCGTCAATAGTGCTCAGTTTCCGAAACTGAGGACCGTTTACTGATAACGGTTAACGGGTTCCGCATGACCAAGAACATCTACACCGGGCGTGTGGTGACGCTGAACCTGGACACGGTCACCTTGCCCAACGGAGCCACCGTCGAGCTGGAAACGATCCGCCACCCAGGCGCCTCTGCCGTGGTGCCGATGAAGGACGACGGGACCGTGGTCCTGATCAGACAATTCCGCCATGCCGCCGGCGGATTCATCTACGAGATCCCGGCCGGCAAGTTGAGCCCCGGCGAAGACCCCCGCCTCTGTGCCGCGCGGGAAACGGAAGAAGAGATCGGCTACCGGGCCGGCTCGCTCGAACTCCTCGCCAGCATCTTCACGGCCCCGGGATTCGCCGACGAGGTGATTCACATTTACCTGGGGACCGATCTATCTCCAAGCAGGCAGCAACTGGAACATGACGAGGTGCTGGAAATCACCGAGATGCCGCTGGAGAAAGCCATGACGTTGATCCGGGACGGCACCATCCGCGACGGGAAAACGATCGTGGGGCTCCAGTCTGTGTACCTGCGGCAGCAAGCCAGCTGAACGGCCTTTTTGAACACCCTGCGGGGCTCTCTGAGCCCGTCTGTGACCCAGGCCAAGCCGTATTCCCGGGTGCAGAAACTCCCGGCTGGTCAATTCCACCTGGCTGATTCGCGCCGCCGACAATCCAGAAGAATTCCACCGCTTCGAAAAACTGCTTCAGGGGCTGGTGCGTTTCCTGCAAGGCTTCGAGCCTCCGGATGCCAACAAGGCATCCGCCGATCTCTCGGCTCCAGTCGCACGCTAAGCGCGCCACGCCGGGAACGCAAAGCGGACATCCGATCTCTTACTTGTGCCCCAAGACGAGCCAATCCCAGGGCAGCGCCTTCCCGTTGAGCCGAGGATGGCCGTCCTCCAGCCCCTCTTCCGACCAGGGAATCCACACGCGACGGGCCGTGCACTTGCGGAAGCCGGCCCGCCGCATCGAGTCGAGCGCCTCTCGTTTCGAGAAATACTTTTGCGCCACGCCGTCGCACATGAGAATGCCCTGGGAGAGCAGCTTGCGCTTTGAGGCGCCGGTCAGTTGGTCCCGCTTGATCGTGCGATGCACAAAGAGCGTGGACTCGAGCGAGGGCACCACGAGCAATGTGGCGCCGCCGGCGTTCGTCAGCTTCCACAAGGACCGCAGCATCGTATTCCTGATCCGCTTGCTCGGAGAGGTCACGACATTCAGGCAAACCGTCACGTCTCCGGTCGGCATCGTCGCGTGATCGATGTGGCTCAGGTCGGCTTGCATCCACCGCACGTTGGGAACGCCGTGACAGCGGCGCTTCGCATACCGCAGCATATTCAGCGAGAAATCGGCTCCGTAGACGAACCGGAAGCGGTGACCATGAGTCTGGATAAACGTCCCGATTCCGCACCCCAGATCGAGCAGGGTGGACTGCGAGAAATCTCGGCTCAAGCCCGTCAGCGCCCGGCCGATCACCTTCCGACAATCGGCGACGACGATATCGCAGACTTCTCCTTCGAAGGCATGGGCGAGGCGCTCCCATGAGTGGCGTGTCAGGCCGGCGGGTTTCGTCAGGAGAGATGGGTTAGGTGCCAAGTCGGTCCCATCCTCGTGCAACGCCCGCAGCGATGCCATCGTCTTCGATCCCGAAGTGGACCTTCAGGAGCGTCCGGAAATCGTCGAGGAGGCTCACGGTGGAGTGTTGGATCGCGCCCTGCGTCCGGATCTTGAGCTTTCGATCGAGGAGCGTCATGCGGCCCTCGGTGGTCGGTTTCGTGCAAAGGACGTGCTGCACAAAGAGGGAATCCGACGCATGCGAGTGATAGTAGTTGGCCAATATATAATCCTCCGGCCGGTACGGTTCAAGCGTAAACTCATAGAGGTCATGCCAGGCGCCGCGGGTCTCGAACTGGAGCGCAAATGTCCTCCCGCTCCGGCTCTCGCGGCCGATCAGGCGGAAATGGTCTTGGTGCTGCCGCTCTTCGTGTCCGGCGCGCAAGGGGAGGGGGGCGATCAGCCCGTTCACGCCGAAACCGACGTCGGCGATCCATTGAGCGCCTTCGCGGTCGCCCTCGATATCCACCAGCAGCACTTCGTGACCGAGCGGTCTGACCGTGGCGGAGCCATACAGCACCCGCGCCATAAGCCGGTGGACGGTGAACCCGATCTGTTCCAGGAGCACCGCAAAGAGCCCGTTCAGTTCGAAGCAGTAGCCGCCCCGCCGTTTATGAACGATCTTCTGGAAGAGGGCCGAAGGGTCGAGGGAAATCGGCCGCCCCAGCCGCACATCCAGATTTTCAAAGGGAACGGTCAACGCATGGGCTTCATGGAGACCGCGCAAGGTCTCCACGGAGGGATCGAGCCGGCCACGATAGGCGAGCCGGGCCGCATAGGCGGCCACATCGAGATCCGGCCCTTCCGTCGCCCGCAGGTCGCGCATGCGATTCAGCTTGTGAGGGTTTTCACCGCCTGCAACGTCTTCTCGACATCCTCCGGCGACGTCAGCAGGCTCGGGGCCAGGCGAACATACTTGACGGCATAGGGGGTTTCGCTCGCGATGATCTTTCGCTCGCGCAAGCGTGCGACCGCCTGCTCCGGCTTCAATCCTTCGACCTCGAAGCAGACGATCCCGGCCGACAGGTCCTCCGCCAGCGGCGTGTGGACCGTCACATGCTTCATGCGGGCCATCCCTTCCTTCAGCTGCCGGTTCAGCGCATGGATGCGCGCGGCGATGCGCGCCTTGCCGATCGCCAGATGGAACCGGAAGGCCTCGTTCAACGCCCACCGGTGCTCAAAGGAGTGGAATCCGCCCGGAGTCATGAGCGCCGCCTTGGGAACCTCGTGAGGGGAAATGTCCTTCATCCAAATCCGGTAGGCTTCCATATTGAATGTGGGAATCGTCGCCTGGGCCACAGGCCAGGCGCTTGGCTTGCCCCAGACCACCCCGGTTCCCCGAGGGCCCAGCATCCATTTGTGGCAGCCGGCGATGAAGAAATCGCAGCCGAGGCCGCCCATCGTCACATCTTCCGCCCCGAAGCCGTGCACTCCGTCCACGCAGAAGACCACACGGTCGACTTCTTCGCGCGACTCGTTCACCTTGGCCAGAGCATCGGCCATCTCGCGGATCGGCAGCTTGAGCCCGGTGCCCGAATGAACCCAGGTCACAGCCACATAGCGGGTCTGGGGCCTGATGTTTCGGATGAGGGTCTCGACGAGCTCCTGCTTCGAGACGGCCTTCAGGTCTTGATACAGGGGAATCGCCCGCACCGACGCACCGGTCCGCTCGGCCCGGTGTTGTAAGGAGACTTGTGTCGAGTAATGGTCGTGGGGCGTCGTGAGAATTTCCTGTCCTTCGCGAAGGGCCACCCCCCCGTACAAGAGCCCCAGACCCATCGTCGTGCTGTCGGTCAGGGCGATGTCGGTGGGATTGACGCCCATATATTCAGCCGCGGCCCGCAGCACCTCCGCCTCGCACTTTTCCTCGTTGTCGAACCAGTAATGGGCCGGGTTCTCGTCGAGGCCGCGACGATGCCGCTCGATCGCAGCGCGCACCTGGGCCGGGTGCGAGGCCAGCAGGAAACCCGTCATGTGGATGAAGTCCCGCGAGAGGAGGAACTGCTTACGCACCGATGCCCAGGTATCGAGCTTGGACGGCGAGGCGGCGGGGGTTGCTTGCGACAAGGGGGGTAGAGCGCCGGAAAGGAGCCCGGCGCTCAACGTGAGCCCGGTCCTCACCAGAAACGCCCGGCGGTTCAAATCAGGAAGAGGCTCCATGCCGTCACCTACCTTTCCGTACGCTCACGGTTGTCACTATACAACCCTCACCGGCACAAGCCAAGGGTGCAGGCGCGGAACGGAAGACCGTCCCAAGGCCGGAGCGTCATCATGTCTGCGTGGAAAGCGCGTGGATGCGCGGAAAGACGCACCCGATGGATCCTACCGGGCTAGGGTTTCTCCCTTCCGTCTCGCCCGGCTGCCCCCATGGCGGCCGGTTGAATCTCGCGCAGAGTGTGGGAGTAACCGGAGCAGTACTCGCGGGCCTTTGCCGGTTCCTTCTCGTACCGTTCCATACACTCGCGGTAGGCCCGGATCAGATCGGCCGTTTCGGACCGGATGTCCGCCGTGCCCTTCATCATCCGGAACTCCTCATAA
>SYGV01000129.1 GCA_005799365.1 Nitrospiraceae bacterium
CTTCTTCAATTCCAGCGCATCCGAGACGGTCAAGGTCACGCCGCTCCCCTGACTGCCCCGCACGCCGCCGACCGTGGTGGCGCCCGGCAGCACGATGATGACGTTGGTCCCCATGCTGGCCACTTGCGCCTGCACCACGGCCTTCGCCCCTTGCCCGATGCTCACCATGGCGATTACGGCCCCGACGCCGATAATGATCCCCAACATCGTCAGCCCGGCCCTCATCCGGTTCCGGAACAGGATGCGAAAGGCGGTCAGGACGGTCAGCCAGATAAACGCCCCCATCGCTCAATGACCTCCGATGGTAACCGGCGCGCCGGTCCGGTCGCTCAAGATCTGCCCGTCCTTGACCACGATTTGCCGCGCCGCATAGTGCGCAATGTCCGGTTCGTGGGTGACCAGGATGATCGTGATCCCGTCGTCCCGGTTGAGGGATTCCAGAACACCCATGATCTCACGGCTGGATTCCGTATCGAGGTTCCCGGTCGGCTCGTCCGCCAATAGGATTGCCGGCTCGGACACCAGGGCCCGCGCGATGGCCACCCGCTGCGGCTGGCCGCCGGACAGTTGGGCCGGGGCATGGTGCTCGCGCCCGCTCAGCCCCACGCGGGCCAGCGCGGCCGCCGCCCGCTCCCGCTGCTGGCGCAGGGACGCCCCGCGGTAAAACAGCGGCAGCTGCGCGTTTTCCAAAGCGCTGGTGCGGGGAATGAGGTTGAAACTCTGGAAGACGAACCCGATTTTCAGATTGCGGATCTCGGCCAGTTCATCCCGTCCGGCTTTGCCGATGTCGAGCCCATCCAACAGATAGGTTCCGCGCGTAGGCTGGTCCAGACAGCCGAGGATGTTCATGAGCGTGGACTTGCCGGAGCCCGACGCTCCCATGATCGCGACGAATCCGCCCCGCTTGATCGAGAGACTCACCCCGCGGAGCGCCTGCACCTCGATATCGCCCAGGCGGTACACCTTCCAGAGATCTTGGCAATGAATCAGCGCGCCCATCTCGCCTTCAGCTTCTCTCCCCACTCTCACAATACAAAGGGGAAGCCGGGGCTGGCCTCAACTGCGTGCGTCCAGCGAGCACCGCTTCATCGTGCGCGATGCGCGAGCACAGAGGCCGCCCCGGTCTCCCCTACAATCCCCGATCACGCCCGGCCGGCCGACGTTGCTGCCCCGATCCGAAGCCCGGCGGAAGGGAGTCCTGCTTCTTGGCCCCACGGGGCGTTTCGATGCCGATGATCACCTGATCCCCCTCCTTCAGCTCGCTGTCGACGATCTCGGTCACATTGCCGTCGGAAATGCCGGATTGGATGGCCAGGGCTTCCGGATCGCCGGCCGCCCCGATCCTCCATACTTTCTTCTCCGCCAGCCCGCGCACCTTAGCGGAAGCCGGACGGGACGGGGCTGCGCCTGGCTCGCCGCCCCCGACAGGTTTTCCCTCGCCTCGCTCGGCCCTGGGCGGAGTGAACCGCAGCGCCGCATTGGGCGCGGTCAACACATTGTCCTTCCTGGCCACGACAATCGAAACGTTCGCCGTCATGCCCGGCTTGAGCCGCAGATCTTTGTTGTCCACCCCGATCACGACGTTGTAGGTCACCACGTTCTGCACGCTGATGGGCGCATTCCGGACCTGCCGCACCTGCCCGCGGAACCGCTCGCCCAGGTAGGCATCCACCGTGAACGTCGCCTCTTTGCCTTCGGCGATGCCGCCGATGTCCGATTCGCTGACGTTGGTGTCCACTTGCATCTGGGTCAAATCAAGGGCGATCAAAAACAAGTTCGGGGTCGCGAAGCTGGCGGCCACCGTCTGCCCCACTTCCACGTTGCGGGCGATGACGATCCCGTTCACCGGCGAGCGGATGACCGTGTACTTGAGATCCAGGTCGGCGGAATTCAGCGTCGCCTCGGCCTGTTTGACCTGCGCATCGGCCACTTCGAGCTGGGCCTGGGCGCCTTGATACTCGGTCCCCGCCACGTCCACCTCGTTCTGGGACACGAAGTTCTGGCCGAGCAGGGACTTCAACCGGTCCCATTCTCGTTTTTCCTGCGCCAGGGCTGTGCGGGCCTTGGCGGAACTGGCTTTCGCGATTTCCAGGTTCGCCGACGCCTGGTCCCGCCGGGCCTTGAACGCCGAGGGATCAATGCGCGCGACGATATCCCCAGCCTTGACGATGGAGTTGAAATCTGCGTGCAAACTCTGGATCAAGCCCGACACCTGGCTGCCGACCTGGACCGACACGACCGGATTGATCGTGCCGGTGGCGGAGACCGCAGACACCACCGTGCCCCGTTCCAGCGGCGCGGTCCGGTACCGGATCGGCGCCTTACGCTCCCCGCTGAAAAAGACGTAGCCGCCGACGGCCAAGCCCACCAGCAACACGCTGAGAATCCAGACGGTTTTCCGCACGACGTTCCTCTTTCGGCCGACGCAACGAGGGATAGCCTTGTTCATTCTAGGGGGCCACAGACAGAAACACAACAGGCCATCCGCCCAACCTGCGCGAATGGCCTGTCACACCATCAAAATATCGGCAGGAGAGTCGGGATTCTTTACATGAAGAGAGTCGCCGTAAGGAGGCACACGGTTACAGCCGGCATGGGCATCGATCGTGGCAGGACCATTCGTTCAGGGCGCGACCGTGATCCGGTCTTTGATCACGTCGTACGTGGCCTTCGGCAATACATTCTTGGCCACCAGCTCGCCGCGGACCTTGTAGGGGCGATTGGTGACGATCCGTTCGGCGACTTCCTTGGTCAACCCCAGGAACAGGACCATGTCGTTGGACGAGGCCGTATTGACGTTCACCGGAGCCAGCGCCGCCGACTGACTGGCCGGAGCTGGCTGGGGCGCGGATGGAGCCTTGGCCGACGGAACCGGCATCTTCGGCGTGGCGGTCGAGGGAGCCGGCATCATGGGGGCCTTGGGAAGGGCCTGGGCTCCCGGAGCGCCGCCTTGCCGGTCCTTGAGCTCCTTCTGATACCGGTTTACCGCAGCCGTGAGCGTCTCGTTGCGCTGCTTGGCCTCGTCATATTCCTGACGCAACGTCTTATGCTGGGTCATCAGCTCTTTGATTTTTTGTTCCTGGTCCCGAACGCGGCCTTCGACGTCTTCTCGCTCCTTGTCCCGGCTGTCTTTGATCCGTTGCAATTCCGCCTGGGCCAATTCGGCCTCCGCGATGATCTTGCCGTTGCTGTCCTTGAGGGTCTTGACCTGCTGCTCAAGCTGGTTCTTTTGCTGTCGGACCCGCTCCAACTCGGTCCTAGCGGTTTCCGCTTCCACAACCGCCTGCTGGTACTTGCCGCTGGACACACAGCCGCCTGATCCGACCGCGACCACAAGGGCCGCACCGAGCATGAGCGACTTCCTCATTCCGTCCTCCCTCTCCTGAGCACCAGGCGATCCGCGATCGGTCCCTCTAGAACACTCGATTTTTACAGGGTTCCCGCAAGCCAATAGCGCTTGTGATGTGTAGTCCATCAGCCCCTGTTTGTCAATAGGTCCGAGGGGTTGGCCCCATCCCGCAGCCCCTGCCACAGCCGGCCCAGCCCCTCGTCCGCTCTTGACTCCAGGGACTCAGTCTGTGATCATGCGCCCGCCTCAAATCGGATAACCTTCAGGGAAGGCACAGATGACGGAATGGGGGCCTGGGCTGGCGGTTGCGTTGGGCTTGGTGGAGGGCTTGACCGAGTTTCTGCCGGTCTCATCCACCGGTCATTTGATCCTGGTCGGACACGGACTCGGCTTTACCGGCGCCGTCGCCATCAGCGTGGAAATTTCCATCCAGCTCGGCTCGATCCTGGCCATCATCGCCTATGAACGGCGCAAGCTCGCCCACATGATCGCCGGCGCGTTCAAAGAACAAGCCTCGTTCCGTGCCCTGGTCCGGGCCTCCCGCGATTCGTCGGACCGGACTATGGAAGAGGGTTGGAGCTATATCCTGCGGCGATCGGCCGACACCCACCCGAACCTCCGGTTCCTCACGGGGCTCAGCCTGGCCTTTCTCCCGGCCGCCGCCCTCGGACTCCTGGCCCACCACTGGATTGAAACTTATCTGTTTTCCCCCTCTACCGTGGCCGCTTCACTGATCGTCGGGGGACTCGTCATTCTGGCGGTTGAAGCCGCCAAAAAGCAGCCGCAGATCAACCGGCTGGAACATGTCGGCGCGAGAGCGGCCCTCTGGGTCGGCCTGGCGCAATGCGTCTCGCTGATTCCCGGCATGTCCCGCTCCGGCGCCACCATCGTCGGCGGTCTGCTGACCGGGATGGACCGGAAAGTGGCCACCGAATATTCGTTTTTCCTCGCCCTGCCGACCATGATCGCCGCCACCGGCTACAAGATGTTCAAGTCCCGCGATCTGCTGACCGGCCAGGATGCCCTGGCCCTGGTCCTGGGGCTGCTGGTCGCGTTCTTCGTCGCCTGGGGCGTGATCGCCGCATTTCTGGCCTTCGTCAAGCAACACAGCCTGCGCGTCTTCGCCTACTATCGGGTGGCGCTGGGCATCGTGGTGCTGTTGGTCCTGGGATGATCAGGGTCGAGGACAAGAGGGCGACGCGCATGGCGAAACCGACAATAGACACGGTGCAGGTGTTCGATACCTGGGTGAACGGCAAGCAAGGCCGGCTGCACTTCGACGTGATGACGACCGATGAGGAAACGGCCTTGAGGCTGGCCAGGGAGTATCTCGCCGGAATCGGCGAAGCCGAGGCCACGATCACGACCCGCGAGTGTCAATTTTGCCACAGCGAGCCCCTCGTCATGTTCTCGGCGGAGCAACAGCGACAGTTCACCGAGCAGGGGGGCTTTATTCTCGAGCTGCCGGCCTAACCCAGACTTACGAGTGGTCCTGCTGAAGCGCCCGGTCCGGTTCTTTTTTCTCGAACGCGAAGTGCACGATCAGAAAGCAGACGCCGATGCTGATCGCCGCATCCGCGACGTTGAAGGCGGGCCAGTGGTAGACGTCGATGTAGAAGTCCAGAAAGTCGATCACCTCGCCGAAGCGCAGCCGGTCCAGCAGGTTGCCCACTGCCCCGCCCAAAATCCCCGAGATGAAGAACTGCCCCAGCCGGTCCTCCTGCGGCAAGCGGAAAAAGATTGTCAGGAGCAGCCCCAGGGCGAAGAGAGACATGACGCCGAAAAAGACCATGCGGAACAGTATCCCGCTGGAGGCGAGAATCCCGAAGGCGGCCCCCGGATTGCGGATGTAGGTCAGGCTAAAGAGGTTCGGGATGATCGGAATGGATTCGTGCAGCCGCATGGTCTGCATGATGTGGATCTTGGTGAGCTGATCCACAATGACCGTGCCGAGGCCGACCAGGGCCAGGATCACATAGCGGGTCGCGTCGCCCTTCACCGGATCGCCTCGACGCAACGGTCGCAGATCGTGGGATGCTCGGCCGTCGTCCCCACCGAGGCCCGATAGTTCCAGCAGCGGGCACACTTCTGCCCTTCAGCCTTCTGCACAACGACCAGAAAATCAGGCGCCTGCGGGAGATTGCGCACTTCGCGCAGCTCAGCCTGCGACACGATAAAGAGGCTTGGCAAGTCTTGTTCATACGGCTTGAGGAACTTGCATCGGTCCGGATTGGCCTGAACAATCACCTTGGCTTCAAGCGACGACCCGATGACCTTGTCGCGGCGTTGCGCTTCCAACGCCGCTTGCGCGGCCACCCGCACTTCCAGCAACCGCTCCCAGCGCTGCGCCAGCGCTGCATCGGCCCAGCGAGGATCGGGCTTGGGGAACGGCGCCAAATGGACGCTTGGCGCGCCGGATTCTTTACGCACCGGTTCCGGCAAGGTCCGCCAGATTTCCTCCGCCGTAAAGCTCAGGACCGGCGCCATCAGTTTCGTCAGCGCCACCAGCACGTCGAACAAGACGGTCTGGGAGCCCCGACGCAGCGGGGAGTTTTTATGCAATGTGTAGAGCCGATCCTTCAGGATATCGAGATAGACGGCACTCAGGTCCACCGAACAAAAGTTGTTCACCGCGTGAAAGATCGTATGGAACTCGAAGTCCTCATAGCTGCGCGTGGCCCTCGGAATCAGTTCGCCCAGCCGCAGCAGGGCCCAGCGGTCGAGTTCCGGCAGCTTCTCGAACGGCACCCGGTGTATGGCCGGGTCGAAATCATACACATTGCTCAGCAGGAACCGGCAGGTGTTGCGGATCTTCCGGTAGGCCTCGACGAGATGGTTCAGGATTTCCGGTGAAATCCGGAGGTCTTCCCGATAGTCCTGCGCAGCGACCCAGAGGCGGAGAATTTCGGCCCCGGATTGTTTGATCACATCCTGCGGCGCCACCACGTTGCCGGCTGACTTGGACATCTTCTTGCCGGCCCCGTCGAGGACGAAACCGTGCGTCAATACCGCGTCGTAGGGAGCCCGTCCGTCGACGGTCACCCCGGCCAGCAGCGCACTGTGGAACCAGCCCCGATGTTGGTCGGATCCCTCCAAATACAGGGCGGCGGGCCACCAGTTCCGAGGCTTGAGGACCGCCGCATAGCTGACGCCCGACTCGAACCACACGTCGAGAATATCCTTCTCCTTCTGAAAGTCCTTCCCGCCACATCGGCAAACCGTGCCGGCAGGCATCAACTCGGCCGCGGATTTCTCGAACCAGACGTCCGCGCCCTGCCGCTCGACCAACGACGCCACATGCTCGATGACGTTCGGATCGGCCAGGACGGTTTTGCAGGCAACACAGGTAAAGCCAGGGATCGGCACGCCCCAGACCCGCTGGCGGGAGAGGCACCAATCGGGCCGATTCTGGATCATCCCGTTGATGCGATCCTTTCCCCAAGCGGGAATCCACCGCACCTTGTCGCCGATTTGCTCAAGCGCCCGCTGACGCAACGCATGGGTCTCCATCGAGGCGAACCACTGTTCGGTCGCCCGGAAGATCACCGGGTTCTTGCACCGCCAGCAATGCGGATAGGAGTGAGCGAGGCTCCCCGCGCCGAGCAGCTTGCCGTTGGCCTTGAGCCGCTCGACGATCGCCGGGTTGGCTTTCAAGACCGGTTGCCCGGCGAACTCCTTCACCGACTCTTTGAACCGTCCCGCATCGTCCACCGGCGCCAGGATTTCCAACCGTTCGCCGGGCGTCGCCCGCTGATTATGTTCCAGCACCAGCAGGTAGTCCTCCATGCCGTGCCCCGGCGCGATATGCACACAACCGGTTCCCTGCTCCAGCGTCACAAAATCCCCGAGCAAAATCGGCGAGAGCCCGTCGGTCAGGGGCCGTTGCGTTTCCAATCCCTCGAAGCCCTGACTGCCCTTGCGCGAGCCGAGGATGGCATAGTCGGCCACAGCACAGGCCTTAGCCACATCGCCCACCAGCTTCTCGGCGAGAATCAAAACGTCCGTCCCGATTTTCACAAAGGCATAATCGATGTCCGGGTGGAGACAGACGGCCTGATTGGCCGGCAATGTCCATGGGGTGGTGGTCCAGATGACGACAGAAACCATTTTGACGTCGGCGGGAAACGAAACGCCCAACTGGGCCTGCTTGCTCAGCACGTCTGGAGATACAGCCAATGGAAACTTCACATAGATCGAGGGAGACGTGTGGTTCTCATACTCCACTTCCGCCTCGGCGAGAGCCGTCTGGTCCACCGTGCACCAGAGGACCGGCTTGAGCCCTTTATAGACCCCGCCTTTGGCGACGAACTTCCCGAACTCACGCAAGATGGTCGCCTCATAGGCCGGATCCATCGTGAGGTAGGGATGGGCCCAGTCACCCAACACGCCCAGGCGGTTGAATTCCTCCCGTTGAAGATTGACATACTTCTCCGCATAGTCCCGGCAGAGTTTGCGGATGGCGGGCACGTCGAGGCCCTTCTTCTTGTCGCCCAGCTCCTTGAGCACCTGGTGCTCGATCGGCAGCCCGTGGCAATCCCACCCAGGCACATAGGGCACCCGGAACCCGGCCATGGTCTTGGACTTGACGATGAGGTCCGTGAGGATCTTGTTCAGCGCATGGCCGAGGTGGATACGGCCGTTGGCGGAAGGTGGACCGTCGTGCAGGACATAGAGGGGGCGATTTTCATTTGGCCCGCCGCCTGGATACGCTCGTACAGGCGCTCCTGCTCCCACCAGGCCAACAGCTCCGGTTCCCGCTGCGGCAGGTTCGCCTTCATCGGGAAGTCGGTCTGGGGCAGGTTGAGTGTCGCTTTATAGTCCATTGCCTTAAATTATGAATGTTGAATGATGAATTGAGGGGCTGGTTGAATCTGCAATTCAACATTCAGCATTCACAATTCAAATTTGCGGTTAGCTCACCGCCATCATGCGGTCCAGCGCGATCTTGGCCCAGGCCTTGTCATCCTCCGGCACGACGATCTGGTTCACGACGTGCCCGTCGGCTAGGTTCTCCATCGCCCAGCAGAGGTGGGGGGCGTCGATGCGAAACATGGTAGCGCACTGGCAGACCGTGGAGGAGAGGAAAAACACCCGCTTGTCCTGCTGTTCCCGTTTCAACCGGTTGACTAGGTTCAGCTCGGTCCCGACCGCCCAGGCGGTGCCGGCAGGCGCGGCGCTGACGGTCTTGATGATGAACTCGGTGGAACCCACCAAATCGGCCTTGTCCACGACGGTTTCGTGGCATTCCGGATGCACGATGACCTTGATGCCGGGATACTGTTTGCGGAAATGGTCCACATGCGCCGGCTGGAACATCTGGTGCACGCTGCAATGGCCTTTCCAGAGAATCAGCTTGGCCTTGTGGATCGCCTCGACGCTGTTCCCGCCCCTCGGCTGAAACGGGTCCCAGACGATCATCTCCTCCCGCGGCATGCCCATCTTGTTCGCCGTATTGCGCCCCAGGTGTTCATCGGGGAAAAACAGAATTTTCTCGCGCCTGGCCCAGGCCCACTGCATGACCGCCCAGGCATTGGAGGAGGTGCAGGTACTACCGCCGTGTTCGCCGCAGAAGGCCTTGAGCACCGCTGCGGAGTTCACGTAGACGACCGGCGTGACCGATTCCTCCACGGACAACACGCGGCCGAGCGATTCCCAACATTGATCCACTTGCTCGATCGCCGCCATGTCGGCCATCGAGCAGCCGGCTGCCAGGTCAGGCAGGATCACGGTCTGCTTCGAGCGGCTGAGAATATCCGCCGTCTCCGCCATGAAGTGGACGCCGCAAAAGACGATGTGGGGCCGCTCCGACCGTTCCGACGCCAGCTTGGCCAGCAACAGGGAATCCCCGCGGAAATCGGCATGTTCAATGACTTCATCACGCTGGTAGTTGTGGCCCAGGATCATGACCTGGTCGCCCAACGCCCGCTTGGCCGCCTCAATACGCGCGAAGAGCTCTTCCGGCGTCAACGCCTGATAAGCGGTGATCGGCCGGGCAACGGTTGCGACAGCTTTCACAGGTTCCCTCTGCGCTCCTGCAGCAGGCGGTGATTCGACCCGCGAATGGAAGTCCGCCTCGCGGAAAGTTGCTCATTCTACGCTAGGCAACCGAGGACAATCAACGGTTCGGCGGAGTGGCTGCGGCCGAAATCCGACCCGCGAACGGCTAGGCCTAACGGCCGATTGACAAGCTCGAAAACCGGGGTGTACGATCCCGCCATAGCTAGGGGAGCATCAGGAGCCTGACGGACGGCTCCGAGGCTGAGAGTCCGACCCAGCGGACGACCCTCAGAACCTGACCTGGATAATACCAGCGTAGGGAAGCGGCAGCAGTTGGTCGATCACGGCCTAATCCAGCCGCACCCTCTCTCGGTGCGGCTTTTTTGTTGGAGCAAAAGTTATCGGTGGACAGCGCTCAATAATCAGTTTCTGAAAAGACCGGAACTGAGAACTGAAAACTGACAACCGCGCACTTCTTTAGCGAAAGGATCTTCGCCATGAGCAGCCCCAAGACCGGCATACAGGGTTCCGGCCAGAACGGCGCGGACAACGGGGGCAAGCCCCTCTTCAGCACCCACCCCTTCCCCGGCTCGCGGAAAGTATACGTGGAGGGGGTGAAGGGGGTCCGCGTGCCCATGCGCGAGATCGGCCTGACGCCCACCAAGGCGGCCAACGGCGGGGCGCCGACGCACAACCGGCCCGTGACCGTCTACGACACCTCCGGCCCCTACACCGACCCGACCGTCACGATCAATATCCGCGCCGGCTTGGCCCCCTTGCGCCGGACGTGGATACTGGGCCGAAACGACGTGCAGGAACTGCCCCATGTGTCCTCGGACTACGGACGTCTCCGGGCCGCCGACTCCAAGCTGGACGAGTTGCGCTTCGCGTACATCCGCAAGCCCTTGCAGGCCAAGCCTGGCCGGAACGTGACTCAGATGCACTATGCGCGCCAGGGCCTCGTCACACCGGAAATGGAATTCATCGCCATCCGGGAAAACCAGCTGCGGGAAGCCATGATCGAGCAGCCGCCGGCCAATGGCAACGGGCACAGGAACGGCCACGGTGGCGGAGTCCTTCAGCATCCAGGCCAGGCTTGGGGCGCCAGCATTCCCTCCCGCATCACCCCGGAATTCGTCCGCGACGAAGTGGCGCGGGGCCGCGCGATCATCCCCATCAACATC
>SYGV01000130.1 GCA_005799365.1 Nitrospiraceae bacterium
CTTGACCTCCTCGACGTAATGTTTCTGGATCTGGCTCAGGACTTCCGAGAACGTCTTCAGCTCCTCGTAAGTTTCCGTCGCGTGGCCGGTCCGCTCCCATCCTTTTCCGATCAACACGCCGATGAGCAGCGTAAGCACCACGAGCGGGCCCAGATACCACGATCTCCGTTGCGGGTCCTGTTGCATACCAGTTTGTCCTTTCCGTTGAATCGTACCGCTCACGCTTATCGCCGTTTGGCCAACCAGGTCAGAGGATCCACCGGCTCCGCGCCCTCGCGCAACTCGAAGTAGAGCGTGCTTTCCCCGGTCAGCCCCGTATCCCCGGTCTCTCCGATCACCTGCCCCGTCTGCACCTGCTCCCCGACTTTCGCCATCAACTTGGACGCATGCGCATAGAGCGAGAAGAAGCCGTTCACATGGTCCAGGATCACCACCAAGCCATAGCCCTTGAGCCAATCCGCATAGGCAACCGTTCCCGGCATGACCGCGCGGATCGCGCTGCCTTCTTCGGTCCGGATCTCAATGCCCTTCTTCTGCACGTAGGTGTCGAACATCGGGTGTTTCTGCCGCCCGAAATGAGACACCACATGCCCGTCGGCCGGCCAGTGCAGGGAGCCTTTGAACGGGTGAATGCCCGCCATGTCCTTTCTGGGCTTGGCGGCCGCCGCCCGCCGACGCGCTTCCAGGTCCTTGAGCAGCGAATCGATCCGACCCGCAGACCGTTCCAACTCCTCGACCATCCGGTCATAGGCCTGCTTCTCATGCGTCACCCTGGCCAGAAAGAGATTCTTCTCCCGCTTGAAGCCTTGAATCTCTTTCAGCTTCTGTTCCGTATGCTGCTTGTAGACCACCATCTCCTCACGGGCCTCCGCCCGTTGCCGCTCGCTCTGCTGCAACCGCCCCACATCGTCCTGGTAGGCGTCCAGCAGATCATACTCTCGTTTGGAGACAGCGGAAAGGTATTGGAACCTCCGCTGCAGGTCCCCGTAGTTGTCCAGGGACAGCAAGGCCTTCAGATAGCCGAACCGGCCCTCCATGTACTGCACGCGGATGCGCGTCAGGATCGAACTGCGGCGGTCGCCGATCCGCGCGCGGAGCGACCCGATCTGGCTGTTGATCTCCTCGATTTCCCGATCCTTCTGCGCCAACTTGCGACCGATGTCCTGCCGCTCGTGGCGGCTGTGCATCAGGCGCTCGTCCAGGTCCTGGATCGCCTGCATGGTAAACTCGCGTTTTTTTTCCGCCTCGACCGCGTGCTTCTTCTTTTCCTGGATCTCGTCCTGCAACTTCTCCAGGTTTTTCCGCTCGTGCTCGATCTTCTTGGAAATGGGGTCGCTGCGATCTTTTGCGGCCAGAGCCGGATCGCCGGCCACCGGCCAGCAGCCCCCTGCGATTCCGATCAGCAGCGCCAGCCTCACAGCCTTCATGTCCGACTCCGCTCCAAGCCGACCCATGAGATGAGGCTGCCGACGGTGCCCAGGAACAGCCCGGCCACGACCAGCCAGACCGACATCTGGAAGGGGAAAAACCCGAGCTTCGGCGCGAGCCCCAGCACCCGGCTCGGCAGGCCCAGATGGAGGGTCATGAACTCGAACCCGCCCTTGAGCAGCGCCAGGGCCAACATCGCGCCCAACGCCCCCAGGACCGCCCCTTCCAGCAGGTAGGGGATTTTGATGAAGGCCCCGGTGGCGCCGATCAACCGCATGATCTCGATTTCTTCCCGCCGCGCATACAGAGTCAGACGGATCGTATTGGCGATAATGGTTACCGACGCCGCGGCCAACAGCATCCCCACGGCCACCGACGCCAGCTCCACATAGCCGATCATGGTCGCCAGGTTGTCGATCCAATCCCGGCTGTACTGGACCTGCGCCACCCCCGGCACCGCCTTGAGCCGATCGGTCCAGCGCTTGACTGCGTCCACCGATCGGTACCGTGGCGTCAACGTCATTTCGAACGAGGCGGGCAACGGATTTTCTCCCAGGCCTTGGAGCAGACCCTGCTCAGACGGAAATTGCGCGCGAAAATCGGCCAGCGCCTTGTCCTTGGACACGTAGGCTAGGTCCGCCGCCTCCGGCTCCCCGCTCAACCGTCGCTGGAGATCAGCCAGTCCCTGCGCCGGCAGGTCGTCGTGCAGATAGACGATCACCTTGATGTCGTCCTGCAGCGAACTGACGGCGCCCCGGAGATTCAGGTACAGCAGCAGAAATACGCCGAAGCAGACCAGCGTGAAGGCCGTGGTTACGACGGCAATGAACGTGGTCGTCTGGTTGACCCGGATGTTGGTGACGGCCTCGCGGACCCAATAGCCGAGCCGTCTCATTGCCTGGCTCCCACGTCCGAGGCCAGCCGGCCTTCGGCCAGCGTCACGACGCGCCGGTTCACCTGCTCCACCACTTGCCGGTTGTGCGTTGCGATCACGAGCGTCGTGCCCCGCGCATTGATCGTCTTGAACAGGTCCATGATATCCGCGGCGAGGTCCGGGTCCATGTTGCCCGTCGGCTCATCGGCCAGGAGGATCAGCGGACTATTGACGATCGCCCGCGCGATGCAGGCCCGCTGCTGCTCGCCGGCCGACAACATGGCGGGGCGGCTCTCCTTCCTGTGCTCCAGCCCCACGGCCTTTAACGCCTCGGAGGCTTTCCGCCGGATATCGAACGACGAGAGGCCCTGCACTAGCAGCGGCAAGGCCACATTGTCGAAGACGGTTTTCTTTTGGAGCAGCCGAAAGTCCTGGAAGACGAATCCCATCGTGCGCCGCAAATAGGGCACCCCCGAGGGTTTGATGCGGGCCACGTTCTTGCCCTGGATCAGAATCTGGCCGTCGTCGGCTCGCTCCGCGCAGAAGAGCAGTTTGAGCAACGTCGTCTTGCCCGCTCCGCTGGGCCCCATGAGCAGGACGAACTCGCCCTTCTCGACCTGTAACGTGATGTCGGACAGGGCCGGCCGCTTGGCATAATGTTTCCAGACGTGAAAGAGTTGGATCATCGCGACGCCCAGGATCGGGGCCTGCTGCAAAAAGCAATAGGCACAAGGCAGAAGGCAGCAGGCGGACCACAGCAGTCCGGCTGCCTTCCGCGCGCTGCCTTCCGCCTTCTGGTTGTCACAGCCTCGCCACCACCGTCACCCCCGCAGCTCGCCCGCCGGCACCTCAAAGGCATTCTGAATATGCTCCAACTGATCGGGCCGATCTCGGCCGCCCCGGCACACCACCACGTCAAACCGGCAGACCGGGGCGACTAGGCCGCGTTGTGCTAGGTACTGGGAGGCCAGCTTGATGAGCTTGGCCCGCTTCCGTCCATCCACCGCATGGATCGCGCCGCCCATGGCGTCCGTTTGCCGCGCCTTGACCTCCACGAACACCAACACCTCGCCGTCCTTGGCGACCAAGTCCAGTTCGCCAACCGATGAACGGACGTTCCGGCCAAGAATCTTGTAGCCCTTCCGGCGCAACAAGGCTTCGGCATCCGATTCGGCTCGACGGCCGAACAGCTGCCGCAGATCCGCGCTCACCGCCCCACCTCAAGACCGCCGGCGCCCTCAAACGGGAAGGCGGTCTCCGACACCGGCCGGAAACTCCGACGGTGAATGTCACAGGGACCGTGCTCGGCCAGCAACCGCAGATGCTCGGGGGTCGGATAGCCCTTGTGCACGTGGAAATTGTAGTGGGGGAACCGCCGATGGTAATCCAGCATCACACGATCCCGCGTGACCTTGGCAATGATGGAGGCCGCCGCGATGGAGACGGAAAGACCGTCGCCTTTGATGATGGGCCGCTGCGGCATGGACAGTTCCGGAAGGGCCAACGCATCGGCAAGCAAAAAGTCTGGCTGGAGGGAGAGGGCCTGAATCGCCCGGCGCATCGCCAGCCGGGTCGCTTCCAGGATGTTCAAACGATCGATCTCCTGCGGACTGGCCTGCCCGACTCCCAGCGCCAGGGCGCGCTCGGTGATCTCCGCATAGAGCCGCTCCCGTTCGTGTTCGGCCACCTGCTTGGAGTCGTTGAGCCCCCGGAAAACGCACCGGCGAGGCAGAATCACCGCGGCGGCCACGACCGGCCCAGCCAAGGGACCTCGGCCCGCCTCATCCGCACCGGCCACCAGACGGTACCCGCGGCGCCAAGCTTCCGCCTCAAAACAGTCGGTTGGCTCCACGCAGGCCCCCGTCACACGGCCACGCGTCCGGCGGCGCGGGCGCGCCCGCGACAGAATGATCGAAACGCCCGGTCAGGCCTTGCCGGCTGACGCGGCCTCGTCCGACACCGGCTCCGTCGCCTTGGCTGCCGCCTGGGCCCTGGACTCCGGCGAGAACTCGCGCTCGCCGACCTTCGCCATCTTGCCCTTCCGGCCCCGCAGGTAGTACAACTTCGCCCGGCGCACCTTGCCCTGGCGTACCACGTCCACCTTGGTCACGATGGGCGAGTGCACCGGGAAAATCCGCTCGACGCCCACGCCATACGAAACCTTGCGCACCGTGAAG
Source organism: Nitrospiraceae bacterium (assembly GCA_005799365.1). GTDB lineage: Bacteria > Nitrospirota > Nitrospiria > Nitrospirales > Nitrospiraceae > SYGV01. Next base: position 4,480 of record SYGV01000130.1, read on the forward strand.
GTCTCGCTGTTCCGCCCGCCCTTCCGGCTGATCACCGTGCCTTCAAACACCTGGATACGCTCTTTCTCGCCCTCCACGACCTTGACATGGACCCGGACCGTGTCCCCGATTTC
>SYGV01000131.1 GCA_005799365.1 Nitrospiraceae bacterium
ATGTGCCCGGTGTGATGGACACCTCGCTGCGGAAGGACTCATGGAACGTCACCAGCATCCACTGCCCGTTGCGCCGCTCCATGATGCCGGTCTCGCGCAGGGGGAGGAGCATCCGCACTTCCTCTTTGCCGCTGCCGAGGTAGCGAATGTAGTCCAGCTCCATCGCAAACCAGGCGGTCTCGCCTCGCGTCCAGACTTTCAGTCCGGTGATCGGAATCTCGATACGCGTGGCGTCCTTGAACTCGGTCTCCATGTCGCGGGCGAAGTCCGCCCACCCGACGTATTTGCGCCCTTCGATCGTGTAACTCACGATGTCGTCGTCATGAGCCATGAGCGTGGCGATCGTGGCCATGTCCTTATTCTCGTTCGCCCGCACCAGCGCCCGCAAGGCGCCTTCCGGAGTCGTGAGATCAGCCGCATAGCCGGTCGTCGTGCAGAGCAGGACGAGAACACAGAGTGCAATTAAGGTTCGGATGCGGCAGGTCGGGAACATCAGGAGCCTCCATCGGCGGGCTCAAGGAGGCCCTCAAGATGGCGTCACGCTACACGCGGGCGTGGCCCCTTGTCAATGGGGTGCAGCTGCTCGGGACTGCTTGGCGACGCCGCGGACGAGGCACTGGCAAGTCCGAGGCAGGTGTCGCATAATAGGCCCGCTGGGCTTGGGTATCGCATCGTACATGGCTATTGAAGGAGGGAGCGTCATGGACAGATCGGAGCGTCTGATCGGACTGTTGGTCACGGCGGTGATTCTTGGAAGCCTGTCGCTCGTCGGTTGTGCGGACGCCCCCCCGCCGGTCCCTCAAAAGGACATTCGGAGCCATGCCGATCAATTCAACGAGAAGATGAAGCAGGAGGAAGGGGAGAAGGGGCAGCCGCCGCACGGCATGATGCCCTAAGGCCAGTTCTCTGCGGTGGTACGTGGCGCCTCATCGCGGCGTTACGCCTCCCCGCCGCGCTCACGTTTGTCGAAGGCTTTGCTGAACGGTTTGACGAGGGGCAACTTCGTCAGGAGTTGCCGGTGCGAGATTGTTTCCACCGCGCGCGCTTCGCCGAAGGTGCCCAGTAAGGTGAGGGCTACGATCAGCCGGAGGAGGCCGGAGAGAAAAAAGACCACTGGCAAATTCGAGGCCAGCTGCACGGTCACGCCGGCCCAATGAATCTCAGCCGGAGTCACGGTTGCCAGCCAGCCCCCCACCATGGCACCGACAAACCAGCCGATGGCGTTGATCGTGTGCCAGACCGCGACGCCTTTCGCCCGGTCCTCTGCGCGTACTGCGTCGAAGACGTAGTTCTGTAGGCCAAGGGCGAGACCAGCCCAGACGATGCCCCCCAACAAATTCACGATGACGAGGAAGGCCAGGTTGGTGGAGAGCAAGTAGAGCATGGGCAGGCCCGGCACCGCGAGCCCGGTCACCACCATGAGCTTCTTGTTCCCGTACTGATCGCTGATCAGGCCCCAGGGTTTGAGCGTGAGGAGTTGCCCCAGGACGCCGGCCGCCAGCCAGGTTCCATACTCCAGGTAGGTGAAGTGCAAATCCCGGATCATGTAGACCACGAAATAGGGGCCGGCGATCAGGACACAGACGTGCATGAGACCGGAAAACAGCAGGAACCGCTTGAAGTTTACGCTGCGCTCGTGACGTAAAAAGTCCAGCAGGTGCACCTCCGCTTCGCGCGTGGCTCGGGCGGTGGCTTCGTCGATGCGGGCTAGGGCGGAAGTGGAGCCGGCCCTGGCGGCGGCGGCCAGGAGAAAAATGACGGCGAATCCGGCCCAGGGCCAGGGAACGTCCTGGGTCTGGGCCGATTGGAGGATCAGCCCGGCCAGGCAGAGGGCCAAGAAGTTGGTGGCGGCCATGATTTTGGCCCGGCGGGCGAAATAGGCGCCCCGTTCGTTGGGCTCGATCAAATCCGTGATGAGGCTGTGCCAGGCCGGCACGATGAAATGGCCCAAGGCGAAGTAGACCACCGCGCAAGCGATCAGCAACCAGGCCCCGTATTCGGGAAACATGAGGGGGAGGGCCACGAGCGGCAGCCAAAAGAACGTCTGGCTGCCGGCGCCGGCCAGGATGATCGTCTTGCGGCGCCGGAGTCGGTTCAAGACCTTGACCGAGATCAACTGGGCCCAGGTGCCCACCAGCTGGGGAAGGGCCGACAGCAGCCCAATCTGCAACGGGGTGGCGTGGAGGAGCAGGGCGAAGGCGGAGAGATAGTTCTCCCCCCCGCCTTGCGCGGCGGCGTAAAAGGCTCCGTCGCGGAGGCCGGCGCGCCGGCTCTGTTCCCGTATGTCGTACTGGCCGTCCGTCGTCTTGCTCATCCGGTCTGCCACTGTGTCTGGAGCCGTGAAGGAGGGCGCATCCAAAGGTGCGCGGCCGACTCTGTGGGGGCGAAGAACCGACTCGCGCCATTATAACAGACGAGCCGGCCGCCGGCTCCGTCAGTTGCAATGCACCCCCTCTTGCAGTAGGCTATTTTCAGGATGGGGATCGGGGTTGCGAGGCCTGTTATG
>SYGV01000132.1 GCA_005799365.1 Nitrospiraceae bacterium
AGCGAGGCCTCCGGCTACGCCGTCACCAAGGCCCTGCTGGAGGCGCACCTGACGCCCAGGAGCAAGGCGATCATCGTCAACAGCCCCGGCAATCCGACCGGCGCCACCTACGACCGCGCCACGCTGGAGGACATCGCCGACATCGCGCTGCGACACGATCTCGTCGTGATTTCCGACGAGATCTACGAGAAGATCCTCTATGACGGAGCCCGGCACATCAGCATCGCCACCTTGAGCCCCGAGATCGCCGCCAGGACCCTGGTCGTCAACGGCGTCTCCAAAGCCTACGCGATGACCGGCTGGCGCATCGGCTATGCGGCAGGCCCCAAGCCGCTGATTACCGCCATGGCGGACATTCAAAGCCAGAGCACCTCCAATCCCACGTCCATCTCGCAGAAGGCCGCCGTGGCCGCGCTGCGCGGAGGCGATGCCTTCCCCCGCCAGATGGTCGTTGAATTCGACCGGCGACGACGATTGATGGTCGAGCGGTTGAACAAAATGCCCGGCGTGAGCTGCCGCATGCCGGCCGGCGCCTTCTATGCGTTTCCCAACGTGGCAAGCCTGTTCCAGCTCCGTCCCGGCCAGCCCCCCATCAATACGCCGGCGGCCTTGGCCGCCTATTTGCTCAAGGAAGCCCAGATCGCGGTCGTGCCCGGTGAGCCTTTCGGCAGCGCCTCCCATATCCGCCTTTCCTATGCTACCGGCACGGAGGCCATCACGCGCGGCATGGACCGGATGGAGGCTGCGCTGAAGAAGCTGACCTCGTAACCGTTGCGCGGCCGCTGAGAAGACTGGAAGATTGTAGGGAGCCTGAGCGATTGACTTTGCGGGGCGACGGCTTATCTCAACGACGGCTCAGGCAATCGAGGATCGGTTCCGCGGCGTCCGCTACAGAGAGATGAGGTGAGTCGTGCCGATATACGAATATGTCTGTCAGGGCTGCGAGCATCGTTTTGAAATCAAACAAAAGATGAGCGACCCGCCGGTAACCACCTGCCCCCGTTGCGAACAACCGGTCACCAAGGTGATCTCGGCCCCGGCCATCATGTTCAAAGGAACCGGCTGGTATGTCACCGACTACTCGGACAAGATGAAGCCGCCCGGACAATCGGAATCAGCCGGCAAACCCTCAAACGGCCAACCCGAACCAAAGAAAGAGCAGACTGCACTACCGACTGCCCCGACCGCCGGCTCCTCGGAAAGCGCACCGGTCGCCGCCCCTTCATCCAGCAGCGGAACGGGTGGAACGAGCAGCGCCCCATCAAGTCAACCGACCGGCACGTCGTCGGCCTCGACTCCGACCTCCAGCACGTCCTAGACGACCCGGGCCACTCCCTCAGACTTTTTTCTTGGCATGGGCCTTCGCTTGAGTCTTGGCCGACGGTTTCTTCTGCGCCGGCGCAGGCTTTGCCGCCGCCTTGGGGGCCGCCTTCGTACCGGACTTGCCCAGCTTGGCGATCTTCTCACGCTCCGCATCCAAAGCTTGCTTGAGGGTGGCGATGTTGCCGGCCAGCTCGTGGTTCAACCGTGACAGTTCATCCAGTCGCGACTGAATCTCCTCCTTGGCCTTCACCGCGTCCTTCAGCTGATTATCGAGGCTGGCTCGTTCCGCGGCAGCCGTCTGCACCTCGGCCTTGAGCTGCTCGATCTGAGCCTGGAGCGCCGGCGGCCAATAGTCGCAGCCGGTGAGCATCAGGGCCATTCCCGCCGCCAACACCAGTCCCCGCACGCTGGGCCTTATTGCAGACGTCATGCTTGTCCACTCCTTCCTTTCCGAATGGTTACGTACCTGCGAGCTTTCCCCATCATACCTGCCCGGGCGATCAGCGTCATCCGATTCCTCGCAGGGATGACGCCAGCCCCGCCTCTGCGAGGACCGCCAGGATCTGCGCAGATGCGATCGGCCCTTCCCGCAACACCCGAACGGCGCCACTGACATCAACCACTGTCGAGGGTCGAGCCGCCGGTGTCGGCCCTCCGTCGAGAATCATATCCACCTCGCCCCCCACAGCCTGATTAATTTCCTCCGCCGTCCTCGCCGGAGGCGCACCCGATCGGTTCGCGCTCGTACCGGTCAAAGGACCGGTCCGACACAGCACGTCCTCCAAGATAGGGTATGCCGACAACCGGACCCCCACCGTACCGGTCCCGGCGGTCAGCTCATCGGGCAACCCCTCGGCCGCGGGAAACACGATCGTGAGCGGACCAGGCCAGAACTGTTGCATCAACACCGTTGCGGCACGAGGCACCAATGTCACCAGAGAATCCAGCTGGGCTTGGGCTGCAATCAGCACCAGCAAGGGCTTGCCGTCCCCCCGCCCCTTGATGCGGCAAACGCGGCGGATCGCCTCAGCCTGCCGCGGAGAACAACCGACCGATGCGCCAAGCGCATAAAAACTTTCGGTCGGCACGGCCAAGACTCCGCCGGCCTGCGCAATGCGGACGGCCTCCTCCAAGGCCGGTTTCATGGCGGACGGATCGGTCCTGGTCAACGTCAGGACACGTGCCACGGATATTCCGTCCCGTCCCATCGCATGGAGGCCTTCACACAGTGGGCCGAATCGCCCTGGCGCCGATATCCGATCGGAAGTGGCAGCCGTCGAATGAAATAGCGCGCGCTTGGCCATAGGCGCGATCGCGGGCCTCCGCCAACCCCTTGCCGGTCGCCGTCACGCCCAGGACACGGCCTCCGGCCGTCACCACCGCTCCGCCTTGCCGCTTCGTGCCCGCATGAAACACTACAGCATCGGAAGCCGACGGGGCATCCGGGAGTCCGGCAATCGGCGTACCGGCGGCATAGGCCCCGGGATACCCGCCGGCTGCCATGACCACACAGACGGCGGCCCGATCGTGCCATTCGATTTGAAGTTGGTCCAGGCGATGCTCGACCACCGCCTCCAGCACCGTCACCAGATCAGTTTTCAGGAGCGGCAGCACCACTTGCGTCTCCGGGTCGCCGAACCTGGCATTGAACTCCAGGACATAGGGTTGGCCGCGCACGATCATGAGGCCGGCATACAAGACGCCCTGGAAGGGACTGCCCATTTTCGACAGGGCTTCGATCGTCGGACGGAGTACTTGTTGCACCACCGTCTCGCGCAACGCCGGAGTGGCCAAGGGAGCCGGCGCATAGGCCCCCATCCCTCCCGTGTTGGGTCCTGTGTCGCCATCTCCCACACGCTTATGGTCCTGCGCCCCCACCATCGGCACCACCGTCTTGCCGTCGGCAAAGGCCATGAGGGTCAACTCCTCGCCGTCCAAAAACTCCTCGATCACCACTCGGCGGCCGGCCTGCCCGAACGTACCTTTATCCAACATATCCGTCACCGCCTGCGCCGCCTGTTCGCGGCCAGCGGCAATGACCACGCCTTTGCCCTGCGCAAGCCCGTCGGCCTTCACCACGAGCGGGAGCGGATGTCGCTCGAGGTAGTCCAGCGCCGGCTTGAGCGTATCGAAACTGCGCGCCGCAGCCGTGGGAATGCGCTGCCGGACGAGCAGGTCTTTCGTAAAGCTTTTGCTGGCTTCAATCTGCGC
>SYGV01000133.1 GCA_005799365.1 Nitrospiraceae bacterium
ATCGAGGACATCACGAAAATCTATTCGCACCCGCAGCCCATCGCCCAGTGTCGCCACTGGCTGGAGACCAACCTGCCGCAGGTGCCGGTCTCGGAAGTGACCAGCACGGCCAGGGCCGCCGAAATCTGCGCCACCGATCCCACGGCGGCAGCCATTGCCTCGGAGTTGGCGGCGCAGCTCTACGGGTTAAAGATCATCAAGGCGCGGATCGAGGACAATGTCCACAACTTCACCCGTTTTTTGGTCCTCTCGAAGAAGGCGCCGGAGCGGACCGGCAAAGACAAGACCTCGGTCATGATCTCGGTAAAGGACAAGGTCGGCGCGCTGTACGATCTGCTGCGGCCCTTCGCTTCGCATGGCCTTAACATGACCAAAATTGAATCCCGGCCGTCCCGTCGCAAGGCCTGGGAGTACATCTTCTTCGTGGATGTCGAAGGCCATATCGAAGAGGAACCGGTGAAGAAGGCGCTGGAGGAGATCAAGAGCCGGTGCCTGTTCATGAAGATTCTAGGATCGTACCCGGCTCACAACTAAACTCTATGCCGCTCAACGTCCATCCCGATATCGCATCCCTGACTCCCTACGTTCCCGGCAAGCCGGTGGAAGAGCTGGAACGTGAACTGGGGATTCCCAAGGCCATCAAGCTGGCGTCCAACGAGAACCCGCTTGGGCCTTCGCCCAAGGCTCTGGCCGTGCTGGCCGAGGCCACGGCCACGTTGCATCGGTATCCCGACGGAGGCGCCCATAAGTTGCGCGTGGCCCTGGCGGATCGCTGGAAGGTTCAGCCGGAGCAGGTCATTCTGGGCAACGGCTCGGACGAGATCATCGGTCTCTTGGCGCGGACGTTCCTGTCGCCTGGCGATGAAGCGGTCATGGCCGACCAGACCTTCGTGATTTACAAGATGGAGGTGACCGCCGCGCATGGGAAACCCGTCATTGTCCCCGTGCGGGAGGGCCGCCATGATCTGGCGGCCATGGCGGAGGCCGTCACGCCGAAGACCCGGCTCCTCTTCTTGTGCAATCCCAACAATCCCACCGGAACCATGGTGACCGCGGACGAGGTGAGCCGTCTGATGGCGCGTGTCCCGGAGTCGGTGATCGTGGTGTTCGACGAGGCCTATTACGAATATGTGCAGAGCCGTGAGTTTCCGGACAGCCTCGCCTATGTGCGACAAGGCCGGAACGCGATCGTGCTGCGCACCTTTTCCAAGATTTACGGCTTGGCCGGTCTGCGCATCGGCTATGGGGTGACAACGAGCGAGATTGCGGGATATCTGAATCGCCTCCGTCCCCCGTTCAATACCAACAGCCTAGCCCAACGGGCTGCCTTGGCCGCCTTGACCGACGAGGAGCATGTGGCGCAGAGCCGCGCGCTGAATCAAACGGAGATGGTTGCGGTCAGGTCCGGGCTCGCCGTGTTGGGTTTCCAGCCGCTGCCGAGTCAGGCGAATTTCCTCTATTTCGACGTCGGCCGCGACGGCCGGGAGGTGTTTCAGGGCCTCCTGCGCGAGGGCGTCATCGTCCGCCACATCGAAGGCCGCATGGTGCGCGTCACGGTCGGTCTCCCAGAAGAGAACCGCCGGTTTCTGGCCGCCCTCAAGAAGGTTGTGGGAACGCCAACAAGATAGACGGTTATTGGAAGAGTACGAGGCTGTCATGATTATTGTGCTGAAACCAGAAGCCACCGAACCCCAGATCGATCACTTGCTGGATCGGCTGCGCGAACTAGGTTTGAAAACGCATATGACGCAGGGAGAGGAGCGCACGATCATCGGCGTCATCGGCGACGATCGGATCCTCCAGAACCAGCCGATCACCGCATTCCCAGGCGTGGAAAGCGTCACGCCCATCCTGGCCCCGTGGAAGCTCGTCAGCCGCGAGTTCAAGAAGGACAACACGGTCATCGATGTGTGCGGTGTCAAGGTCGGCGGCCAGAAGCTGGCAATCATGGCCGGTCCCTGCGCGGTCGAGAAGCTCGAACTGACCGTGGGCATCGCCCATGAGGTCAAGGCGGCCGGGGGCAGTATCCTGCGGGGCGGGGCCTACAAGCCGCGCACGTCGCCCTATTCGTTCCAGGGCGTGGGACGGGAAGGGCTGGACTACCTGCTCGAGGCCAAGAGGCAGACTGGCATGCCGGTGGTGAGTGAGATCCTTGACACCCGCGACATCGAGCTGTTCCTCCAGAAGGCGGACATCATCCAGATCGGCGCCCGCAACATGCAGAACTTCGAGCTGCTCAAGGAGGTCGGCGCCTACGACAAGCCGGTGCTGTTGAAGCGGGGGCTCTCGGCCACGCTGAAAGAGTTTCTCCTGTCCGCCGAGTACATCATGTCCCGCGGCAATCGCAACGTGATCCTTTGCGAGCGCGGCATCCGCACGTTCGAAACCCAGTATCGCAACACCCTGGATCTGGCCGCGGTGCCGACGCTCAAGGAACTGTCCCATCTGCCCGTCATCGTGGACCCTAGCCACGCCACGGGCAAATGGAATCTGGTGGCGCCGATGGCCAAGGCCGCCGTGGCGGCCGGCGCGGACGGCCTGTTGATCGAGGTCCACTCCAATCCCGAGTGTGCCCTCTGCGACGGGGAGGAATCCATCAAGCCGAGCAAGTTCAAGGAATTGATGCAAGACCTCCGGAAGATCGCGGTGGCGGTCGGTCGGGAGATCTGAAACACAATGTTGAATGATAAATGCAGAACGATGAATGGTCCGGCCCTTGCCATGGGCGGCCTCGGCGTGAACTCATCATTCATCGTTCAGTATTCATAATTTGCTTATGGCCGTGCATTTCAAACACGTGGCGATCGTCGGAGTCGGTCTGATCGGCGGCTCGCTGGGGATGATCCTCAAGCGACGGGGGATGGCTGATCAGGTGGTGGGCATCGGCCGGCGCGTGGAAAACCTCAAGACCGCCGTGGCGCTCGGCGCGATCGATCGGTACGTGGCGGACGCCAAGGAAGGCGTCGCCGTCGCCGACCTGGTGGTCCTGGCGACGCCGGTCGATACCTACGAGCGGCACCTCAAGGACTGGGCCCGGTGTCTGGCCGAGGGGACGATCGTCACCGATGTCGGAAGCGTAAAAGGGGCGCTGGTCGCGCAAGCGGAAGGGCTGATGCCGGAGCGGGTCTGCTTCGTGGGCGGCCATCCGATCGCCGGGAAGGAAAAGACTGGCGTGGCTGCCGGCTCCGTGGATCTCTTCACAGGCGCCCGCTGTATCTTGACCCCCACTGCGCAGACTGATGCGCGCGCGCTGGCCACGGTCCGCCAAGTCTGGGAAACAGCCGGTTCCGTCGTGCTCTCGATGGATCCGTTTCTGCACGATCGGGTCCTAGGCGCCGTCAGCCATCTGCCCCATGCGGCGGCCTTCGCCTTGATCAATGCCCTGACGGAGGTCAAGGAGGGCCAGACACCGGAGTTGGATTTGCTGGCCTATGCGGGAGGCGGGTTGCGCGACACGACCCGCATCGCCGCCAGCTCGCCGGAGATGTGGCGGGACATTTTTCTGTGGAACCGGGACAACGTGGTGGCGCAGCTGGATATCTACATTCGCCATCTTCAGGAGCTCAGGCGGCTCATCCAGGCGGGCGACGGGCCGGGCATCGAAAAGGAACTGACGCGGGCCAAAGACGTGCGGGAGCGGCTGAACAAACCATGACCTCGTTGACCGTCACACCGGGGGGGGCCTTGCGCGGCACATTGACGGTGCCGGGGGACAAGTCCATCACGCACCGGGCCCTGATCCTGAGTGCGTTGGCGGAGGGGGATAGCCTGGTCACCCGCTACTGCCGTGGCGAGGACTGTCTGAATACGATGCGGGCCCTGCAGGCGATGGGCATCCCCATCCAGGAACAGCCGGACCGACTGCTGGTGTCCGGCAAGGGTCTGTGGGGCCTCTCCGAGCCGTCCCAGCCGATCGATTGCGGGAACTCCGGCACGGGCATTCGGTTGCTGGCCGGGCTCCTGGCCGGGCAGGACTTCTTCACGGTCCTGACAGGCGACGAATCCATCCGGCGACGTCCGATGGGCCGGGTGGTCAAGCCGCTGCGTGTCATGGGCGCGACGATCGCCGGTCGCAAGGGCGGCGAGCTGGCCCCTCTGGCCGTTACCGGCAGCCGGCTCACGGGGATGGCCTATCAATCGCCGGTGGCCAGCGCGCAAGTGAAGTCGTCGCTGCTCCTAGCCGGTCTGTTCGCCGAAGGGCAGACCAGCATCACGGAACCGAGACGGTCGCGGGACCATACGGAGCGTCTGTTCCGATTTTTCGGCATTCCGATCAGAGAGCAGGGGCGGGCCTTGGTGCTCGATGGGCGGCCAGCCACGGGCTGGCCAGGGGTCAATGAGTTGCCCGTGGCGGGAGACTTTTCGGCTGCCGCGTTTTTTCTGGTGGGCGCATCGCTCGTGCCCGGGTCCGATGTGACGATCAGCGGCGTGGGCGTCAATCCCACTCGCATCGGCCTGCTCACAATTTTGCAGGAGATGGGGGCCGATATTCAGGTGCTGAATCCGAGGGAAGAGGCGGGAGAGCCGATTGCGGACCTGCGGGTGCGGGCTGCGTCGTTGCGCGGCGTGACGATCGGAGAGGCGCAGATTCCGCAAACCATCGACGAATTCCCCGTGCTCTGTGTGGCGGCCGCCTACGCGAAGGGCCGGACGGTGATCAGCGGCGCGGGCGAGTTGCGGGTGAAGGAAAGCGATCGCATCGCCACGATGGCGTCCGAACTGCGCAAAATGGGCGCGACGATCACCGAGACGCAGGACGGGATGGTCATCGAAGGCGCGGCGGGGCGACCGTTCACAGGGGCCTCCTGCCGCAGCCACGGGGACCACCGTGTGGCCATGTCCATGGCGGTGGCCGGGCTGGTCGCGGACGCCCCGTCTCGAATCGACGACACAGTCTGCATCGAGACCTCGTTCCCTGAGTTCGAGCGCAAGCTCTTGGAGTTAACGACACCGTTATGACCCGGTCCGCCATGCAGGCCCGATCCGAAGGCGCATCGGTTGCGCCAACGACACAGCGGCGGCTGATCGTGACCCTGGATGGCCCGGCCGGAGCCGGCAAGAGCACGGTGGCCAAGCTCCTGGCGGCGAGACTGGGCTACCTGTATCTGGACACGGGCGCCCTGTATCGGGCCGTGGCGTGGAAAGTGCGCGAGGCCGGCGTCAATCCATCGGATGCGGCGGCCGTGGCGGGGGTGCTGCCCACGACCAAGGTGGCGCTAGAGTATCGGCCCGACCGGCCCCTGGTGTCGGTCGACGGGCGGGATGTGACGGAGGAGATCCGCCAGCCCGAGATCAGCCGGCTGGCCTCCCTGGTTGCGGCGATTCCGGCGGTGCGCGAATGGCTGCTCCCGGTCCAGCGGCAGATCGGCTCGGCAGGCGGGATTGTCGCCGACGGGCGGGATCTGGGAACGCGCATTTTCCCCCAGGCCCAGGCCAAGTTTTTTTTGGACGCGGATGTGGCGACCAGAGCGGCTAGGCGGCATCATGACCTGGCCGAGGTAGGTCAGGCGTCGCGGTTGGAAGAGACCCGTCAGGAGATCGAGATTCGAGACAGGCAGGACCGGACCAGGGAACTGGCCCCGCTCGTCCCGGCGCCGGATGCAGTCCTGGTCGACTCCTCGGCGCTGACGGTGCAGCAGGTGGTCGACCGGCTGTCGGATGTGATCGCGACCAAACTGTGAGCGGAATCGCGTATGCGTACCTGTGGGTGGTCTGCCAAGCGATCGTCCGACTCTGTTTCCGGTTTCGGGTCCGAGGGCTGGAACTGGTGCCCAAACAGGGGGGACTGTTGATTGCGGCGAACCATGCCAGCTACCTGGATATTCCGCTCGTGGGCTGCGGTCTCAGGCGGCGGGCTTGGTACTTGGGCCGTCAGGACTTATTCGGCCCTAACTGGGTCAAAGCGGTCTGCCGCTGGTTGGGATGGATCCCCATCCGGCTGGGCCGATTGGATCGGGAAGGGTTTGGGAAGGCGATCAGCCTGATCAAGCAGGGGCAGGTCGTGGTGATCTATCCGGAAGGCACGCGCACGCCGGATGGGGCTTTGCGGACGGGTAAGCCGGGGATCGGCGTGATCGTGGAAGAAACCCGGTGTCCCGTGGTGCCGGCGTATATCAAAGGCGCCTTCGACGCGCTGCCGATGGGCAGGACCTGGGTGCGGTTTCGGCCGATCGATGTACGGTTCGGGGCGCCGGTGGATTTCACGAAGGATCTGGATCGGATGACAGGGAAGGAGTTCTACAAACACGTGAGCCGGATTGTCATGGAGCGGATCGCCGAGTTGGGGCAAGTACCCCCGCCGGCGGACCGGTCCGCCGGTCAGGCTGCCGGGTCTCTCAGCGCTGAGTGAGACCGGGTGTTTCGGCGGGCATGGCGGCCCAGAGAGGGCTGCACCGCCGCCACGGAGGCCATCAGCATCCGACGGGAGTCGGAAGTTCAGAAAGTTAGGATCATACGCATGGACATGGCAACGAAGCAGGGGGGCGAGGTGATGGACCGGGTGGCCTTGGAGGCTCTGTACGAAGAGACCTTCCGGAACTTCGAAGAGGGTACGATCATCGAGGGCCGCGTGGTGGCGGTCAGCAAAGACAAGGTGGTCGTGGATATTGGGTACAAGTCGGAAGGGATCATCCCGGCCGATCAGTTTGTGCCGGAAGACCTGCAGGGGCTGAAGCCGGGCGACCGGCTTCAGGTCTATATCGAGGAGCGCGAGGATGCCGACGGCAACCTGGTCTTGTCGAAGGAAAAGGCCGACAAGATGAAGGTGTGGGAGGAACTGGAAAAGGCCCACAAGGACGAGAAAGTCGTCGAAGGCCGGATTATCTCCCGCATCAAGGGTGGCATGATGGTGGACATCGGCGTGAAAGCCTTCCTGCCCGGCTCGCAAATCGACCTGCATCCCGTGCGCGACCTGGACGGCCTGGTCGGCAAGACCTTTCCGCTGAAGGTCATCAAGATCAACCACCGCCGGGGAAACGTGGTCGTGTCGCGTCGTGTCCTGCTGGAGGAGACCAGGGACAAGAAGCGGCAGACGACTCTCTCGACGCTGAAGGAAGGGCAGTTGATCCAGGGCATGGTCAAGAACATCACCGAATACGGCGCCTTCATCGACCTGGGCGGGATCGACGGCTTGCTGCACATCACGGACATGTCCTGGGGACGGGTCGGCCATCCCTCCGAACTGTTCGTGATCGGCGACAAGGTGGAAGTCATGGTGCTGAAGTACGACCGTGAAACGGGCCGCATCTCGCTCGGCCTGAAGCAAAAAGGCGCGGATCCATGGACGAACGTGGGCGGCAAGTACCCGGTCGGGACGAGGGTGAAGGGGCGGGTCGTGAGCCTGACCGACTACGGCGCGTTCATCGAGCTGGAGCCGGGAGTCGAAGGGCTGGTGCACGTGTCCGAAATGTCCTGGACGCACGAAGTCCGGCATCCGTCGCGCTTGGTCTCGGTCGGGGATCAGGTCGAAGCGGCGGTCCTGAACGTGGATCCGAACAGCCGGAAGATCTCGCTGGGGATGAAGCAGACCGCGCCGAATCCCTGGGACATGGTCGAGGCCAAGTACCCGAGCGGCACCCGTATCGAGGGGAAGGTGAAGAGTCTGACCGATTTCGGCGCCTTCGTCGGCCTGGATGAGGGCATCGACGGCTTGGTCCACATTTCCGACATGTCTTGGACCAAGCACATCAAGCACCCGTCCGAGCTGTTCAAGAAGGGCCAGCCCGTGTCCGCGGTCGTGCTGCGGATCGACAAGGAAAAGGAACGGCTGTCGCTGGGGTACAAGCAGCTGAGCCGCGATCCCTGGGAAGACGAGATTCCGTCGAAGTACCGGATGGGGACCAGCGTGAACGGCAAGGTCACCAAGATCACGGACTTCGGCGTGTTCGTCGAATTGGAAGGCGGCCTGGAAGGACTGATCCATATCAGCGAGACGGGGCTTGAGCCCTCGGTGCGCATGGAGGAGAAGTTCAAGGTCGGGGACGAGGTGGCGGCCAAGATCATCAAGGTGGACCGGGATGAGCGGAAGATCGCGCTGAGCCTGCGGGAGCACGTGATGGACTCGGAGCGGAAGCAGGTGGACGAGTACCATGCCACCCAGGGCGTGCTGGATCAGACGCTCGGGCGGGCGGCCAAGAAGACCAAGAAGCGCAACGACGAATCGGACAACGGGTAGCAGCAGTCAGCCAAGAAGCCGTCAGCGGTCAGCTTCTCGCTGGCTGCTGATGGCCGAAGGCGGATCGCTCTTTTATATCCATGGCCGACGACAATATGCAGAAACCGCGTCGATGGAGGCCCTTGCGGATCCTCGTCTGGCTCGTGCTGGGGGGATTCCTGCTCCTGACGCTGGCCAATATCCTGGGTCCGGACCTCGACATGTCCGGCGAAGACCGAGTCGCCCTGGTCCGCGTCGAGGGGGTGATTCTGGACGCTCAGCAGACCGTAGGGGACTTGAAGAAGTACGCGGAGAGCCCCACGGTGAAGGCCATCGTCCTGCGGATCGACAGCCCCGGCGGCGGGGTGGTGCCGTCCCAGGAAATCTATGATGCGGTGAAGCGCATCCGGAGCAAGAACAACAAGGCCGTCGTTGCCTCGATGGGGACGGTGGCGGCTTCGGGAGGCTACTACATCGCCGCCGCCACCGACAAGATCATGGCCAATCCCGGCACCCTGACGGGTAGCATCGGGGTAATCATGGAGCTGGCGAATTTCGAAGGCCTCCTCAAGAAAATCGGCGTGGAGAGCGTGGTGGTCAAGAGCGGCGAGCACAAAGACATCGGGTCGCCGTTCCGGAAGATGAAAGAGGATGACCGCCTCATCCTCCAGGCCGTGATGGACGATGTGCACAGCCAGTTCATCGAGGCCGTGGCGGAAGGGCGCTCGCTGGATGTGCGCGAGGTCCGCACATTGGCCGACGGGCGCGTCTTTACCGGCCGGCAGGCCAAGGCCGTCAAGCTGGTGGACGAGCTGGGCGATTTGGAAGACGCCGTCAAGCTCGCCGCTGAGATGGGCGGCATCGAGGGGGAGCCCAAAGTGGTGGAGCCCCGGCGGCGGTTCTCGGTCAGGGAGCTGCTGGAAAGCCATGTGTTCGGCCCGCTGCCCCGGCTGGACTTTCAGACCGGCGTCAGCCTCAAGTACCTGATGGCGTTCTGATTCATGCGGCGACGGCATGCGCAACTCTTCTCTCCAGGAGGCCACGACATGACGAAGGCACAGATCATCGAACGAGTCTCGGAACAAGTCACGACGCTGACCAAGCGACAGGCCGAGGTCGTCGTGAACACCATCTTCAACAGCATCCGCAATTCGCTGCAGAAGGGCGACAAGACCGAGATTCGCGGGTTCGGCAGCTTTCGCCTGCGCGCCCGCCGGATGAAGGAAGGCCGCAATCCGAAGACCGGCGCGACCGTGGCGGTCCCGGCCAAGCGCGTGCCGTTCTTCAAAGCCGGCAAGGAACTGAAAGAGCTGTTGAACCGGTAAGTCAGCCCGAAAGGTTCATTATGGGAACACAAGATCAGGCCGCTCCCCCTGACATCCTCTGGACCGAAGATGCGCTGCAGCGCATGGAACGGGCCCCGGTGTTTCTCCGCGGGATGGTGAAGAAACTGGCCGAGAAAAAGGCCCGCGAGCTCGGCTATCCCGAGATCACCGGCGCGATTCTGGACCAGTTCAAGGGCCAGATGATGGGGCGCATGGGCGGGGAGGCGGGCATGGCGGCGGCCGCCGACCAGATGGCCCAGGGGAAATTGCCCTGGACCGCCGCGGCGAAGGAACGGCTGGCCGCGGTGCCGGAATTTATGCAGTCGATGATCAAGCAGATCGCCGAAGAACTGGCCGTCGAAGGGGGCCACCTGGAAGTCAACGTCGAGCTCTTTGAACGCGTCGAAGCGCTGGGCGACGTGCAGGAAGCGGCGCGTCCTCCGATGGAGTGGAGCGAAGGAGCCTTGGGCCGGCTGCAGGAGAAAATCAAACAGGCGCCCCCGATCGCCATGGATTTCGTGACCGACATGCTCAAGCGGGACACCGAGGACATGGCCCGCGACAAGGGGCTCGCGCGGATCGACGAGGCGGCGCTGACGCAGCTGTGGGACGCGCCGCTAGAACGGGTTGCGTGGACGGATGAATCCTGGAAGCGGCTGCAGACCTCGCCGGACTTCGTGCGTAGCGGAATCCGAAAAGCCGCCGAGCGCCGGGCTCGCAAGCTGGGCCTGAAGGAGATCGATTCGGAACACCTCACGAAGTTCCGGAACGAAGCCATGATGAAGGCCGTCAAACGTATCCGGAGCTTCGGTTACAAAGAGCTGACCTTCGACGCCTTTGACACCGCGATGCAAAAAACCAAGCGCCTGCAGGGCAACGAGCAGGCCGAAAAGCGCCTCGCGGAAATCCGGCAGCATTTCAAGGACCCGGAGACACAGAAACCGGAAGGCGGGACGCTCGGTGCCGAGTTGATGGATCGGTTCCGTAGGTATCTGAAGGGTGAAGGCTCCCTCTAGGGGTTCGTCGTCAAGAGCAGGAGCGCCGCATGAAACTCGCAGGCCTGTTGCTGATCGGCATCCTGCTTGCCGGTTGCGCCACGGCGCTGAAACACGAAGGCCGTTGTCTGGCCAGCCTCACCCCCGATTATCTCAAAGCCCAAGAAGAGTTGGAGGATCTCGAAGCGTCCTGGCGCGCCTCGATGCTCCGGCGCAATGCGGCGCTGAACGGGGCATTCGGCGATCGCCGTCAGGAGGGCGTGGCGGATGCGGGAGAATCCTACCGAAGGTTCGTAGAAGCCAAAGCGTCCCATCGTCCGATGCTGGACTGGTATGACAAGGTCTATAAGCGTGTGCGCACCAGGATGGACGAAGAGGAAATCCTGACGGAAGTCGGCGCGGTGTTGATTACGAATCCGGGGGTGATCTTCTATCCCGTGATCCGCTGGAATATCCACACGGTCTTCTGGGACGGGTCCGACCCGGATGCCGAGACGGACCCGGTCACCAAGTTTTGTTCCGACCGCCTCGCCCAAGTGGCGGCCCTGCCGACCGCCACGCCCAATTGACGAGCACGCGAACGCCCCTTCGGGAAAGCCGCTCTCCGGCTGTGCCGGCGTTCGGCCGAGAGCCGGTTCCTCTCGAAGGGAGCGTCAGCGGGCGGCGGTCTGCTTCGGCCAGAACTTGTGCCTGATCTGGGGGAGCTGGACGTTGTCGAAATTGGGAATGTCATAGAGGCAGCGATCAATTATGGCGACCTCGTCTTCCGTCAATTCCAGCAGCATCGGCTTCTTCCAGAACTGGTCCAGCGAGAAGTAGTCGTTGGATTGCGGCTTCTCCGCGAGCAAGGCCTGCATCTTCTTGAAGCCTTCCGTCTCCGCGACGGGGACCCGGCCGTGGTTTTTATCGATGCACCACTTGAGGACTTCCGCAATTCCGTACATCGTCAACTCGATCTTCACTTTTTCTGCCATGGGATCCTCCTCCTGAATCAAGAATGCATTCTACCCCAGGTCTGCGCCAATCTTCCAGAGGGAATCGCAGCAATCTCCGCACGGCCTGTGCCGATGACAGCCGGCGCCGGCTGGAGCTGCGTCTGCCCATGGTGAATGACCATTGCGAAGCGTGGAGGGGCTTTGTATACTCACCGTATGCAAGGGAGCGGCATCGGCCCGTCGAGGGCTGTGGTCGTCCAAGCTGTCGTCCCCTTCCTGTTGATGGCATCGGCAGCGTAGAAAGGCCTGTTTCCGTGAGGCAAATCCCAGCAGTCCGACAGGGCCATGCCGCCACGAGAGGGCTCCGTGTCACGCTCGTCTTGGGCCTGCTGGCGTTCGCCGGCTGCGTCCAAAAGGACTCCTACGTCCCGCCGGACCTCTTCTACCTCTTTGCGACCTATCCGGTCGGGAAGAATCCGACCTCGGTGACCACCGCCGACTTCAATCAGGACGGGCTCACCGATCTCATCACCACCAACATCGCAAACAACTCCTTGTCGCTGTTGTTCGGCAACGGGGATGGGACATTCAAGGATCAGGTCCAGATCGAAGCCGCCAAGGAGCCCCGAGCCCTGGCGTTGAACGACTATAACGGCGATGGCTGGATGGATTTGGCGGTGGCCTGCGCCGGCAGCGACCATGTGGCCATTTTTCTGGGGCTGGCGAACGGGCACTTCGGGCAGGGCCAGCGCTATACCGTGAACAAGACGCCGGTCTCCATCGCCAGCGGGGATTTCAACGGCGATCAGAAGCCGGACCTCGTCGTGGCTCTGCGCAACGACAAGGTGAAGGTGTTCCTGGGCAACGGGGACGGCACGTTCACCGAAGGGGTGCTCTATGAATACGGAGACACGCCGACGTCCATCGCCGTGGCGGACCTGAATCGGGACGGCAAGCCGGATCTGGCCGTGACCAACGGGGGGCCCATGAGCAGCGCGGTGTCCATCTGGCTGGGCAAGGGCGACGGCACGTTTCAGAAACCCACGGACTACCGGACCGGGAAGCGACCGTTGGTGGTGGGTTTCGCCGATTTCAACAATGACCAGCTGACCGACTTGCTCGTGATGAACGGGGAGATGGACACCTTCACGATCTTCCTGGGCAACGGGGACGGCACGTTCCAGGCCGGCAAGGAAGCTGGAGCGGATGCGGGGCCCGTGTTCGGGCTGGCCCGGGATTTTAACGGGGACCACTTGCCCGACGTGGCCGTCGCCAACGTCCAGTCGAACGACCTCTCCATCTTGTACGGCCGTGGCGACGGCACCTTCCAATACCCTCCGCAGAACTACAAGACGAAGGGCGGCCCCTTCGCCATCGCCTCGCTTGCCCTCACCACCAAGCATGCCGCCGAAGAACCGGGGCTTGCCATTGCCAACAACGGGACCGGCAGCGTCTCGATCTTTCTCCACCGGGGCTTGAAGGCGTCGGGGGCGCCGGCTGCTCAGGCCCAGTCCTAGCCTCCTGGAATAATGCTGGTCGAGCGGCGTCCCGCCGGCTCGAAAAATATTTCGGGCCCCCTACAGTTGCGGAGCAAACCGACCGACAACGATCAAGGAAGCCCTTGTCCCATAAGTCTGCGAGCGCATAATCTGCTTGACAGGAGCCACGGGACGAGGTAGAAGCTCGCTAGGCATGCAGTGAGCGGGCGCGGGATGATATGGTGACGATGCGATCAGTCGAGCTGGCCCATGAATTGTCTGAAGTGCAAAGGATTCATGATGGTGGAGCGGCACTATACGCTGCTCAACCGGCGGCTCTATGCCCGTTGCCTCAACTGCGGGTTCTGGCTGGATCTGGCCGATCTCCTCAGATTTTTTCACAAGGTCATTGACAGCGGGGTACGTGGAAACAAAACCCGAGAAACCTTCACGCTGTAGCGTCCTCCGGAGCCGTCGCTGGTTCCTTCCGGCGCTCGCCGCCTTGATGGCGGCCGGCCCGCTTGCCCTTCCTGCCACGACCGCAGCCCAGCCGAACGTCAACCGCGCGCTCGTGGCGGAGCCCGAGGAGGAGTTCCCCGTCGGCTTGCGCAACCGTTCGCGTCATCCCCAGGCGCTGCGCAGCCTACACTCGGCGCACGGCATCCTGCTTAAAGACTTGCATACGGGCCGCACCCTCTACGAATACGGTTCCGACCGGAAGCTCTCGCCGGCCAGCCTGACCAAGATCATGTCGGCGCTGGTGATTCTGGAGTCGGGGCGGCAGGAGGATCTGGTCACGGTCAGCCGGACCGCCGCTGCCGCGCCCAAGACCCACTTGCGGCTTCGTCCGGGACATGTCTATCACCTCGGAGATCTGCTCAAGGCGATGCTGATCACCTCGGCGAACGATGCCTGTCTGGCCGCGGCCGAACATGTCGGGGGATCGGAAGAGCGGGTCGTGGCGCTGATGAACGCGAAGGCCGCCAACTTGGGGCTGACGGACACCCATTTCAGCAACGCCTGCGGGTTCGATGCGCCGGAGCATTACGCGACGGCGGCCGATCTGGCGAAGCTCAGCGAAGTGGCGCTGCAAGATCCGGTGTTCCGGTCCTTGGTGCGCGAGGAGATCCAGCTGATCAGCCCGGTCAATGCGAACCGCACCTACTTGCTGAAGAACACGAACCGTCTGCTCGGCAAGTTTCCCGGCGTGGAGGGGGTCAAGACGGGGTTTACCTCGCGTGCGGGCCGATGTCTGATCGCCAAGGTGTCCCAGGACGGGAAGGAACTCCTGCTGGTGCTGCTGCATGCCAACCGCCGCTGGAACACGGCGGCCAGCCTGATCAACTACGGCCTCCAGCAACGCTAAAGGGCCAGACCGGCCGATGGGGCTGATTCGCGCTTCCGCGCTCCCGTACACACGACGGCGCCGAGAGCCTGGAGCATCGGGGCGAGAACGTGCCTTACTGGGGGCGGGAGAATTCGATGTTGACGTCCTTGCCGAGGTAGTTCACGACGAATCCTTGCTTCTCGTAGTTCATCGCGGCGCCCATCACGTTTTCATCTCCGAAATCTTCCTTGCCCAGTAGTTTGCGGATATCATCGGGGCTTTCGCTGTTCAGCACGGCTCGGAAAATCCCGCGCGTCTTGTAGGCAAAGCGGTTGTTGATGAAAATCAGCGTGACTTTGCCGTCCAACAACTGCACCCCCGCCATCGGGCCGGTGGGCTTGCGCTGATCCAGGATGAAGATGAACGAGGCTTCCTGTTCCGGCTTGATGCCGGCGATCTTTTCGTTGACCAGCAGATCCACCGCCTTGGCCTCCGGGTCGCCCAACTTGACGCCGAAGAGGGAGAGGTCCGCGCTCTTCACGAGCTTGGGGTCCATCACGTCGTTCTTCGTCAGCTCATAAGGTTCCGCAGAGGCCATCTCCAGGCCGGTCAGCAGCACCGACACCACGAGCCATGCCAGCAGTACCGGCCACCGTCTCCCGCTCATGCGCTCCTCCTTCGGACGAGCCCCGGGTGGGGCCCAAACGGCTCATCAACCAGTAAAAATCGCGCCATTCTAGCCGACGCAGGCGTCAACTTGCAAGACGGACAGTGGCTCCGCACTGTTCAGCTCAGGCCGAGCAAGGGACAGAGCAGCCGCAGCGTCAGCCAGATGAACGTGGCTCCGATGAGGTCGAACAGGAGGCCGGCACGGACCATGTTGTGGATCGAGATGTGGCCGGTGCCGTACACGATGGCGTTCGGCGGAGTGGAGACCGGCAGGGCAAAGCCCAGGCTGGCTCCCAGGCAAGCGCCCAGCGCGGGCGGCGCGACGGGCACGTCGGCGGACTGCGCGATGGCGATGATCAGCGGCACCAACATGCTGGCCGATGCGGTGTTGGACGCCAGCTCGCTGACCAGGACGGCCGCGCCGATCGACAGGGCGGTCAGGCTCCAGAGCGTGCTCACCCCGAACCAGTTCACAAACCCATGCCCGACCGCGTCCGATAAACCGGTCTGCACCATCAGATCGCCGAAGGCTAGGCCGCCGCCGAAGAGCAGGATGATGCCCCAGTTGATGTTGCCGGCCTGCTTCCAGGACAGGGTGAACTGGCCTCGCGATCGGTCGACGGGCAGCAGAAACAGCAGTCCGGAGGCGGCCAGCGCCACCAGCTCGTTGGGCAGGTGGCGGTCGAGCCAGACGGACACCGGATGCGCGGAGCCCCAGACGGCGGTGATCAGTCCCGGTCCGATCCAGAGCAGGACGGCAAGGCCGAAGGCCAGGCATGCGTTGCTCTGCCCTCTTGTCCAGGGACCGAGGGCCTCGCGCTGGGCCTGAAATTGACTGGTGAGGCAGGGAAGGACGGCGGTGCCCGGCGGATGGAGCAGGCGCAGCAGTCCCCAGCACAGGAACAACATCAGCAGGGCTAGGGGCAGGCCGAACGCCATCCAGGTCACGAAGGAGATGGAGACGCCTGTCTGTTCGGCGAGCAGCCCGACGCCGATGAGATTTGGCGGGGTGCCGATCACGGTGGCCATGCCGCCGGCCGTGGCCCCATACGAGAGGATGAGCATGAGGGCCGTCCGGAACTGGCGCTGGCTCTGTCCCGAAGCCCCGCCCAGCGTCGCACCGATGCCCAGCGCCATCGGCAGCATCATGGCCGTGGCCGCGGTGTTGCTGATCCACATCGAGATCGCCGCGGTGATGGCGCCGACCGTCAGCAGGACGCGGGACGCGCTGGCGGCGACCCAGGGCAACGACAACAGCCAGGCGGCAAATCGCCGGTCGACACCCTGCACGACCATCGCCTCGGCGAGAAAAAAACTTCCGATGAGCAAAAAAACGATTGGGTGCGCGTAGGCGGCAAAGATACTTTTCGCCGAACCGAGTCCGGCCACGACGCAGAATGTCGTGCCGAGCAACGAGGTGATCGGGAGGGGGATCGGTTCCGTGATCCAGTAGAGGACCGCCCAGGCGAGGATGGCGGTGAGGAGGTGCGCATCGTCCGACAGCGCCGGGAGTGGGAGCAGGTAGAGCAGCAGGGCCGCGGCCGGACCGGCCACGAAGCCCAGCCGCTTCAATCGGCGTTGAGCGGGACTGACTCGCGCTTCAACCGGTGCGAGGGGATCCTGGGCAGTGACCTCGGACATCGCGCGATGGGCCTCAGCGATGGACGTCAGGCGTTGTCCGCTCGGGTCGCAACGTGATCGGCCTGCGCCGGCCGCCTTCGGAGGATAAACACCGCGAAGATCAGCACCATAATGACAACGACATTCAACCCCACGTCCATGAGGTAGCGGTTGAACAGCAGATCGGTCACCTCCGGTTGGTGGGACAGTTCGGCGCTGGCCGTCAGGATCCGCCTCGTGCAGGCGATGATGCCCACGGCCAGGTAGGGTTCCAAGGCCAAGATGCCGGTCTGGAGGAACCGGATGACGGTCCGATACAACTCCAACAAGATGATGACGAGGAGCAGATCGTTCAGAAGCTTGAGCCCGGCGACCAGCAGGCCGACCCGCTCGATCGCCTTGATGAAGGAGAGCCAGCTGTAGCCGAAGATGAGCATGCCCAGCAAGAGCAGGCTGAACCCGGCGGTGACATAGCCCCAGCGGTCGAGCCATTCCATCCAGTGCACGATCCGGCAGGGGAGATGCTTCATGATGTCCGATCGGTCGCTCATGGGAAGGCCTCCTCCCGCGCGGTTAGGCGTTGCTCTGGTGGCTCGTGTTGGGGGCCTGGGGCGTCGGGGCCGGATTGCGCAGTTGGCCGAACTTCAGCTCCTGCATCGACGTGATCGTGAGTTCGTGGCCGCAGCAGACGATCTTCTGGAACCCGGCGCCGCCGTCCATGACCATGACCCGGAGGCCGCAGGCATCGGGGTGGAATTTCTTTTCGTCCAGGATCACGGCCAGCGGCAGCTCCCCCTTCTTGCGTCCCAGCGGCGAGCCCGGCTGCGGCACGACATCGTCTGCGGTCAGTTCGTGGCCGCAGCAGACGATCTTTTCAAATCCCTCGCCCCCGCCCATCACCTTCACAACCAGGCCGCAGGAGTCCGGATGCCGCTTGCGCTCGTCGAGAATGTCGCCTTTCTTCACACCCATGCGTATGCCAACGATGAATGCGGAATGCAGAACGATGAAGAGAGACGGGCTGTCTCCTCTCGTTCATCATTCAGCGTGCATCGTTCCTTATTGTGTTGCGGCCGCCGCCCGGCCCCGTTGCTCGTCCACCGACTGGAACGCCAGCAGACCGAGCGCGAAAAAGACTGCCATCGACAGAATGGCCCAGCGCTGGCTGCCCGTCCAGGCCGTGACTTCCCCGTAGACCATGGGGCCGATCACGGCGGCGAACTTCCCCGTGACCGAGAAGAAACTGAAAAACTCCGCCTGCCGACCGACCGGGGTGAACTGCGCCACGAGCGTGCGACTGGCGCTTTGGTTGGCGCCCAGCACTGCGCCGGCTATGAGCCCGATCGCGTAAAACTGCGCCTGGGTCTGCACCACGGCGGCGCAGCCGGCCAAGCCGATCCAGATCAGGAGCGTGAGACTGATGGTCCGCTTCGAGCCGATCCGGTCCGCCAACCGTCCGAACCAGACGGCGCCGAGGCCGGCCGTCACCTGCGTAGTCAGGAAGTAGATAATCAGATCGCCCGGCGAAAAGTCCAGGACTTTGTTCGCGAAAATGCCCGACGCCACGATGACCGTGTTGATCGCGTCGGTATAGATCAGGTAAGCGATCAAGTAGGCGGACAGGTCCCGGTATTGGCGGAGTTGGCGGGTGGTCTGCGCCAGTCGTCCGAAGGCGTCCCGCCAGATGGACAGGCCCTCCCGTGGCTGCGGCACCGCCCGCTCCTGCAGCCACAAAAAAGTGGGGAGGGAGGCGAGCAGGAAGAAGCCGGCCGTGACGACGAAGCTGCTTCGGTACAGCGGCAGGTTTGCCTCCGTGAAGCCGCCGCTGATCAACGGGTAGGCGATTGCCAGCGAGAGGAGCCCCCCCGCATAGCCCAGGCCCCAGCCGTAGCCGGAGAGGCGCCCCATCGCTTCGGGAGGGGCCAGTTCTACCAGAAACGCGCTGCAAAACATGAAGCCCAGGTCGAAGGCGATATTGGCCACGGCGAAGAGGAGCAGGCCCAGCCGGACATCGCCGGCCTGGACGAAAAAGAGCAAGGCGGTGCAGGCGACGCAGACGAGGGTGGCGGCGATCAGCCCCACCCGCTTGGCCGCGCGGGCGTCCGCCAGAGCGCCGAGCGACGGCGAGAGCAGGGCCACGATCAACATGGAGATCGCGTAGCCCCAGAACCAGACACGCTCGGCGGTGCCGTCCTGCCCCAGGTCGCGCGCGACCACCTGCACGAAATAGACGCTGTAGGCGACGGTGACGATGAGGGTGGGGAAGGAGGAGTTGGCGAAGTCATACAGGCACCAGGCCCAGAGTTCCCGGCGCTCCACCGGAATCGTCTGGACCTGCTCGGTCACGCAGAGGCTTTCAGGCGGGCGGCAGCCTGGAGCAGCTGCGCGTGCAAGGCTCGATGGCTGCCGGTTCCCACCGCCACCGTCGCCGACGTGAGGTCGGCCGGTTTGTAGGG
>SYGV01000134.1 GCA_005799365.1 Nitrospiraceae bacterium
CAGCGGTTGCGCAGGGCGATGGCCACCATGCGCTTGGCGTCCCGCTGACCGATGACATAGCGGTCCAATTCGGCCACGATCTGGCGCGGCGTCAGGTTATCCAAACCCGTCCGGATGTGCGTCAGCTCGACCATGCCCGGCTCGCCCTTCACGGCATGAGTTCTTCCATGACCAGTTGCTGGTTCGTGTAGATGTCGATGTCGCCCGCGATCTTCATGGACTCCTCGACCACCGCCCGCGCATCCAGGCTCGAATGGCGGAGGAGAGCCCGCGCGGCAGCCAGAGCATAGGGGCCGCCGGAACCGATCGCCAGAATGCCGTCTTCCGGCTCCACCACGTCGCCGGTGCCGGAGATGACAAAGGAATGCTCCAGGTCCGCCACCGCGAGCAGGGCTTCCAGCCGGCGGAGCACCCGGTCGGTCCGCCAGTCCTTCGCCAGCTCGACTGCGGCGCGGGTCAGGTTGCCCCGGTGTTCCTCCAGCTTGGCCTCGAACTTCTCGAACAGGGTGAAGGCATCGGCTGTCGCTCCGGCGAACCCGGCCAGAATCCGGTCGTGGTGCAGGCGGCGCAGCTTGCGCGCATTGTGCTTCATGACCGTGGTGCCGACCGTCACCTGCCCGTCGGACCCCATGGCCACGCGGCGGTCCCGCCGGACGCAGAGAATCGTCGTGGAGCGAATCTTCATGATGCCGCGCCCTTGTCCGATGCGCCGGTCGGCCGCTTGGCCCTCGGGTGGGCCCGGTCGTAGACCGCCATCAACTGATCCGTCGCCAGGTGCGTATACTTTTGCGTCGTGCCCAGCGAGGCATGGCCCAGCATCTCCTGAATCGCGCGCAAGTCGGCGCCTTCGTCCAACAGATGCGTGGCGACCGAATGGCGGAGCGCGTGCGGGCTGACGCGGCCGCCTACCAGGCGACTGGAATACTTGCCGACGATCCGCTCGACGCTCCGCGCCGTCAGGCGCCCGCCCCGATGGTTCATAAAGACGGGAGCTGAGAGCTGCTGGCTGCTGGCTGATGGCTTCAAGCCCGCGCGGTACTCCTTCACGCTTTCGACGGCCACCTCGCCGATCGGCACGATGCGCTCCTTGCGGCCCTTGCCCCTGAGCCGGACCAGCCCGTCGCCCATGTTCAGATCCTCCAGGTTCATCCCGACGAGCTCGCTCACCCGGGCGCCGGTCGAATAGAGCGTTTCCAGGATCGCGCGGTCCCGCAGGGACAGGAGGTTGTTCCCCTCCGGCAATTCCATCAGTGCGTCGGCATCGTCCTTGGTCAGGACCCGCGGCAGATACTGCGGCTGCTTCGGAGTCCGGACCTCCTCGGCCGGATTGCGTCCGACCAAGCCGTCCCGGTCCAAAAACCGGTAGAGGCTCCGCAACGCCGCCAGCTTGCGCGCCAACGAAGACTTCTTTTCACCTTTGCGATCCAGCCAGGCCAGGTAACTCCGGATCAGCAACGGGTCCACCTGGTCCGGCGCAAGCGGGGAGGCCGAAGCGGCGCGGGACTCGTTCGCGAACGAAAGGAACTGGCGGAGGTCCGACCGGTAGCCGCGAATCGTTTCGCGGGACGCGCCCTGCTCCACGTCGAGGAATGTCAGGAAAGCCCGGATCGCTGCTTCCATGCCTCGAGATCCTCCAGCGCCCGCTGGCCGATCTTCCGCCGCTTCTGCTCCTTGTCCCGGATGTTGCCGGCCAGGGGTGGGAACAGGCCGAAATTCGTGTTGATCGGTTGAAAGTGCCGGGGGTCCGTCGTCGTAATGTAGGTGAGCAAGCTCCCATGCGCCGTTGTGGGAGGAGGCGTCACCAAGGACAGCCCGGCCAGCCCCCGGGCCGCGTTGATTCCGGCCAGCCCGCCCATGGCCGCCGATTCGGTATAGCCCTCCACGCCGACGAGTTGCCCCGCGAAAAAGGCCGTGCCTCGCACCTTCAACTGCAGGGTGTCCCGCAAGAGCTGGGGCGAATTGATAAACGTGTTGCGGTGCAGGCTGCCCAATCGTAAAAACTCGACGTTTTCTAATCCGGGAATCATGCGGAACACCCGACGTTGCTCCGGGTAGGTGAGCTTGGTCTGGAACCCCACCATGTTATAGCAGGTGCCGTGGGCGTTCTCCGGCCGCAACTGCACAACCGCATGGGGCCGCTTGCCGGTCTTGGGATCTTCCAGCCCCACCGGTTTCAAGGGGCCGAACAGCATGGTTTGCTTGCCCCGCTCCGCCATCACTTCGATCGGGATGCAGCCCTCGAAATAGGGCACTTTCTCGAAATCCTTGGGCTGGACCTTCTCCGCCTTGATCATGGCGTCGTAGAAGGCCCCGTACGTCGCCTCGTCCATCGGACAGTTCAGGTAATCCGCCGTGCCCTTGTCATAGCGCGAGGCGCGGAAGACCTTGTCCATGTCGATGGAGTCGGCGTCGATGATCGGGGAGATCGCGTCGAAAAAATAGAGGTGTTTGGTATGGGTCAGCTCGCGGATGGCGTTGGCCAGAGCATCCGACGTGAGCGGGCCGGTCGCCAGAATGCAGAGGCAGTCGGTCGGAATCTCCTTGATCTCCTCGCGGAGAATTCGGACGTTCGGATGGCTTTCGAGCGCCTGGGTGATCTTCTGCGAGAACTGGTCGCGATCCACGGCTAGGGCCGACCCAGCCGGCACGCGGACCTCGTCCGCCACCCGGATCACCAGCGAGTTGAGGCGGCGCATCTCCTCTTTGAGGATGCCGGGCGCGTTTAGAATGTCGGTGGAGCCGAGCGAGTTGGAGCAGACCAGTTCGGCCAGGTACTCGGTCTTATGGGCCTGGGTGGTCTCCTTGGGGCGCATTTCGTAGAGCGTGACCTTGGCGCCATGATTGGCCGCCTGCCAAGCCGCCTCAGACCCGGCCAACCCGCCCCCAATAACCACCACATCGTCGCGCATGACGTTACGTTCCGCTCCGTGAAAACCGCATTGTACGGACCACCTTGGGGGGAGTCAAGCCAACCGGACCGGCTCAAAAGGACCGCAAAATCATCGGCTAGCATAGTGAATTTGGCTCTCTCCGGTCGGGCTTCAATCGGATTACGGGCAGCCTGACCCCTTCGTTGACTGGCCGAAAACCCCTGTGCTAGACTCGCTCCCAATGGGCGATTAGCTCAGTGGCAGAGCGCTTCCTTCACACGGAAGAGGCCACAGGTTCGATACCTGTATCGCCCACCACGCTGAGCTTGCTTGGCGGGAGCACGGTTAGCGCGATCCGCAGTGAGTCTCTTCTTTCCTGAGTCATTTTTTCTGCCAAGCTCGCTTGCGTGTACCGGCCGCCCATATCATTGTTCTTGGCGGACGGAGAAACCCCGCCAGTGATTTCTTTCCTTTAATACCGCACTTCGCGTGAGCCGCCCCCTTCGATCAAATGGGGGCGGGTAGTCATTTTGCCTCCAGTAATCTATCGCTTGCGTGGTGGGAGACGAGCCCGGAGGGCTCGCCGATCCGCAGTTGAAGCTGCTGAAATTCAATCCCTCGCTTGCGCGTACCGGCATACCCTCAGAAATTGCAAATATGTGCCGGCGAGTCTATGATTCGCGGTGGATTCGCTCGCAACCGCCTGCTGCGTACATTGTGAATTCATAGCCCTGAAACCATCGGAGCCCCCTATGGACAAGACCTATTCGGCATCCGAGCTCGCCATGATCAAGCTCCTCGAGAAGCACGTCCATGCCGAACTCCAAGGCGACTTGGAGACCACGATGGCGACCATGGCCGATAACCCGCACCTCCTCAATATTGCCAACATGATGGGCGGCAACGGATACGAGGGGGTCAGAGGCTTTTACCAGCATCATCTCGTCGGCAAATTCTTTCCACCCGACGTGACCATGAACCGCGTGTCCCTCACCGTTGGGACAAATCAAATCGTAGAAGAATTGGTCATAACGTTTACGCACACGACGGGGATCGATTGGTTGCTCCCGGAGGTGGCCCCAACGGGAAAGAAGGTTGAAGTCGCCGTCGTCGTCATCGCCGGCATTCAGGACGGCAAGATCACGCATGAGCATATCTATTGGGATCAGGCGAGCGTGTTAGTCCAGGTGGGCTTACTGGACCCGAAGAGTTTGCCCGTATGTGGATCCGAGGGCGCCAGGAGACTGCTGGATCCGTCCGTGCCAAACAGAACCCTGAAGACAGGCTCATAAGACCGCCTCTCCAGGACCGTCATACCGCACTGCGTGTGAGCCGTCGGCTCATCATCGCGGTATCGTCATTACCGCCGACGGAGCAACTCCTTCGTGTGCTCTTCTCATTGGTTTTCATCTCTTCCGTCCAAAACCTTGCTGTGCTGGACAGATTCGGCCTTGTCGGCTAGACTCCCGTACATACCGGTGAGAACGTCGGTTTCTGTTCGAGGCAGAGAGGTGACGCGATGAAGAACCAGACCTTCATGAGATTCGTGATGATCCTGGCCTTGGCGGCCACCGGTTGCACGAGGACCACCGAAATTCGAACCGACCAAACGACCATCTATTCATCCATGGAAAGCACGGCCCTCGTCTACACGGACCCGGAAGCAATCTCCCCCGTGGATGATCATCCCTTCCGGTGGGTCGCCTTCTGGATGAGCCCCCTCGCCAATGCCTTCGATTATGCCTTTAACCGGCCGTGGTACAACCTGGCGTCAACCAGACCCAATCTCTTTGGGTATACCGCCGAAGACGCCATGTTGCACTCGCAACGGCCCAGCGCGTACTAGCAGGATGTTGAAAAAGTCCGCCAGCTTTGTTCTCGCATCGCTCGGAGGCTCACCATACGGCTCAGAGTACGCCTCGCCCCCTCGCTCGCTGCGGCCGCGCTGGACGGCCATTTTGAACATCCTGAATAGCGTGCTGACCGTCGTCATGGCGGTTCGTTACTTTGCCGTGAGATAAAAACCCAACGTGCTTTTCAACAAACTACTAGCCTCCGCGACATCATGATTCGTTTAGGTCCGGTGGGGCATGGCCCACCGGACTAAGTTCACCCAACCAGTCTTCATGAAGCCTCCTTTTCCTCACAGGCTCAGAATCACACCCCGAGGGTTGGCCGGTTGCACCCTGGCGTTGGGGCTGCTGCTCGGCGGTTGCGGAGAAGAGTACATCCACCGCGAACTGCCCCCTACGGCCAGCGACCTAGTCCTGATGAAATCCGCGCACGTCTGCGAGTTAAAAGCCTCGTTTCTCAAGACCCGTCAGGCGCTTCCGATCCAGACCGTCCCCTGGGGCGGGGGGGAAGAGCTGCACATCCCGGCCGCCGCAAGTGAATCCCACTCGGAGGAGTCCTACTTCTTCAATGAAGAGGGGCTGCTGGTGGGCGTCTTGTTTACCTTTCCCAGCGGCCTCGACCTGAAGCCCTACCCAGTGCTTCGCATGACCCTGGAAGTCTTGAAGCCTTCCGTGGAATTTTACATGAGCCTGGCCCAGGTCCCGAGCCGCGCAAATCTCGACTTCAGTACGCTCTACCGGACCGGCGATGAAAAGAGCACGACCCAGTACATCACGATGGGCCCGCCCGATACGGCCAGCCTGCTGATGGCCTCGGTATCGATCGACACCTATGAGAGCCTGTTGAGCCCCTACCGGAAGGAATTTCTCAGCCGCGTCGCCGCGAGCAGCAAGAGGAAGGGGGGGGCCAAAGCGGATGTCCGGGGCGCCGAGGACAAGGAACCCTTTGCGTCGTTGCAGCAGTTTGCGCGGGGCGAAACGGCCCAGCTGGCCTATTGCGGGCCCGCCGATCCGGCGGTCGCCGTCACGGCCTATGGGAAAGCCATCGCCGGCGGCTTCTCGGACAAGGCGATGCTGTCGGAGGCCTATCACAAGCTGGGGCTGGCGCTGAAGCGGCAGGGCCACCAGGACAAGGCGCGCGACGCGATGCAGCAGTCGCTCACGGTCTATCCCAACAGGCCGGAGGTCCTCAACAACCTTGGAGACGTGTACCGGGTCCTGGGCGATCAAAAAAAATCCCTCGAAGCGTTCCAACGAGCCGTCACGCTCCGCCCAAACTATCCCATCGCGCGGTTCAACCTCGCCCAGGCGTACGAAACAATCAATCAGCGGCGGGCCATCACCGAGTACGAGACCTATCTGGCGTTGGGAGAGGGGATTCCCGAGGAGCAAGAACGGATGGCGCAGGCCAAGAAACGGGTGGCGGAGTTTAAGAAGCGCTGAGGGGAGCGGCCGGTCTTCCTACCTGCGGATCAGTTCTTCCTGTTCCTGGAGCGTCTTGCAGTCGATACAGAGCGTCGTGACGGGGCGCGCTTTCAGGCGCTTGTAGGGGATATCCCCCCCGCAGCTCTCGCAGATGCCGTAGACGTTGCCGGACA
>SYGV01000135.1 GCA_005799365.1 Nitrospiraceae bacterium
CAGGTCCGCGCCGGCCCGCAGCACGAACGAAGCGGCGTCGAGATCGCGGGGAGTCGTGGACGCATAGGCCAGGGAGCCGGTTTCCTCGTAGAGCCCGATCGCCAGCACCGTGGCCTCGAAGGGACTGAGGGGGAGCCCCTGGGCGTGCAGCCGCTCGATCAGGATCGTGGTGGTCGCCCCGACCGCCTCCACCACCGCTAGGTCAGGGCGGAACGGCGGCGGCTCATCCGAGGAAGCAGCCGGGTGATGATCGTACACATGGATCGAGACACCCGGCCGGCCGCAGAGGTCTTTGAACGGGCCGAGGCGCGACGGTTCGTGCGTATCCACGAGGATGAGTCTGGTGATTTGGGTGCAGTCCACGTCCTTCAGCCGGGCAAGCCCGAGGTCGTGGACGGCCAGAAAGCTGCGGACCGTCTCCTGCATGCCGGCCGGCAGAGCCAGCGTCGCGCCAGGATAGAGCTTCCGCGCGGCCACCATGGAGGCTAGGCCGTCGAAATCCGCATTGATGTGAGTGGTGATCAGTTCCATCGGGTCATTTTAGCAGGATTGCCGGGAACCGCTAAGAATGTGGGCTGGTCGGCGTTCATGGATGAACCGATCGGCCGCCTCCTTCCTCATTCATCGTTCATCACTGTGCCTTGGCTTTCTGGGGCGGACCGTTCAATCGCCAATCGTATTCGAGGAATTCGACGGTATACAACGACGACTCCAAGTCGCGCGAGGTCTTGGTCCGTCACATACCGAGTCGCATAGCCGAGTACCGAGCCGCTTTGGGCGGCAAAGTCGGCCTCGAACCGGCTGAGGATCGAGGATCATAGAGAGGGACGCGACTTTGCTCTCCCGATCGAATCGTTTCAGGCCGGGTCGTTGATGAAGGCGCGGGCGCGCTCGTCCAACTGCCCATCCAGCCGGCTCGCGTGATAGACTTCGGAGCGAAGCTTGGGGCAGGAGCGGGACGCGCAGACGATGGCAAAATGCACGCGCCGACGGCCATCCTGGCACTGCTCACGCATCACTCGGCCTTCTTGAACAGGATATCGCCGTAGTAGGCGGTCGCCGTTTCTTTGGTGTTGTCGGTGTCGGTCATGATGGCGACGCCGGAGATCAGAGACGGCTCCTCGCCGAATGCGGCTTTGTAGTCCTCCAGCAGGTTCCGCTCTTCCGTGACCCAGGTGTTGAGCCGCTCCG
This sequence comes from Nitrospiraceae bacterium, assembly GCA_005799365.1. Lineage (GTDB taxonomy): Bacteria > Nitrospirota > Nitrospiria > Nitrospirales > Nitrospiraceae > SYGV01. The sequence goes on from SYGV01000135.1 coordinate 1,192, forward strand.
CCCCGCTCTCCGTGACGACCATCTTGACCCGGTCCGTGTAGGGATTGGGCACAATCGTACCCTTGGGGGCCCTGCTTTCCCAAATATAGTTGATCGCGCCGAGCGGCGGATACCGGCCGTAGAGCAACCGGACTGCTTCGTACTTGGCCTTCTCCAAGATCCCGACCTTGCCCGCGTCGTACTCGACGGTGATGTAAAGACGGGCCGGGTAATCGTCCCCTTCCTTTTTCGACACGTCGCCGTTCTTGTAGACGTTGGCCACTTTCCAGCGCCACTGGATGATCGGGTAGTCCTTCGGATTGATCCTGATCTCCCTCGTCAGCCCGGAGGAGGCAGCCTCGCTCACCGCCTTGACGACCACCGATTCGCCGTCCTTCACCAGACTGTACCGAGTGTGCCGTTCGATCTTTTTGAAGGTCAGGGGCTGCCAGCCGGCCGGCGGGCCGTTGCCCTCCGCCTCCGCCGAGAACTTCCCGACCTCCAGCACTGAACCCGGTTCAGCCGACAGGCCAAGCGGGATAAGCAGCACCGCGATGCCCGCCGCCCAGGCCCCAGCAGATCGCATCGCTCGTTGCATCACCACCGCTCGCTACCGACGCATCCAGGCGAAGAGTTTGGTCAGCAATGTCTTCTTGCCCTGGGTGAACGTCGTTTTGCGCCAGGCATTCGCCACCTTCTTGACCACGTCGCCCTGGGTCGGATAGGGGTGGATCGTCCCGCAGATCGTATTCAAGCCCTTGCCTGCCTTCATCACGACCGAGAACTCGTTGATCAGATCGCCCGCATGGGCCGCCACGATGGTCGCACCAAGGATCTTGTCGGTTCCCTTCCGGGCGTGGACCCGCGCAAAGCCTTCCTCCTCCCCGTCCAGGATCGCCCGGTCCACCTCGTCCAACTTGCAGGTGAAGGTCTCGACCGCAATCCCCTTGGCCTTCGCCTCTGCCTCGTACAGGCCGACGTGCGCCACTTCCGGTTCCGTAAAGGTGACCCAGGGCATGATCAGCGACTCGACGCCGGCATAGCCCAGCCCGCAGGGATGAGGAAACAGCGCGTTCTGAATCACGATCTGCGCCATGGCATCGGCGGCATGGGTGAACTTGTACCGGGAGCAGACGTCCCCCGCTGCGAAGATGTTCGGATTGCTTGTCTGCAAGCGATCGTTCACCGCCAGGCCTGTCTTGTCATATGCCACGCCGGCTGTTTCCAATCCGAGCCCTTCCACGTTCGGCGTACGGCCGGCGCCGACCAGGATGGCATCAACGGTCACGTCATAGTGTTGCCCATGGGAATCCACCGTCAGCCGCTTGCCGCCCTCGGTCGTGGCAACGCTGAGGTCCTTGCCGCAGCAGAGCAGCTTGACCCCGTCTCGGAGCATGGATTGGAGGACGATCTCGGCCGCGTCCCGGTCCTCGTTCGGCAGGATGCCGTGCATCGCCTCGACGATGCACACTCGGCTGCCGAACCGGGCGAAGGCCTGGGCCAGCTCGCACCCGATCGGTCCGGCCCCGATGACCGCCAGGCGTGCCGGAAGATCGGTCAACGTAAAGACCGTTTCGTTCGTGAGATAGCCGGCCTCCTGCAGGCCGGGCACGGGTGGAATGGAGGCGCGCGCGCCGGTGCAGATCGCTGCTTTGACGAAGCGCAGCCTCTTCCCGCCGACTGCGACCGTCTCAGACCCGGTGAACCGGCCTTCGCCGATGAACACGTCCACCCCTAGGTTCTTAAACCGCTGGGCGGAATCAACGGGACTGATCCGGGCGCGCAGCTTCCGCATTCTCGCCATCGCCGCCGAAAAGTTGTACTTCACGCCGGCCGGCATGTGCACGCCGAACTCGTCCGCGCGCGTGAGGTCGGCCCAGGCCCGCGCCGCCCGGATCACGCCCTTGGACGGCACGCAGCCGACGTTCAAACAGTCCCCGCCCATCAAGTGCTTCTCGATCAAGGCCACCTTGGCTCCCAAGGCCGAAGCGACCGCCGCCGTCACCAGACCGGCCGTGCCGGCGCCGATCACAACGAGGTTGTACCGATCGGCCGGCTCGGGGTTCACCCAATCGGGCGGATGGACGTTCTTGACCAGGGCCCGGTTGTGCTCGTCGTCCGGAAGCACCGTGACGGTTTCGTATGGGCTCACGGAACAATTCTCCTCGTCAGGCGGGACCGGCGCCAGTCACCCTGACTTCTTGGTCGCATATTTCTGGTAGAGCGGCGGCACCAAGGCCAGCAAGCCCAGGAGCGTAAAGGCTATCAGCACGTTGGGCGAGGCGATCTCTTTGAGCGAATTAATCGTGCCCAACTGCCGACCCGCATAAGCATAGACGAAGGTGCCGGGGATGATGCCGATGGCCGTGGCCAGCACATAGGTGCCAAGGGGCATGCGTGTGAGTCCGCATAGCGGATTAATCAGAAAGAAAGGAGCCACCGGAATGAGGCGCAGCGTCATCAGATAGCTGAAGCCGTTTTTCGATACCCCGTCCTGGATGAGACGGAGATAGCCGCCGAACTTGCCCTCTATCCAGTCCCTGAACAGATAGCGCGCTGCGAGAAACGCCAGGGTCGCGCCGCTCGTGGCCCCCAGGTTGACGTACACCGTCCCCGCCACGCTGCCGAAGAGGAGGCCTCCGGCCAGGGTGAAAAACACGGCGCCCGGCAGGGAGGCGGAGACCAGCAGACAGTAGGAGCCGATGAAGATGACGACGGATGCAAGATAATGCTCTTCCGTAAACAGCAGCAGGCGATCGCGGTTGGCTTTGAGCGACTCGATGGAGAGGTACCGGCCCAGGTCGAAATAGAAGAACCCGCCGATGGCCGCGGCAAGCAGCAGAGCGATCACGATCTTCCCCTTGCCGGAAGCGTTTTCCGCCTCATTCTGGTCCATGGATGCCGGCATCGTCACAAATCGGTTTTCCCTGTCCCGGTCTTTGGAAAAGGCTCGGACCGGCGCTTGGATGAGGCCGCACGGCTGTCCGGTGCAAGACTGTGGACGTCTTCGACGAGGGCGCGGAGCGGCTCGGCCACCGACCAGGCCTGCGCGAAACAGCCACGGGGCCGGTGCGGCGGATCGCCGTCGAAAATTTCCGAGACCTGGTCCAAGCCTGCCTCTCCCAGATGCCGCTCGATCCCCTCAAAAAAATCACGCGCTTTTTTTCGAGCACCCGGGCTCCCTTCGTGGGTTGTGATCCAGGCCGTCACGAAGGCGCCCAAGAGGTAGGCCCAGACCGTACCCTGGTGATAGGCCCCGTCCCGATCGACCGCGCCGCCCCCGTAGCAAGGCTGGTACTGGGGGTCGCTCGGCGACAGGGTCCGTAATCCGACCGGCGTCAACAACTCGCCCTCCACGGCTTGGACGACGCTCCAGGCCTGCTCCTCCTCCAAGAGCCGGTCGCCCAGCGCCACGGCATAGAGTTGATTGGGCCTGAGGCTCGGGTCGTCTCCCTGCTCCCCGTCGACCAGGTCATAGAGGTACCCGCCGTCCCCATACCAGAACCTGGCGCGGAACGACTCGATCGCGCGCGCGCGATCATCCGCGCAGCGTTTGGCATAGGCCCGGTCGCCGAACCGGACGGCCAATGCCTCGCCGACCGCCAGGGCATGGACCCAGAGGGCCTGGATTTCCACCGCCTTGCCCCGACGGGGCGTCACCACCCAATCTCCCACCTTGGCGTCCATCCACGTCAGTTGCACGCCGGGCGCGCCGCCCGTCACCAGACCGTCGTCGTCCATCCGAATCCCGTAACGGGTCCCACGGCGATACCCGTCCAGCACGGCCCTCACGGCCGGCCAGCCGACTCGTTTGACCGAGGTCGCGTCTCCCGTATAGTCCAGGTACCTCCCGACAGCCCGGACAAACCAGAGCGACGCGTCGATCGTGTTGTATTCCGGGACCTCGCCCGCGTCCGGAAACCGATTCGGGACCATCCCCTCCGAGATGTGCGCGGCGAAGGCGGCGATGATTTGTCTGGCCTCGGCATACCGACCAGTGACCAGACAGAGGCCCGGCAGGCAGATGAACGTATCCCGCCCCCAGTCGGTGAACCAGGGGTACCCGGCGATCACCGTCTTTTGACGGCCCCGTTCGACAATGTAGGCCTCGGAGGCCCGCCACAAGGCACGGATGAGCGGGTCATCGGTGGGCGCCTGCTTCATAACGTCTTCGAGTCGGCGCGACGGCAACCGGCGACGCCGCTCCTCGCGGATCGCATCCTCCACATCGGCCTGGGTCGCGGCCTCGGTCGCGAAGACCACCTGCGCCGGCTGCCGGTCCGCCAGCGTAAACGTCAGGTCGCCGGGCCTCCACCAGTCTTCCTCGAAATCCAAGCCCCGTTCCTGTTCGACCGGATACTGTACCCGGCGATACCAGTCCGGGTCATGCCGATAGCTGCCGTTGTGCAGGGCTTTGACGGCCGGGAGATCATGGTACGGCTGCCACGTGACCGAACCCTTCTTGACCAGGGCCTCAGGCCGCACGGCTCCGTTCTCCCGGTGAAGGCCATGGTGGTCCCGTCCGGTGAGCATGGGCTTGACGCAGAGTTGGACCGGTTTCGTTCCCCGACCAAGCAACGTCCAGCGGACAACCACCAGATCTCGTCCCTGCGGACAGAAGATTTCCCTGGTCAGTCGGACCCAGCCGACCTCGTAGGTCCAGGTCGGCCAGGGATCGATCGAGAAGCCGACGCAAGTCTTATAGCCCTCCGGGTGGACCACGCCGGGATACAGATTACAGGACAGAGCCGAGGCCTGTCCCCCGACCTCCAGGCTCTCCTCCAGGTGGTTCACCAGGACCACTCGGTCGACCGGAGGACGCCTGGCAATCAGCAGCAGCCCATGGTACCGGCGCGTATTCGGTCCGGCCACCGTGCCGGAGGCAAACCCACCGCGGCCGTTCGGTTCGAGCCATTCCAGGCTCAACGCGCGACCCAGATTTTGACAGTCCGAGGCGGGAATGTTCACGAGGCGTTGTTCATCCGGTTCAATGCACACGGACTAGACAGAGGTCGGTATCCTACCACAAAGAGGACGGGCCGCAGCCACCAACACAGTAGTTTATCGTCTGGCCGAGGAAAAGACCGGCACCTGACAGGTAGAGCCGGGGGATAAGGGGCAGGGCAAAAAAGACGGCATCCGCCGAGCCCGCTCAAGTTCACCGGACGCCTAGCGATACTCATCCCAGGAGGGCTTGCACGTGACCGGTATCATGTTCAACTTGTTCTCGTTGATGGCCGGCCTGGGCATCGTTGGAATGGCCGGCGGCTCCTGGTTCCTTGCCGGCCCCTTCGTCGTCTTCTGGGGTCTCGGCTTGGCGATCAGCATCGTCCAGTGGTGGCAGTGGGAACGACGCCTGGCGCCGACGCTCCGCTCCCATCGTTGCTGAATCGTCGCGCCAGGCGGCGGAGCCCTATCCTTTACTGCTCCCCCAGAGCTGCGCCAGTCTCTGGGCGCGGCCGCAGTTGTGCTTGTAAAATTTGTACCGGATGGGGTTCTTTTTATAGAAGTCCTGGTGGTACTCCTCGGCCGCAAAGAAGGTCGAGGCCGGGACGATCTGGGTCACGACCGGCTCCTTGAAGGGCTTGGTCGCCTCCACTTTCTTTTTGGATTCCTCCGCCAGTCGCTTCTGCTCTTCGTTGTGATAAAAAATGGCCGAACGGTACTGGCTCCCCTGGTCGCAGAACTGCCGGTCCGGCGTCGTCGGATCGATGTTGCGCCAGAAGACCTCCAGCAGCTGGCTGTAGCTCACCTTCGCCGGGTCGTAGAGGATTTCCACCGACTCGGCATGGCCGGTTCCGCCTGCCGAGACCTCTTCATAGGTCGGGTTGGCTCTCTGGCCTCCCGTATAACCGGAGGTGGCGGAGACGACTCCGTCAATATCCTGGAACGCTTCCTCCACGCACCAGAAACAGCCGCCGGCGAAGGTGGCCTTCGCCGGTTGGCCGGCCCCTGTCCCCTGTTCAGCCCCTGTCGCAGTCGAACCCAGCGCTGCCAGCAAGACAGAGGCAAGCAGCAGGTTGATGCCCATCCGACTCCTGTTCATATCCCCTTCCTCTCGTACATCCATCCTCCTGTACCCCTTCGAGCCTGACCGAGGTTTGGATTCCACCGCCTGCGCAACAGGCGCCCTGCCCCTAAGTCGGAAGGACCGGCGGTTTCTTACACCCAAGAGGGGCGAAACAGGGACAGGACAAGAGTGTCGGTTTATCCCTTCTCGCTTGCCGGCGCCGGCTCGGCCGGTTGGATTCCCGTTGCATTGGCCGGCAGGGCAAAACGGAAGGTCCTGGCGTCGCACGTTTTAGGACGAAGCTCGGAGAGGAGCTAGGGGGGGCGGGGGTTTCGTTTTGATGCGAACACCCGGCTATCCGGCCCCCTCGCGCACAGCGGAATACGGGGCTCAGCAGGCTGTTGAAAAACTATCGTGGCCCCACTCGGACACCAATGGCTCGATGGTCTGGGACAACATGAGAATCCCCCGCAGGATGGCCTTTTTCAACATCCCGTTAGTTCCAGGTCACGCTGTCCTGGTTAACCAGGAAGTCGATCAATTCGATGCTGTCCTGAAGCTCGGCTTGGGCATGCTCGGACATCGGCAGCACGGCCCCCACCGGACGCCCCACTTCGAGGTCTTCCAGGGAGGGAAGCCCCTGGGGGCTTGGCTTTTCATGTTCTGAACGGAAGGCGGCCATCGGCTCTCCTTACTTTCACCAGCCTATTCGACCGACGCCTTAAAAACATAAGCAAGGACTGCGCCAAGCCAAGGGAACGACTTCATCATACCACAAGAAGTCGGCAGCGAAGACAGGAGGCAACACTCGCCGGACAGAGAAACCATCAGCCGACCGTACGGTTCAGGGATGCCTAGTAATCGGCGGCAAAGCGCCGAGATAAGCAAACTCGCCTCTCCGCAACAAGGGCGTCTCCGGACGCAGGCGAAAATCATCTTTCCCCGCATCGACAAACAGGGGATCGCCCACGATATCCGACTCCCCTTTCAGCTCCGCCTGGCCGTCGGCCGGCTCGGTCCGGCGATACTCGGACTCACTGTTGTAGAGCGCATTGACGGAGAGGGTGGCGAGGCTCGATGGGCCCATCACAAACCCCACTTTATTGAGCCCGACGATATTTCCGGAGGCCACCGTGCTGGACAGGCCGAGAAACGCCGCCCCGCCGCCGTTTTTGACGATCGTGTTGCTGACCAGCGTCAAGCGGGCCTTATCCGCGACCACCACTCCTTCGAACAGGCTGCGGACGATCACGTTCCGCTCCAACCGCACGTCGGACTTGCCGGCGATCATGACGCCATGGTCGTTGTCGTGGATATAATTGCCCAGCAGCGTGGCGTGCGAGTCCGCAAATTGGACCCCGGTCGTCTCACTGCCCCCGATGTCACATTGTTCGATCCGGACATCTTGAACCTGCTGCCCGAACACCATCCCGTTGATACGAATGTGGTGCAACCGAATATTGCGTCCGTTGAAGATGCCCATCGCATGTCCGCCGTGTTCGTAGATGGTCAGGCCACTGATTTCGATGTCCGTCGCCCCATAGGGCCACTTGCCGATATGGAAGACCCCGATCCGTTCGCGGCCCAGGACTTTCACCCGGTCCGCCCCCTCCCCGATCAGCTTCAACCGTTCCTTGCTGTGGATCGTGACATCTTCCCGATAGTCCCCCGCCTTGACTTGCACCGTGTCCCCGTCGTGGGCCTCGTCGATCGCATCCTGGATGGACGTGAATTGGCCGGACCCGTCTCCCGCCACCACCAGCGTGCGCGGACCCTGGTTCGCGGGTTTGCCGTCGGGGATCGCCAGGGCCGTGCCGTGGCCCAGGCACAGAAGCGCGATCAGGAGGATGGTCGGTCGGATGGCCGCATGCATGTGAGCGTGATACAGGGAACGGCCACAGTCTGTCAACCAGGCTCCGAACGAGATCCGAACGAGTTCCTTGTGAGGGCCGCAGGCCCGTGGTATCCTTCGCCCATGATCCTGGTGGGGCTGACAGGCGGACTGGCGACCGGCAAGAGCTCGGTCGCGCGCCTCTTTCAAGACAACGGAGCCTACGTCATCGACGCCGACGAACTGGCGCGGGAGGTCGTCCAGCCTGGCAAGCCGGCCTGGCGCGATATCGTGCGCACCTTCGGCAAGCAGGTCGTGAATCCGGATCGCACGCTGAACCGCGCAGCCCTTGCCGAGGTGATCTTTCGGAACGAGGCCAAACGCCGGCGGCTGAATGCCATCGTCCATCCGCGCGTCGCACGGGCGCAAGCAAGGCTGACGGCGGCGATCGCCAAGAAAGACCCCACCGCCATCGTCCTCTACGATGTCCCCCTGCTCTTCGAAGCCGGCGTGGATAAACGAGTGGACAAGGTCCTCGTCGTGACCGCGGACCGGGCCACTCAAATCAAGCGCCTCATGACCCGCAACGGCTTCACACGCGCCGAAGCGCTCCGCCGTCTCCGAGCCCAGATGCCGCTGCGGGAAAAGATCGCCAGAGCCGACGAGGTGATCGACGGCACCTTGTCGTTCGCGCAGACCAAGGGCGAAGTGGAACGGATCGTTTCGGAGATCAAGCCGCTCGCCTGATTTCCGGTTTCCGCTCGCCCCTTCCCTATGTTACATTTCCTTTCATGCACCAGGTTGTCATCATCGGATCGGGGCCGGCCGGGCTGACCGCCGCCATCTATGCGGCGCGGGCCAATCTGTCGCCGCTGCTCATCGAAGGGCTCCAGGCCGGGGGCCAGTTAACCACCACCACCGAAGTGGAAAACTATCCGGGCTTCGAGCAGGGCATCCAGGGTCCGGAGTTGATGAAAGTCATGCGGGCCCAGGCGGAGCGGTTCGGCACGGACTTTCTCGCCGGCGACGTGTCGGCCGTGGACCTTCGACAACGGCCTTTCACGATCACGGTCGAGGACGACCGGACGATCAAGGCCGGAGCCCTCATCATCGCCACCGGCGCCTCGGCGATCCACATCGGGCTGTCCAACGAATCGCGGCTGATGGGCCACGGCGTGTCCACCTGCGCGACCTGCGACGGCTTTTTCTTTCGCGGGAAGGAACTGGTTGTGGTCGGGGGCGGAGACAGCGCCATGGAAGAGGCGAATTTTCTCACGAAGTTCGCTACCAAGGTGTCCGTCGTCCATCGGCGGGACAAGCTGCGCGCCTCCAAGATCATGCAGGACCGGGCGATGAAAAACGAGAAGATCGCCTTCGTCTGGAATTCCCTCGTGGAAGACATCACAGGCGACCAGGTGGTGACCGGGGTCCGCCTGCACAACGTCGTCACCGGCAAGACTCAGGACCTGCCTTGCGCCGGCGTTTTTGTGGCCATCGGACACAGTCCCAACACCGGCCTGTTCAAGGGTCAGGTCGAGATGGATGCGAAGGGGTATCTCATGACCACACAGGGCACGGCCACCAACGTGCCCGGCGTCTTCGCCGCCGGCGATGTCCAGGACGCCCGCTATCGCCAGGCGATCACCGCCGCCGGCTCCGGCTGCATGGCCGGCATCGACGCCGAGCGATTCCTGGAAGCCGAAGGCCACGGGCAAGAAGTCGTCCGTTATCAGTTTTCAGTGATCAGGCATGGGACTGAAACTGAATACTGAAAACTGCCCACTGAAAACTCTTCTATGCGCTGCGCAATCATTCACTATCACGAACTCGCCCTCAAGGGACGCAACCGTCCCTACTTCGAACAACGGCTCGTCACGAACATCCGGCTCGTCCTGCGCGATCTTGGGATCAGGCAGGTGGATGCCTTGCCCGGCCGCATCCGCGTCGTCCTCAAAGATGAGACGTCCTGGAACGCCGTCAACGAACGGCTGAAGCGTGTCTTTGGGATCGCGCACTATGCCCTCGCCCACTCGGTGCCGCTGGACTTGGCGCGCCCGGACCTCGACGGGCTGAAGGAAGCCGTCGGCCGGGAAGTGGCACCCCTGTCGTTCGCCACCTTCCGCGTGTCGACGAAACGGGCCGACAAGCGCTTTCCCTTTACCTCGGTGGACGTGGACCGGGATGTCGGCGCCCACCTCTGCCGGCTCACCGGCAAGAAGGTCAGCCTGGGACGGCCCGATTTGACCGTCCAGATCGAACTGCTGACCAAAGCCGCCTACTATTCGACCAAGAAAGAAGCCGGGTCCGGCGGATTGCCGGTCGGTATCAGCGGGAAAGTGGCCTGCTGTATTTCTGGCGGCATCGACTCTCCGGTCGCCGCCCACCGCATGATGAAGCGCGGCTGCCGGGCCGTCTTCGTCCATTTCCACGGTCGCCCCTATGTCAGCCGCGCCTCGGAAGAAAAGGTCCGGGAGATCGTCCGGCTCCTGACGCAATACCAGGGCTACTCGCGCCTATATCTGGTGCCGTTCGGGGAGATTCAGCGGCAGATCGTGCTGGGCGCGCCGGCCGCCTTTCGCATCGTCCTGTACCGCCGGATGATGTTGCGCATCGCCGAGGAGCTGGCCCGGAAAGAACGCTGCTGGGCCCTGGTCACCGGCGACAGTCTCGGGCAGGTGGCGTCACAGACGCCGGAGAACCTGAGCGTGGTGCAGGAAGCGGCGCAGCTGCCGATTCTGCGTCCCTTGATCGGCATGGACAAGGTCGAGATCACCGAGCAGGCGGAACGGATCGGCACGTTCGAGATCTCCATCGAACCGGACCAAGACTGTTGCTCGCTCTTCGTCCCGCCCCACCCCAGCACCAAGACCGGCCTGGGCACGATCCGGAAGATCGAGCGTGCGTTCGACCTCGTCGCCCTGGTCAAACAAGGGCTGGCACAGGCGGAGCTGGCCGAATTCTCGTTCCCGACTCAGTGAGCCCTGGCCAGCGCCTCCACCGTCTCGCGCAGAATGCGGAAGTGCCTCTCCAATTGCCGCTCCAGCGCCAACGCCATGAGCCAATCGGGAGCCAGGGTCTTCACCTCTACGAGAAGGTCGAGCTCCGCCTTCGTAGCCGCGTCGCTCCCATCCGGTCCGAGCTTCCAGGTGCGCTCATAGCGTTTGAAGTCCCCTTCCAGAAACGTCGTGATCAACCCCCCGCCGGGGGGCACCCGGTTGTCGCACATGAGCCGGCTTTCACCCGGCAAGATGGGGTGCTGGATGTAGAACTCCGTGATCACCCTGTCCGGCTGGCGGTCCAAACGCGCGATACGCATGGTCACCCCGAAGAGGTGCGGCCAGTTGTCATAGTCGGTCAAGACTTGCTGCACCAGGGACGGAGGGACCGGCAGGCGGAGCGAGGCGGTGGCCCGGAGCCCACCGGCCGGATCGCTGGTGACGGTCAGCGTCGTCTGGTCCTGCGCTGACGCCGAGGTCGCGGCACAGGGGGCGAGACCCACGCCGGCACAGACCAGCAGGCCCCCAAACAGTGCGGCGGCCAGAACCATGGCAACCTTCGGGTAACGGCACATGCGCACCTCCTCCGGCAGAGCAACGAACCAGGGCCTTTTGCCCAGGAACAAGCCGGCTGGCGCCACGAAACGGTACATCGGACGGTACATCGGACAAGAGGAAAAGTAAACAGATTGTGCTACGATAGCCATCCCGTTGACGAACAGAGGAGGACCCGAAATATGCGCGATCGAGCCGACATGATTGTATACGCCCTCGTGCTAGGCGGGGCGCTACTGGGGTTATGGCTTCCAGACCAGGCTGCGGCGCAACCGCTGAGCGATGCGAGCGCCACAACGGAATCCTCCTGCAACTTTGGCATGGCCAAGAACCAGACTAAAGGCAGTTGCGAGGTGCCCATGCTGACCGGTTGCGTCGTCGCCCATTTCCCCGGCACCAATCGTCCCTGGTCGAATGTCTCCAAAGGCGGGGCCACCGCCTGCCGTTTCGACGAGAAGGTCACCGATTGGAAAACAAAAATCACCGGTGCCTGCGGCACATGCAAGACGCCGCAATGCTCCGCCCGCTTCGGCGTCATGTTCGATTGTTCCGCCAGCATGCCCCCGCCCGTCTCCCAACAGCCGCCGCACCGACCCAAACCATGACCCTGGCCGAGGCCATCAAACAGGAGGCCCGCCGTTTGGGCTTCGACGCGGTGGGCATCAGCCGCGTCGCCTCGGACCCAGCCGCGTCGCGGCCCGGTTCTTTATACGCCCGGCTTCGTGAATGGCTCGGCCGCGGCTACGAGGGCGCCATGGGCTGGATGGCCCGTCAGCCGGAACGGCGCGCCGATCCGCAGAGGGTTCTGCCAGGCTGCCGATCAATCGTGTCCGTCGGGATGAATTACTTCACCGGCCACCGGGCCAACGAAAGTCCGGGCCACGGCCGCATCGCCCGCTACGCCTGGGGCAGGGACTATCACGGCGTCCTGCAAGCCAGGCTGGAGCAATTGGACGCGCACATTAAGACCCTCGCACCGGACGCCGGCACCCGCTGGTACGTAGACACGGGCCCGGTGATGGAAAAGGCCTGGGCCCAGCAGGCGGGCCTCGGCTGGATCGGCAAACATTCCAACCTCGTGTCGCCGCGCTACGGGTCCTGGCTCCTTCTGGGAGAAATCCTCACGACGCTCGAATTGGACGCGGACGAGCCGGGCGCCGATCTCTGCGGCACCTGCCAGCTCTGCATCCTGGCCTGCCCGACCGGAGCGATCACGGAGCCCTACCTGGTGGATGCGAGACGATGCCTTTCCTACCTGACGATCGAGCTGCACAGGCCTGGCGATGAGATCCCGTCCGAGCTGGCCCCGAAACTAGGTAACCGCATCTTCGGCTGCGACGACTGCCTGGATGCCTGCCCCTACAACGTGACGGCCCAGCCCACACAGGAATCCGCCTTCCAGCCTTCCCCGCTCACCCTGGCTCCGCTGCTCTCCACGCTGGAAACCATGAGCGAGCGCACCTTTCAGGACATATTCCAACTGAGCGCCATCCGGCGAGCGCACCATTGGGGCTTTCTCAGAAACGTGAAAATCGCTCGTCGCAACGACCAGGCCTCTTCCCAGGGCTCTTCTGGCGGCCATTTTCAGCCAACGTGAGTTGGTGAGTTGAGCCTCTGCACGGTGCGCTTTCACGAGCGGCGCGATGCCTGCCCCTTCGCGCTTCCGACTGGCTGTTCGATCACGACATCGGATTCGGAGACTCACTCGTCCTGCTGTTCACCCTGTCGGCAGGGCCTACGTCAACGTCACGACCGTCACCCCATCGCCCCCTTCCGCCCGCTCCCCGGCCCTGAACGAAGCCACATAGGGCGAAGACTTCAAATAGTCTCGAAGAACTGTTTTCAACCGGCCGGTTCCATGTCCGTGGATGATCCGGAGGAAAGGGTCGCCGGCCAAGACCGCCCGGTCCAGCGCTGCGACGGTCAGATCCAACGCTTCATCGGCGGCTTGCCCGCGCAGATCCACCGTCGACGACGTCTCCATGCCGCCGGAAGAAGGTCCCTGCGATAGCCGCTGCTGGGGCCGGCTCTTGGCCTGCTGCGGCTCATGCCCTTCGCCGCGGATGACACCCACAAGCCCCGATGTCTCGACCGAGGCCTCCCGGTCGCCGATACGGACGCGCACCCGCTTTTTCCCCTTCGCCGATTCCAGTAGGGTCCCGACAACGCCCAAACCCACGACCTCGACCGGATCACCGGCCGTCAACCGATCGAGCGGAACCGTCTCAGCCCCTGCGCCCAGTTGTTCCCGAGCCTGCGTCGCAATGTCGGCCAGTTGCTGCTTGGCCTCCTTGGCCTTAACCAGCGTCTTCTCTTCCTTCTTCAGCCCCTCGATAATCCCCTGCACCTGGGCCCTGGCCTGCAACAGATCCTGCGTGAGCTTTTTCTTCACGTTCTTCCGTTCATCCCGCTCGGAGGCGCGCAATCGCTCCGCGATCTCCGACGCCTCCTGCGCCGCCCGTTCCGCCTCTTCCCTGAGCGTCGCGGCCCTGGCCAGGTCGTCCGAGAGACGCCGTTGCTGCTCCTGGAGATCGCCGAGCATCTGTTCCAACACCCGGTCCTCACGACGCAGCAACTGCAACGCCTGCTCCAGAATGGCTTCATCCATCCCCAGTCGGCCGGCAATGTCGATCGCCGACGAGCCGCCCGGCAGGTTCATGATCAGCCGGTACGTGGGCGCCAACCGGCTCACGTCGAACTCGACGCTGGCATTCACGAAGCCCGGAGTCGTGTGGGCCAAGGCTTTGAGCTGGTTATAGTGTGTCGTAGCGACCACCTTCATCCCCAGCCTGGCCAGGTGCAGCAGAAGCGCTTCCGCCAAGGCCGCCCCTTCGGCCGGATCGGTCGAGGTCGCCGGCTCATCCAGCAGCACAAGGGCCTGCCCCGTCACCGGCCCAGCGGGACCGATTTCCGTGGTGGAGGCCTGGGCCAGCAGGCGGATCATTTGCGTCATGTGGGCGGAAAAGCTGGACAGGTCTTTGGTCAGGTCCTGCGCATCCCCGATATCGGCATAGACCTCGGGAAAGAGGGCCATATCCGAGTCTGCATCGCAGGGCAGCGGCAAGCCGGCCCGGACCATGAGAGCGAATAGGCCGACGATTTTTAAGGTGACGGTCTTCCCGCCGGTATTCGGTCCGGAAATGATCAACACCCGCACCGTTTCGTCCAAGATGACGTCGTTGGGCACCACCTGCTCGCGCGCCAGCACCAGCAAGGGATGGCGCGCCTGCCTGAGCCGGATGCGGCCGCAATCGTTGATCGCCACCGGATGCGCGCGAATCAGGTGGCTGAAGGCCGCCTTCGCCGCAATGCAGTCCAGCGTCGCCAGGATCTCCAGACCGCACAACAATGCCGGCGCCTGGGCCGCCACCTCCGCGGACAGTTCCTGGAGAATGCGCCGCACCTCGCGTTCGACTTCCAGTTCGGCCACTTTGATGGAGTTGTTCAATTCCACCAGCTCGCGGGGCTCCAGAAACACCGTGGCCCCGCTTCCCGATACATCGTGGACGATGCCGGGAATTTTCGCCCGCATTTCAGACTTGACCGGGACCACATAGCGTCCCTGCCTTTGCGCAAAATATCGCTCCTGCAACACATCGGCATAACGGGTGGATGCCAGGATCACCTCCAGCCTGTGCCGCATCTGCTGTTTGAAGTCCTGCGTGTGGTGGGTCAACCGGCGCAGTTCGGAGGTGGCCGATTCGCGAATGTTGCCGTCCTGGTCCACGCACCGGTCAATCGAGGCTTGGATGGCACGCAAGGCCTGGATCGCCTCCAGCCCGGAGGCCAGAGCCCAGAGGGCCGGCGCTTGCTCCCGGCGCGGATTCAAATACTGGAGAGCCTCCAGGCCAAGCCCCAACGCGACGGATAGGTCCCGGAACTCATGGGCCTCCAGGGCTGCGCCTTTCTCGGCCCGGCCAAGCACCTCCCGCAAATCGGCAAAGGACAACGAGGGGAAGGGCGCCTCGCTTTCCCGCAAGGCGGCCATCTCGACCGTCTCCTGTAGCCGCAACCTAGCCGCCTCGAGGTCTGCTTCCAGGGCAAGGGCGCGGCATCGCTCGGCCCCCATCGCCGAGCGCGCCTCTTTGGCTAACACCTCAAGCAGCCGATCCCATTCCAGGACCCGCTCAGCTTGTTGCAGCAACGATGGTTCGTCCATGCTTGTTCGGCTCTCCCGTCGCTGCATGCTATCGACCGTGCGCGTCACCGTCAAGCTCAGGGATAGCCAGCCGGCACCGTGGGCTTCTGGCCGAGGCACAGGTCGCGCGTGACACGGTATCGTGGGAGAGCGGGGGAGATAACGGGAGTTGAATCCTTGCCGCCACGACGGGTAGACTCACCGAATCGTACCGAACCTGGTTACAAAGGAGCGACCAGATGCCGAGGAAACATTGTCTTGCTCTCGCAGGGTTGATCACCTGCTTCGCCATGGCCAACTAGGCTTGGGCGGCGGATCAGAAGGTCATGCTCATGCTGGGCGGAAAGTTTTGCGAGATGTATCCGGATGCTGTTCAAATCGCCCTCAAGAAAGTTGCCGGCGTGAAGGCGGTGGACCTGAAGAGCATGAAAGGCCATGCGGTCATCACCGGGGACGGCACGATGAAGCCGGATCAACTCGCCGCCGCGGTCAACGGGGTGAAGAGAGGCGGCTGGCACTGCACAGCCGAGGTGATGAAGTAGCAGCCGGATCTTTCAGGCTTCGCCCTGGTCCAGCAGATCCAGCACATACCGGGCGGGAACACCGTCGTCGGCTGGCCTCAGGCGCATTTGACTGGGCGGCAGATCGGCCTGCAGCCGTTTGACCAACCGCGGCGCCGACATGGCCCCCACGATCTCGCAGAGCCACAGGTGGACGCCGGACTCCAAGTCATAGACCTTCCGGCAATAGCGAAACCGGGCATCCTCCATAAAATAGGCGGAGAGAAATCCCGTGATCGCCGTCGCCACCCACTCGTGCTGTTGGGCAAAGCGATAGGTCACGGCGATCTCGACCGGCTGGATACTGTCCGGGGAATCCGTGGTACCCAAGGCAGGGCCACTGTAGGCCAAGCCAGGACTTCTGGCAAGGGCAAGGGAACGCAGGCTGTGGCGGAGACGGCTTTGTCGGTGCGCCGGGCTGCGGGGCTCGAGCGGCGCGGACCTTGTCGCCGCCTGCCCTGTATGAGCGGTTCAGGCGCTGATGGCGACCACTTCTCTGGGCTTCTTGGCTTTCTTTTCTGCCGCCACCTTGGTCACGCGATCACGAAGCGAGCTCTGGATGAGCCGGTGCCGATAGATCCGTGGATCCACGACTTCCCGGCAAGTGAGCGGCATCCCTAGCCAAGTGGATCGGACCGTGCTTGATTTTGAGCCGGTGGACCGTCAGACTCTGCCGCAACGAACGGTGGAGGAGCCCGTGGGCCTGACCGCGAAGGAATTGGCGTCCGTTGTCGAAGAGATCGCGCCCGCATTAGCCGACGGCTGGGTCCAGAAGGTCTTTCAGCCGACCCCCCGCACCATTACCCTGGAGATCCGCGCCCACGGACGTACCCTGTTGCTGCTCTGCTCGGCCGATCCGGAGACCGCGCGGATCCACATGCTCGGCCGCAGGCCGGCAAACCCGGCAAGCCCACCGCCTTTTTGCCAGTTCCTGCGGGCGCACATCCACGGCGCCCACATTGACGGACTCGAACAGGTGCCAGGCGACCGGATCGTGCGCCTCCGGCTGACGTCGCGGGATGGTCCCTGCTCCTTGCTGGCCTTGTTGACCGGCCGCAGCGCCGACCTCCTGTTGCTGGATGCGGAGGACAAGATCCTGACGACCTTGGAGGAGGGCCAGAAGAAGGCCGGACAACCCTATCGGGCGCCAACCAGAAGTCCCCAATCGCGCAATACCGTGACGGCGGGAGGCATTCCCCAGAACCAAAACCAACCTTTTCCCTGGTCCCATGCTTTGGAGCAACAGTACCAGGCGAAAGAAGAAGAACTGACCCTTGCGAGTCTCCGGCAGAGACGTGGCGCCGAACTCCGAAAAAGCATCAAGAAAATCGCCAGACGCATCGAAGCCCTGCGCGCCGACATGGAGAAGACCGAACGGTACCGCGAGTATGCCCGCTACGGAGAGCTTCTGAAGGCGAATCTGAGGTTGATCAAAAAAGGCCAGGAACAGGCGGTGATGATAGACTATTTCGATCCGGCCATGCCGGAGCTGACCTTGCCGCTGGACTCGTCGAAAGGACCCCAAGCCAATATGGATGACTATTTCAAGAAGCACCGCAAGCACCTGGCAGCCGATCGGGAGATCAAGCCCAGGCTGGCCGCTGCGGAAAAGGACCTGCAAGGCCTGCAGGCCGAACGGAAGGCGCTTGAGCTTGGCGCCTGGCAGCCGACGCCGGCAGAGTCCATGGCATCCAAGCAATCCCCGTCACCTTCCCCCATTCAGCCTTCAGCGTTCAGCGTTCCGCATTCAAAGCCTTCCGGTCCGTTCCGCCGCTTCACTTCGACGGACGGGCTCCCGATCTATGTGGGCCGCAATGCGCGCGAGAACGACGAACTGACCTTCAAGTTCGCCCACAGCGACGACCTGTGGCTCCATGCCCATGGCACGCCCGGCTCCCACGTGGTTGTGCGGCTGGAGAAGGGCGCCGATCCGCCCCATGAGACGATCCGGGACGCGGCCACGCTGGCCCTGCTTTATAGCGATCTCAAGAAGAGCGGAAGGGGAGAAGTGATCTACACGCGCCGGAAATGGGTCCGCAAAGCCAAGGGTCAGCCGCCCGGCACCGTCACCGTCACGCAGGAGAAAGCGCTGTTCGTCCAACTCGACAAGACCCGCCTGGACCAGATGAAGGAACGATCAGGAAAACCCCTCTAGCGCTTAAAATAATCTCGCAGGGTGTTCAGAAAATCCCCGTCGCCACCCGCGTGCACGAAGGCACACGCCGCTCGCTGAGGCCCGGCCACAGCGAGAACTCCGAGGCATCTTGAGAAGTATGTCGCGAGGGAGGTAAGCGACCGAGAACAAAGTTGGAGGCCTTTTTCAAAACCCTGTCAGGAGTGCCCCCTGATGTACGCGTCAATCCGCTTGTAGTCCTGCAACCCGATCTGCTCGTCCTTCAACAGGGTCAGGGCCAGGCGCTTGAGCCAGTAAATGTGATGATGGTACCGCTTCGAAGCTGGCTGGTTGGGCATTACCTTGAAAGCTTTCACCGCCCGATCCACGGAATACAACACGCGGTGCACCAGATAGTCTCGGACAAATTGTGACGAGAGGGTAAAAATGGCGAACAGCAACGACACGTACGTCCCGATGCCAGCCAAGGTGTTCGGATTCACGAAAAACGGCGGATTGTGCGTGTAGAACCGCGTCGCTCCTTCGTGAAGCGTGTAGCTGAGATCCTTCTGCGGATCCATGCCAGCCAGCTTGGCGTAGTTGAGCGGGATACCTTGCAGAATGTCCTGTGCGTTGCGGTCGACCTTCGTGGCGATTGTATAGGCTTCGAGATCACTCAGGTCGGTGGACGCCACCAGGATCGTGTTGGTCCCGATGGTCAAAATTTCATGGGATGCGTCCTGGAACGTGGCGCCGGGAATCATGATCTCCACCAAGAAGGGATGGAGCATCGTCAACCCCTTGGCATGCTGCACCCGCAACAGACGAAACTCCTCATCATGGCTCACCAGCATACTCACCGCACCAATTTTCAGACCCGAAAGGAAGAAGCCCACATCGATTTTTCCCTCTTTCATTTGCTGGGCGGCCTGCTCGTAATCCAGATCGTCCCCCACTCGCTCCACGGCAATCCCGTAATGGTCCAGCACCAGATGGGCAAGAAATGCCGTCGCGCTACCCTCCGGACCAAGGTACGTCCTGGTCCTGGGTGGAATGTCGTCGACATCGACGATCTCGAGACTTTTCCTGGCCACAATGTGGAGCGGTGACTTGTAGAGCGGCATGAGGGCCCGCATGCGGACTTCCTTGTGCATGCCCTCCTCCGTTACCGGCTCGGACCCGATCGGCAGCTTGCACTCGCTGGTCCCGGTGAAGTGCAAGGGTAAGCCGTCTTCGGCAAAAGCCAGTTGCCCCAGCCCATGGTCGATGTAAAAGAGATTTTCAAGCGCCCCGCAGGTTTCACGAAACGTGACGTTCGGCACGATGTTGAAGTGCAGAAAGCGTTCCTTTGGGCCTGGCCGGTTCAAGGCCTCGACCAGGCGGTCCGCAACGACATCATAGCCCCCCCCCCTTGGGCTCGGTGAACAAATAGTAGTCCATCTTCGCGCGGTGGGTTAGCTCAATCCCGGCAACGACCATTGGCGCCATGAGTAGGACCAGAATCAACAGCCGACGATTGCCAAGAAGGAGGCCACCGAGGAATGACCGCCGCGCAAACCGCCGATAGGCCAAGGCCATGCGCCTGATCCAACGATAAATGACCAACCATCCGACTGAAGGTATCTGAAACACCATAGGCTATCTCCAGGCCCAGAAAACCGCTGACGCGGAATTCTAGTCGAAATGCGCAAGGATTGCACGGGATTCTGGGGGACAATAGCGCCGGCCACCGCTCAAAACGGTGCTCCTCCATCTTTTTTTTTATCTGCACTCTCATGTCGTTGGGAAAAGTGTCCGATAAGGGAATCTGCCAGCAATCTTAGGCCAGCATCGTAGACACCTACAGCGCAACCAGAGGGGGATATCGTGAAGGCTAGACCATTGACATATTAGTGTGCATGGCAATAATAGGTGGCTTCGGGCTGCCTATGCCCGCAGGCGCCTGGGTTCCGGACGTCGATCCGCCCAAGAAGGTCTGGCAAAGAAAGGCGGCGCCAAGAAGGCCAAACCGGATTAGGTCTTGGCGAGCGACAGGGTGGCCTATCCAAGACGGACACTGTGCTGTCTGCACGATCCACTTAGCGCGTGGCGGAAGCCCTGCCTTCCATACCCCCCCTCCTGATGCGGATGAAGGGCCGAGCATGCTGGAGCATGCATCAGGGCCGTTTCTGCTCAGCCGTTCCTTTGTTTTTCCGACACCATCCTTCCACCATTGGTGCGGGGCTTGGCAGGCGCCTGAGCCGCCCATCGCCGAAAGGCGTCAGACATCTTTGCGCGTAGCGCACAGCCCCTTCCCTTATTGAAGGTGCTGCGGGGTGGTGGCAAGGGCGAGCAAACCACGCTCCTGCTCTTCGCCCTCCCTTTTACCCACTGATGCGGGCCGGCATGAAGCCCGACTTTGACTATGCCGGGGCGGCGGGGACCCACCCGGCATCCTGAGCGGGAACGCTGGAACTGACCAAAGCACCGCAGTCTGCGACCGCAGCTGCGGGAATTCCAGAAGGCTTCCACTCAGGACTGCCGTGGAAGGGGTGCCGCGAGAGGCACGGAAGCGGAGGGTCTCATGCCATCCCGCTCACTCGCCGACCCGCACCAGCAACCCCTTTTCTTTGCAGATGTTGAACGTCCAGTGAAAGACGCCGATGATGGTCACGAGGTAGAGCAGGTTCAGACCAACCGCCCAGCCGAGATGCGCGACCGGGAGCGATCCCCCGCTCAGCACCCCGCGCATGCCCTCGAACACATGGGTCGCCGGATTGGCCCAGGCGACGGCTTGCAGCCACTTGGGAAGGATGTCGATCGGATAGAAGACGCAGGAGATCGGTTGGAAGAGAAACACCATGCCCCAGGCCAGCACTTCCGCCTCCTGGCCGAAGCGCATGATCAGCGACGTCGTCAGCACCCCGATGATCCAGCCGGTGACGATCAGGTTCACCACGAAGGGGATCAGCGAGAGCCCGATCATGAACACATTGTAGGAATAGAAGAAGTAAGCGGCGGCCACCATCACGCAGGAAACCATCGCCACTTTAAACACACTGAGGGTCATGGTCGCCGCGAGAAACTCGCTGGGCTTCAAGGGACTGGCGAAGAGGTTCATCAGGTTTCGGGACCAGATTTCCTCCAGAAACGAGATCGTAATCCCCTGCTGGGCGCGAAACAGGACATCCCAGAGGATCAACGCCCCGAGGAAAAAGGTCACGACACCGGGCAACTGGCCCTGAAACTTCATCAAATAGACGGTGATGAAGCCCCAGACAACGAGGTCCAGAAACGGCCAATAGAAAATTTCCATCAGCCGCGGCAGGCTGCGCTTGTAGAGGAACAGATGCCGCGTAATCAGGGCCTGGATGCGGTGAATTTTCATCATGCGTCGAACAGTTTGAAAATCGTCACGTCTCCGCTCGGCGTTCGTCCAGGGCCGACGACTTTGTGACTTGATGGACTTTATGACTCCCTTGCCAATTTGAGAAACACCTCTTCGAGGTCCCGCTGGCCGAACCGCTCCGTAATCTCCTGGACCGTGCCCTGGGCCACAACCTTGCCTTTTTGGAGAAAGATGATGCGGTCGGACATCTCTTCCATCTCGCGCATGTTGTGCGACGTGTAGAGGATGCTCAGCCCGGCCGACCGGCGCACGTCCTTGAGCAGCGCGCGGATCTTGTGCGCGATGTCCGGGTCCAGGCTGGCCGTAGGCTCGTCCAAAAACAGGATTTTCGGCTCCGTCAGAATCGCCTTGGCCAGCGTCAGCCTGGTCATCTGCCCGGACGACAGCTTGCGCGTAAGCTTGTGACGAAACTCCTCCATCTCCAGCTTCTTCACCACCTCGTCGATGCGCCGCGCGATATCCGAGAGGCCGTAGAGCTTCGCCGTCACCCAGAGGTTCTCCTCCGCCGTCAGCGAATAGGGCATGGAAATATAGGTGGAGGAGAAGTTGACCTGGCTCAGGATCTCCTCCCGATGCTGCACCAGGTCCTTGCCGAACATGCGGATCGAGCCGGCCGTCGGCGTGACCAGCCCCAGCAACATCTGGAACGTGGTGGTCTTGCCGGCCCCGTTGGGGCCCAGCAGTCCGAGAATCTCTCCCGGTCGGATCTCGAACGAGACTCCGTCCACGGCGGTGAAGTCGCCGAATCTTTTCGTGAGGCCGCTGACTTCGACAATGGGGAGCATAGAGCTATCAGTTGAAGAGGAACTCGCTGATTTTATCCGGAATGTGGCACGTCTCGCACTTCTTGCTGAGCACCTTGCCTTCATGCTCCGTCTTGCCGTCATGGCAGCGGAAACAGTCGTTCATCGCCGAGGCGCGCAACTTGGTGCCCTCCGGATGGTCCGGGTAGTAGGGTTTTTCGTCCACCGCCACGTGACCGCGCGGGACCACAACCGGGTAGCCCTTGATCGGCTGCTCATGCACGACGCGGGCATGGCAGGTCGTGCAGCCTTCTCCTTTCCCCCGTTTGGCGAAGGCCTCCATATGCTTCTTATGGCCCATGACCAAGCCCACGTCCTTCACCGGCGGCGGCAGGTCCCTGGTCGCTACTTCGGACACCCGCAGGATCGCCCGGTGACAGCCGATGCAGACCTCCGAGGATACGGCGGCTTGCAGGTTGTGGGCATCCGTTGGGGTCCCGAACAGGTAGATGGCCACGTCTTTGAGGCCCGCGTAGGCCTTGTCGTGGAGGAACCCTTCGACGCCGGGCCGCACATGGCAGGTGACGCATTCCACCTCCTTGTGTGAGGACTTCACCCAGGAGTCGTAGGACGGGCGGATGTTGTGGCAGCCGGCGCAGAACTGGGGATGGTTGGTCAGCGGCACGGCAGCCCCGCCCAGGGCCGCAGCCCCGAGGAAAATCGCCACCAGGACGATGGCTTTGGGCTTTTTCATACCTCCGTGCGCCGCTTGGGAAAATGTTTGACGATGAGGTCGCTCAAACCCTTGATGTCATCGGGGTCGATACAGGGCACAGGGAGGGTCACCGGCTTGTTGGACACCACCGCCAGCAGCCCCTCCAGCGACAGGGGCACTTCCCCCAACTCGTCCCGCAAGACGACGACCTTGGGATAGCCTTCGTTCTTCCAGCCTTCCGCAATGATCAAATCGATGGACCGGTCCAGAAACCGATCTCGCAGCTCTTCCACCTTGATCTCATCCGACACGTCCGAGAACATGGCCAGACTGCCCTTGGAGAGCACCATCACCGTGCTGGCCCCGGCCCGTTTGTGTCTCCAACTGTCCTTGCCTTCCGTGTCCAGATCGAACCCATGGCCCGTGTGCTTGACGGTGGCGACTCGGTACCCGGCCAGCACCAGTTCGGGGATCAGCCGCTCGATCAGCGTCGTTTTCCCGCTGTTGGACCGTCCGACGAAACAGAGAATGGGGATGGGCATCGCCATGCAACAAAGCCTTTACCCGTTCAACAACAGGATTGCCGATGGCCGATTGAGGGTAGCGCGCCCGCCTCGCGATCCCACTGGGGCTCGCCCAGGACCTGCACGGTCACCGGATCGCCCGGCTTCAGCCGTTCCGTTTCTTGCGGAATATCGATCAGGCAATTGGCCTTGACCATCGAGGTCAGGATGCCGGACCCCTGATCGCCCGTGGTCCGCACCGTAAAGCCCCCCGCCTCGCGCGTCAGGATGCCGCGCAGGAAATGACGCCGGTCGGTGCGCTTCGAAAACGTCTCCTGGAAGGCCGCCTGCACCACCGGCCGGCCATAGCTGCGCTGCCCGGACATCTTCAACATGGCCGGCCGCACGAGCTGCTCGAAGGTCACCATGGAAGACACGGGGTTGCCGGGCAGTCCGAAGGCCAGCTTACCCTGGATCTTCCCGAAGGCCAGGGGTTGGCCGGGGCGGATCGCCAGCTTCCAAAAGTTCATCGCCGCGCCCAGTTCCTTGAACACGGCCTTGGTGAAATCGTAGTCGCCCATCGAGACGCCGCCGGAGAGCACCAGAATATCGGCGTTCAGACCATGCGAAATTTTTTCCTTCAGCGCGGCCGGTTGGTCCTTGGCGATGCCCAGCAGGATCGGAATGCCGCCCGCCTCTTGCACCGCCGCGGCGATCCCGTAGCTGTTGGAATTGATGATCTTGTCCTCGTCGAACCGTTCGTCCAAATCGGCCAGTTCGTCGCCGGTGGAGAGGATGGCGACCCGGGGCCGTTGATGCACGAACACGAAAGGCTTCGCCAGGATGGCCAGCATCCCCACTTCGCCGGGCCGGAGCTGCGTGCCCTTGGGGATGATGCAGTCGCCTTTGCGCACGTCCTCGCCCTGCGGGCGGATGTTGGAGCCGGCCGGCTCCGGCTTGAACACCTTGACAGAGTCCTGGGTATGCTCCGTGTCTTCGACCTTGATGACGACGTTGGCGCCCTTGGGAACCGGCGCGCCGGTCATGATCCGGATCGCCTCGCCCGGCCCCACCGATTTGGTCGCCACCTTGCCGGCCGGCACGTCTTCGACCACCTTCAGCACGACCGGCTTGGCGATGGCATGGTCCTGCTTGATGTCCTCATGGCGCACGGCGAAGCCGTCCATCGCCGAATTGTCCCAGGGCGGATTGTCCCGGAGCGCGACCAGGTCCTCGCCAATCACGCGGCCGAGGGATTCCACCAGCCCGACTTTCTCCAGCCCCAGCACCGGCGTGGCGTCCAGGACGATCTTCTGCGCCTCGTGAAGTGGCGTGAGTCCTTGCATGATTCCTTCGTTTAGCTGAAAGCAGACAGCTTCCCGTTCCTCGTCAATGTCTCTTGGGTCCGATCTTCAACAAGGACCCGCTCTTCTTGCAGAACGCCTCCACCTTGTTGGCGATCTGGTGGTAGGCCTCCGCCGTGGGCGAATCCGAATAGAACATGGCGAAGGGCTCGCCCGCGTCGCATTGGGTGACCACGTCCGGGTCCAGCGGGATGCGTCCGAGGAAGGGCACGCCCATGTCGCCCGCGGAGGCTTCGCCGCCGCCCTTGCGGAAGACCTCGATGGACTGATGGCAGTGGGGACATTCCAGCCCGCTCATGTTCTCCACGATGCCGATGATCGGAATCTCGCTGTCCTTGGCGAAGGTGACCGACTTGCGCGAGTCCAGCAAGGCCACCTCCTGCGGCGTCGTGATGATCACGCAGCCGCTCACGTTCCCGATCAGGTCGATCGTGGTCACCGACTCGTTGCCGGTCCCGGGAGGCAAATCCACGAGCAGGAAATTTAGGTCCGCCCACTCCACCCCACCCAATAGTTGGTTGATGAATTCGTATTTATAGGCATCGCGCCAGATGATCGGGTCATCCGGGTTCTGGAGCAGGAAGGACATGGAGGCGATCTTGAGATTGTAGGCCTGGAACGGGATGATGCCGCCGCCCGTGCTGATCTTGAGCTTCTGTCCCTCGGCCCCCACCATCTTGGGAATGTTGGGTCCGTGGATGTCCATGTCGCAGATGCCGACCTCGTAGCCTTTCAAGGCCAGGCTGGCGGCCAGGTTCGTGGTGACGGTGCTCTTGCCCACCCCGCCCTTGTTGCTCATTACGAGGACCTTGTACTCAATCCGCTCCATCCGCTTGGTGACCAGCCAGCGGCTGTGCCCTTCCTTGTCCTTCTGGCAAGTTTCGTTCTCGTCGCAGATCGCGCAAGCCCACATATAGGTGCAGGCGTCCCCGCTTCCGGACCCGGACGGCTGCTGAATGATGTTCAGTTCTTTCGGCATAACGGATATCGACTCCTTCTAGACCGGTTTCTGGCCCGGCCGTATTTTTTCCACCGCGTGCTCCAGGATCGGAGCCAACACCGCCAAGTTTTCCTTGGCCCCCTTCGGACTGCCGGGCAGGTTCACGATCAACGTGCCGCCCCGCAACCCAGCCGTTCCGCGCGACAGCATCGCGGTCCGGACTTTCTTGAGGCTTTCCAGCCGCATGGCCTCGCCAATGCCCGGCATTTCCTTTTCGATCACGTCGCGGGTGGCTTCGGGCGCCCAGTCCGTGGGCCGCACCCCCGTCCCGCCCAACGTCAGGATCACATCCGGCGACTCGATCCCGCACAGAAAGAGCAGCCGATCGCGGATGGCTTCGCGCTCGTCCGCGATCACCTCGTAGGCCACCAGGGCGCCGGGCAACTCGGCGACCATCTGCTCGACCGCCTTGCGTCCTTCGTCCGGCTCGCGCTCGGACAGGATCTTGCTGCTGATGACGACCACCGCCACGCGCATGGAAGTCCCGGATGGATTGTCAGCGGGGACGGCCTTGCGGCACCCCCACATATTCGCTCTCGGCCGCCATGGCCGGCTTGGGCGCCATCGTCGGCACCATCCCCGTTTTGGTCGGCGCGGCAGCCTCGGCCTGGGCTTCGGCCGGCTTGCGCTTCTTCCCGAAAAAGCCCGCGCTTACGATCCCCACTTCGTAGAACACGTACATCGGCAGGGCCATCAAACACTGGTTGAAGGGATCGGGCGTCGGCGTCAGCAAGGCGGCAAAGATGAACGCGCCCAGGAACGCCCACTTGCGATACTTCTTGAGAAACGGCGCGTCCACCCAGCCGATCTTGGCCATCAAGGTGATCGCCAGGGGCACCTCGAAGATCACCCCGAACACCAGCAGGAACCACAGGGCGAAGCCCACGTAGGCTTCGATGGAAATCTGGGGAATGAACCCCGCGTTGACTCCATAGGAGACCAGAAAGTTCAGGGCGAAGGGCAGGACGAAGAAGAAGGAGAACAGGATGCCGGCATAGAACGCGACGGTGCTGATCAGCACGAAGGGGCCGACGAACCGCCGTTCATGGACGTGCAGCCCCGGCACCACGAACTGCCAGACTTCCCAGAGCACGTAGGGGGTGGACAGGACCAACGCAAACAGTCCGGCCACCTTGACGTTCTGCCAGAGCGCCTCGGCCGGCGCCAGAAACACGAAGGGAATCGCGGGCAGATCCGTCGGCACCCATTCCAGCTTCCCCGGGATGAACGCATTCTGCAACGGGACCCTGAGCCACTGGACCAATTGATCGGCGAAGAAGAAGGTGCCGACGAACAGAATCCCGACGATGATGACCGCCCGCGTCAGCCGGACCTGGAGCTCCACCAGGTGCTCCATGACCGGCATTTTCTTGTCTTCCAGCGGCGTGAAGATCGTGTCTTGCAGCCACTGTGTGAACTGGCCCCTGTCGGACATAAAAAGCCCTCAGCCGTTAGCGATCAGCTCTCGACCCGGAAATCCTGCTGACTGCTGACGGCTGACTGCCGACCGCTGCTCACTTGGGATTCACCGCCACGAACAGGTTATTGCCCTGCCGGCTCAACAGCAGCACCGCCATCTCGTCCTTCTTAATCTTGGCAGCGGCTTTGTGATAATCGTCCAGGCTCTTGATGACCTCGTGGTTGACCTCTTGGACGACGTCCCCGCGCTGAATGCCCGCGGATTCCGCCTGGCTCCCAGGCTCGACCTGGTTGATGACCACGCCCGCCGTCTTGGCGGGAATGTTCAGCCGGTTCATCGTGTCCTGGTCTAACGGCTGCACCCGCAGAGACGCCAGCACATTGTCCGGCGGCTTGACGGATTCGCCCGGCGCGGTCGGCGCGGCTTCCTTCTTGGCCAACACTTCGTCCGACGGCCGCTCAGCCACCTTGACCGAAATGACCTGCTCTTTCCCGTCCCGCAGCACCTTCACCCTGGCGTTGCGCCCGACGCCCGTCCGCGCCACCATGTTGCGCAACTGGCTGACGTTCTGGATTTCCTTGTCGTCGTATCCGACGATCACATCGCCCCGCTTGAGGCCGGCGGTGGCGGAGGGCCCGTTGTCATTGACATCGCTGATGAGCACGCCCTTGCGCGCTTCCGGCAGCTTGAAGGACTTGGCCAGCGCCGGTGTGACTTCCTGGATGGCGATGCCCATCCACCCCCGCACGACCTTGCCAGACTTGCGCAGGCTGTCCACGATGTCCACCGCGATGCTGCTGGGGATCGCGAACCCGATCCCCTCCGATCCGCCGGTCCGGGAAAAGATGGCCGTGTTGATGCCGATCAGCTCGCCGTTCATGTTCACCAGCGCCCCGCCCGAGTTGCCGGGCGTGATCGCCGCGTCGGTCTGGATGAAGTCCTCGTAGTCCGCGATTCCCACGTTCCCGCGGCCCAGCGCGCTGATGATGCCGAGCGTCACGGTCGAGCTGAGCCCGAAGGGGCTGCCCACCGCCAGGACGAGATCGCCCACCTGCAGCCGGTCGTAATCGGCCCACTTGATCGCGGGCAGGTCCTTGGCTTCGATCTTGATCACGGCCAGATCGGTCTTGGGATCGGTTCCCACCACCTTCGCCTGGAATTCACGCTTGTCGCTCAACGTGACGGTGATCTGCGACGCGTTCTCCACCACGTGATTGTTCGTCACGATGTGCCCGGAGGCGTCGATGATGACCCCGGAACCGGCGCTCTGGTCCGGCCGGCCTGGAGGTCCTGGCGGCGGCGGAATCGGCGGCTCCATCCCGGGCGGCTCCATACCGCCGGGCGGTTCCTCGCCGGGAGGTCCTCCGCCGGGCGGTCCGCCGAACGGACCGGGAGGCAGAGGCCGGCGGCGAGGGCCCCGCTCGCGGCCGCCCCCTTCTCCGCCAACCACCGCGATATTGACCACGGCCGGCGTGACCTTCTTGACGATGTCGGAGAAGCCCTGCGCCATCCCCACCGGGACCGCCGCCTCGCTGATCGCTTGGTGGGATGGCAACACCCCCCCGACCAGCCCAAGCATACCGGCGCCGAGAATCACCGTGCTCAGGGCATAGCCGCCCACCAGCCGACTGCGATGGAATAGCCCGCCTTGCTCCCGAATCTGCATAATTGCCCTCAATTCTCCTTGCGGTTGCTGATTGGTCTGACCGCGGTGCCGTAACACCGAAGCCAAGCGCATGGTCTGCTCATTCTACACTATCCACTGACGCTCCTTCAAAGACAAAAACGTCCCCACAGAGCCAGTTTGGCGCGTTTGACGGGAAGGAAAGGAGGGACGGGATCGGCCGGGACAGAGCCGCCCCAAGAGCGGCGGGACATGCAAGACTCACCCTCGGAGAGCCGCGAAATCCGCTTCCCGTTTCCTGAGCCAGGTATCCTGAAAATTGATTACCAGCCGCTTGACCGCCTCGTGCATCGCGATCACCCGCAAGGTATGGGGCGCGCTTTCATAGGTCGGCGGCCACCAACGCCAGTTCGGCTCCAAGGGACGCTTCCAGATCACCGGGTACCATTGATTGACATCCGGTGTTGTCGCACGATCCAGCGTGGCCCAGCCCCGCCCCTCGGCATGGACCAAGACCTGGCTGCTACGCACATCCAGCAAGGCCACTTCGACCAAAGACCAGTTATCCCGCCGCAGACCCGGCACGACACCGGTCGTCCATCCCACCGCCACATAGATGGGGTATTCCACCTCGGTTGCGGAGGCGATCACCAGGACTAGGTAGTCCAGCCCATACTTGCGGCCGAGCTCCACGAACCGGGCTGCATCGCTTCCGGGACGAATCCCCTCGGCCGGGATGATCTTCTCGATGGACAGGGGCAGGAACTGGGAAAACTGCTGCTGCAACTGTTCGGACATCTGGATCAGGGCTTGGTCCGGCAGGGTCGGTGACGCATCCGGCGCCATCGTGTCGCCGACCAACAACAGCCCGGCCTTCAGAGGCCGCCGGTCCGGCAGGGTCACATCAGGCTGGGTCTCACGCATCGCCTGATGCCCGACATAGTCGGCCAACCGATTGGGAGGAACGACCGTGGCGCAGGCGGAGAGACCGGCGCCGGCCAGGGCAAAGGCTGCGCACAAAAGCCAAGCCATCGCGCGACGATTCCGCATGCCCAACCTCCCGGTCAACAGGGTTCGCCCCTCGCCTAACAACTTGTACGATCGCTCCAAAAGGCAAGGTTTGTCAAGTCTCGCTCCTTCTGCAAATCGTCTTGCAATCCACCCGGTTGCCGGGTAGGCTGGCGCCGATCGGAGTCCGCGTGACGGCATCCCCCAAAAACCAGGCTATCACCCTCTCCATCGTCATTCCTGCCTATAACGAGGCCAAGCGGATACTGCCCTACTTGCAGCACATCACTGTCTATCTGGGGCAAAGGGGCCGGCCCTACGAAATCCTGGTTGTGGATGATGGGAGCCAGGATGACACCGCCGTGATTGTGGAGCGGCTCCAGTCTCAGCGCCAAGTGATCCGGCTCATCCGACTCCCGACGAACAGAGGCAAGGGCCACGCAGTGAGGACCGGCATGCAGCAGGCCCAGGGCGAACTTCGCCTCATGGCCGACGCGGACGGAGCCACGCCGATCCAAGAACTGGAACGGCTGGAGACAGCCATTCACAATGGCGCCGATCTGGCGATCGGCTCTCGCCCCCTGGCCTACCGTGATGCCCGCTACAAGGTCCGAGTCCGTTGGCACAGGTCTGTCTCGGGAAACCTCTTCAACCGGCTAGTGCAACGTCTCGGCATTCCCGGCATCAGAGACACCCAATGCGGCTTCAAGCTCTTCCGTGCTTCCGTGGCCCAAGACTTATTTGCCGTTTCCTGCATCGACGGGTACGGGTTCGACCTGGAACTGCTCTACATCGCCCAGCGGCGCGGCTACAAGATCGCCGAAGTGCCGCTCAATTGGTCCGACCAGCCTGGCTCCAAGGTGCTGGTGCTACGCGATGGACTGCGGATGTTCCGCGAACTGCTGACGGTGAGACAGAACAACAAGGCTGGACGGTATCACAAGATTTCCAGGTTTGATTGCAAGACCTGACCCTAATCCACGAGCAAGGGGATTAACCAGGCCGCCTTCCTTCAGCCGGGCCCCCTTCACTCCTGTCGCTTCATGAAAATCACCACTTTTGCGTCCAGGTAGACCTCGCGCCACTCAACCTTTTTCGCCAGCGTCTGGCTCAGCGGCGTGCCGACCGAGACGATGGCCCAATCCACTCGATATTTCTCCAGTACCGACAGATCAGGCTGGTTCCCGTTCGCCAGTTCGATATAGTCCTTGAATATCCACCGGTCGCCGATCCGGAAGGCCGGCATGCGCCCGTCGATGAAAATTTTCTCCCCCGGCAGCCACCAGAGCAGAAATCCTCCGAATCCATAGTCGTTATACAGCCGCTGGCCGAGTTGTACCCGATGTCCCTTGATCCATTCGACCGCTTCGATCGGATATTCGGTCTGCAGAAAATACGTCTGCGGCGACAAGCCTGACTGGGCGACGTGCCGGAGATGGTCGGCTCCGAGCGACCCGACCCATAACGCCACGACCAGGGTCGCCGCGAACAGCCACCGCTTCTGCCAAGCCAGGCTCAACCGGAACCGCGCACAGATTTTCTGCCAGGCCCCATCCAACAGTTCGGCCCACAGCGGCGCGCTCAGCAGGAGAAAGAACAGGACGTTGCGCCAATGGCGTAACGACAGGACCAGAAAGACGAACAGGACGGTCCAGCGGACCGGCTCGACGCGGCGATAGCCGGCCAGGACCGCCAACCCCAACAGGACCAAGTAGGCCACATAAGTCAGGCCTGCCGGCTTTTCCAGCGAGACCGGACGCCACTCATCCAAGGTCTGAATCATGAAGGTATCGTTCAGCGAGGCGACGATCTCCCCATAGAGATGCCAGCCATAGGGATTCAGGAACGTGGCGCAGACGGCCAGCAGCAGCACCAGCCCCACATGGCCGATCTGTCGCCGGGTCAGGACCGGCTCCTCCAGGCGGTCGGTGAACAGCAGCCAGCGGTCCATCGCTAGGCGCACCACAGTAGAGGCAGCCAATATCAGCCCCAGGACAAAGAGCCCGGCGGTGAATCCTCCATGCAGGTTGGCCCAGAGGAGGAACAGCACCAGCACCATCCAAAGATGGGACAGGCATCCCCTTCGATAAAGGTCAAACCACCGGAGCAGCAGGGCTAGGCCCAGCAACGTCACCAATTGGGTTCTCGCGCCCAGGAACGGCAACGCCACCCAGAGGGAAATGGAGAGGGCCAGCAGCTTGCATGTCCGGCCTGCGCGCGACAGTCCGGCGACGATCCAGAAGGCGCCCAGGGTCACGGCCGCAAACAGGCCGATCACAGCCAGGGGGCCGACTGGCCCCAGCCCTTGATAGAGCAATCCCAGGATGCCGTCGGTCAGCCAGGCATGGTCCACCCAGGGCCAGTCCGGCATTGTGTGGGAGTAGGGATCGGTGGCCGGCACCCGCCAGCCGTCCTGCAAGAGATCGAGGCCGGTCCGCAGGTGCCAGCCGAAATCCGGTTCGACCAAAGGTTGCAGCGCCAGGTTCAGAAGAAAGAACAACAGCAGCGCGTCGAAGGCAGAAGAGGTGACGTGAGGGGCAAGGCCTGAGGGGTGACGCACCTCGCGAGCCTCGTTCCGCGCTTCACGCTTCACGCGTCACGCTTCACGAGAAGGTTCCCCATTACCAGCCAGTCCACCTCGGTTCGGAGGAAGCACTGCACCGCCTCGTCCGGGGTGCAGACGATGGGTTCGTTCACATTGAAGGAGGTGTTGAGAAGCACCGGCACGCCGGTTTTCTGTCCGAACGCCTCAATCAGTTTTCGGTAGCGGGGGTTGGCCTCGCGATCCACGGTCTGGACACGCGCCGTGCCGTCCACGTGGATCACGGCTGGGATCACGCCCTTGGCGGCAGGGCGGGCCTTGTGCGTGAACAACATGAACGGCGATGGTTCGGTCAATTCGAAATACTCTGCCGCCCGCTCTGCCAGCACCGAAGGGGCGAAGGGACGGAACGGCTGCCGCAACTTCACCTTGCTGTTGATCAGTTCGCGCATATCTTCCCGGCGGGGGTCGGCCAGGAGGCTGCGGTTGCCGAGGGCCCTGGGCCCCCACTCCATCCGGCCCTGGAACCAGAAGACCAGCCGGCCATGGGCCAGTTCCGCCGCCACCTTCTCGCAGAGGGCATCCTCAGCTAAGGGCTGAACGGACAAGCCGGCCCGTTCCGCCACCTGCCGACATTCGGCTTCGCTGAACTGAGGCCCGAGATAGGCGCTGTGCATCACCTCCCGCTGCCGCAGACAGCCGTGGCGGCTGGCAAGCCAGAGGGCGGCGCCAAGCGCCGCGCCTGCATCGCCGGCCGCCGGCTGCACATAGACCTGCCGGAAGCCCGCTTCCTGCCTCAGGCGGCTGTTCGCCACACAGTTGAAGGCCACGCCTCCGGCCAGACACAAGTTCTCCGCGCCGGTCGCCTGCTTGAGATGCCGGGCCAGGTGCAGCAGGATGTCTTCCAGCACTAGTTGGGCGCTGGCGGCGATGTCACGATGGCGCTGGGTGATCTCTTCGTCGGCCTTCCGGTTCGGCCCCAGGAGACGGAGCAGCTCGGGCACGAAGATCCCCGCCCGCGCCAGGTGAAAATCCAGCAGTCGGGTATTGAGGCGAAATTCCCCCTCCGGCTCCGGCCTGAGCATCTGCCGGCGCAGCTGCTCGGCGTAGCGAGGCTCTCCGTACGCCGCCAGGCCCATGACGATGTACTCGTCCTGATCCGGCGTGAAGCCGAGGTAGGCCGTGACCGAGGCATAGAACTGGCCGAGCGAATGGGGCAGGTTGGTCCGCTTCAGGACGGTGATTTGCCGGCCCTCGCCCAACCCCAGCATCGAGGTGTGGGCTTCGGACGCCCCGTCCACGACCAGGATCGCCGCCCGCTCGAAGGGCGAGACGAGGAACGTGCTGGCGGCGTGGCAGAGATGGTGGTCGAGGAACTGCGGCTTCGTCCGGCTGGGTCCGAATGCCCCGGCCAGTTTGGAAGAGAGGCGCAACTGCTCGGCCCATTCGTGACTCAGCCGTTCGGCGCTCCGTTGTGCTTTGACCCGCAACAACGCGGGCGAGCGGACCATGGCCCCGAGGGCCAGCGCAGCGCGGCGCCCCACGACCCAGTATTTCCAGGGCACGGCGATCGCGTCGATATCCTTCAGATCGGCGCCGGCTTCCTGCAAACAGTAGCGGATGGCCCGGAGGGGCAGCGCCGTCACATGCTTGGCGCGGACAAACCGTTCTTCTTCGGCCGCCGCCAGAATGTGTCCATCCTGGAGCAGCGCCGCCGCCGCATCCCGCAAATTCAACAGGCCCAGGACCAACATAACAAACCCTGCCTGAGCGCCCGCTTCGATCAGATGCGGGCGGATAAGTACCTTCCCGCCAGTACGCCTAGCTGAGTCGCTGCTAGAATAGACGAGACGGAGGGGACAGGCAAGCGCCTCCGCCTTCATGATCGCCTGTTGCATTTCGGCCTGGATTTCGGTACGGTGCCCCGATGCCTACGTCCCAGCAGTCCGCCCGACTTCGCCCTATAGCCTCGTGGGTTGTGTTGGCCCTGCTCCCCTGCCTGGCCCTGGCCTCAGCCGGCTGCGAAAAAGTTTCCAAAGCCTTCACCCGCTCCACCATTCCTAGCCTGGGCCCCCCCCTGCCCTATACGGTCAAGTTTGAGTTCGACCCGGCCTTGGCGAAAAGCCGGCTGCAATACACCAATGCCTGCAACTCGCCCCAGGAATTGAAGGTAGGAGAAGATTTGGAATCCACCTTCCTCCAGGCCGCCCATCAGACCTTCAAAGCGGTCTACTTCGACGCCAAAACCGCGCCGGCCGGAACCAAGCCGGATTTGGAGGTACGCATCGGACTGCTGCAGTCCGGCTTGGAAATTCAAACCGATGGGGTGTATGACCGGTTGCCGGCCGATTTGACCTTGGAATTGGGCACGGTCTTCCGCGATGCGACCGGCAAGGTTGTGTCGGAGAAGAACTTCCCGATCCGCCGGCAGGAAAAACTCTTCCTGGAGCCGACCCAGCACCGCTGCCTCTACGTCAACTCCGATTCCCTAGTCCACGACGCCTCCGTATCCCTCGCGATCCAGTTCATCAAGCATGCCCGGGCCATTCTGGACCCGGACGGTCAGTACTCCGTCGCAGCTGCGTCGAGCGCGCAACCGGTAGCCGCGCCGCAGGCGATGCCGACTCCTGCTCCGGTTGCGCCTGTCGCGCCTCCGGCGGCAGCCCCTGGCCTTTCGTTCAAAGCCACGGTCCTGGACGAGAACAGCAACGCCGTCCTGGAAGGCGGAGAGCGGGTGAAGGTGCGGGTGGACTTGGTTAATGCGGGACGGGCGCCGACGCGGGACGTGGCGGTCACCTTGACCGGAACGCCGGTCTTGCTCGGACAGTTTCCGGCCACGACCCTGCCGGTCGGCCCCCTCCAGCCGGGCGAGTCCCGCTCGATCGAATTCATGGCGACGATTCCTCCCTCGCTGCCGGCGCAGCAGGCCCAGTTGCAGGTTTCAGTCGTGGACGCAACCGGCGTCGGCCCCCCGCCCCAGTCCTTCACAACCGCCTTGCGCTCGGGAGGCGCGGGAGTCGCAGCAGGAGCCGCCGCGGCAGCTGGCGCCGGCATAATCTTTACGAATGTGGACCAGGTGCCCGGCACCGTGGCCGGCTTTCAACGGCCCCAGACCCACCTGCTCGCGGTGGGAATCAGCGACTACCGGGATCCGGCGGTCCCGACCAGGAAATTCGCCGCGCAGGACGCCGAGCTGGTCGCCTCGTACTTCAAGACGATCGGCGGGGTCCCGGCCGCCAACGTTCGGGTCTTGCAAGACCGCAAGGCCCTGCGGCCGGATATCGAGGAAGCCATCCTGGATTGGCTGCCGCCTCGGCTGACGCCGGATTCCGTCGTACTCGTCTACTTTGCCGGCCAGGCGCTCGTGGCCCCCACCGGCGAGACCTTCCTGCTCCCCTATGAGGGCAGCACGACATCCCGAGCCCGGCTCTATCCGCTCAAGGATCTGCAGGCCGCACTGGCAAAGCTGAGCGCCCAGCAGGTGGTGCTGATCTTCGACGGAGCTGTGTTGCGGCTCGGCAGGGACGCCAAGGCGCCGCAATGGGATGTCGGAGGCGGGACGCTCGTACGCCTGATCGGCACCACCGGCCTGCAGTCCGGCCTCGAGCCGGACCAGATCAAGCACGGTCTGTTCACCTATTACCTCCTGCGCGGACTCAGGGGCGATGCGGATGCGAACCATGACGGCGAGGTCACGCTGGGCGAGCTGACAACCTTTGTGCGCCAGACGGTTCCGTCCACGGCCAAGTCCCAGTTCAAGCAGGAGCAACGTCCGTCCGTCTCCCCCCCCATGACCCAGACCAGCAAGGCCGCCGCGCTGCCATTGGCCAGAACCGCCGCTCGCCCCTGAACGGAAACGGCCCTTCAGGAGTTAACAGTTCCCAGTCTTCAGTGCTCAGTTTCCGGAACGGTTCACTGAAAACTGACTACTGCACACCCTTCTCTCCCGCTGGAAATAAAAAAGGGCGGAGGTGACCCCTCCGCCCTTCGACTCACGCCCGGCTGAAAAACTTATTCAGCGTCTTTCTTGCAGAAGCTCCGCTCGTAATTGATGATCGTCCAGGCTTCTTCTTCGTTGATCGCGGCCGGGATCAGAGGCACCATGCCGGTTCCCGCGCTGCCGTTCTTGATCACCCAGAAGAGCTCCCCGTCTTTCCGTTTCTTGTGGAACTTGCAGTTCGTGAAGTTCCGCGGGCTCGGGTTCAGGATCGCGCCGGCCGGGCCATCGCCCTTACCTTCCTTGCCATGGCAGTTGAAGCAGGTGCCCTTGCCCTCGAACAGCGCCTTCCCCTTGGCGATGTTCTCCGGCGTGTTCGCAACCGGATTCTTCAACCCCTTGGCTTCGGAGATCTGATCCGCCGGCACCCGGGGCTTCAGCGGGTCCCGCTCCTCGGCCACAGCCGCCGTAGCGGCGACGAACATCAGGGCAGTCAACAGACCCAAAGACTTCGACACATACCGCATCTCGACTCCTCCTTTTGTTGAATCACCCACAAGTCCGAATGAAGACCGTGGCCCCCGGCAAAACGGGCGAAATATAGCAATGCGTCCCTTGGTTGTCAAGCGACCGCTGCCGGATGAGGGCCGCCTACAGCCCGTCCAACACCCCATCCAACAAGGCCCCGACGGATGCCGCCTTGCTGGCCGCCATCGCTACCACCTGCCAGTGCCCGACCTGCCGATCCAAGGGAGCCCCGGCCCGGTTGGTGATCAGTGCCACCCCCAACACCCGCAGGCCCAGCGCACGCGCCACGATCACTTCGGGCACCGTGGACATGCTGACCGCCAGGGCCCCCAGCCGTCCGAGCATCGCCGCCTCGGCCGCCGTCTCGTAGGTCGGGCCGGTCACCGCCACCAGGACGCCCCGCCTGATCGGCAGACCGGCCGCCCGGGCCACCCGCTCGGCCAGGGCCAGCAGGGCCGGATCATAGGCTTCGGCCATTTCGACAAATCCGCCGCCCCCACCCCCTCCGAGAGCCGGCCCCATCAGAGGGTTATCGCCCATGAGGTTGAGATGGTCCTCGATCAGCATGACGGTGCCGGGCGGCGCCTCGTCCAACGCCACGGCGGCGCAGGTCACGATCAGCGTCTGCACACCCAATGCAGCCAGTACCCGCACGGGACGGGTGACCATATCGAGCGCATACCCCTCGTACCGATGCGCCCGGCCTTGCAGAATGGCCACGCAGACCCCGCCGCGCTGCGTGAGGACCAAGCGCCCCGCATGGCCTTCGACCGAGCAAGGGGGCCAGCCGGGGATGTCCTGATAAGGAATCGCAGCCAAGGCCTGTGCCCGATCGGCGTAGCTTCCCAACCCGGACCCGAGGATGATGCCGACGGAGGGCCGGCTGAGAAGGCGAGAACGGAGGCATTCGACCGCCGCCTGCACGAGAGAGGAAACAGAATCGTCAACCGCCATGAGAACCGTTGAGCATGCGGCGTCGCATCATCCTGCGCGTCACGAATGACGCATCACGGCCGTTTGAGCACGATATCCCGGGCCACCTGGCCGCGCGGACCGAAGGACTCCAACTGTTTGCCGTTGAGTGAGCCGCGAATACCGCCGGCATTGCCCAGGGTCAGGGTAAACCGGTTGGACGCCTTCCATTGCACCCGGTCGCCGGAGCGCATCAACGTTTCATGGGGGCTGGCCCCGTCTATTTGCACCACGACCCAACTGAGTTCCAGCGCCTCCAAATCCAGGACCAGCGCCCCCGATTGCGCCGGCTCAGTCTGGCCCGGCAATCCGGCCAGGGGCGCGGCGAACACCGTCGGCAGGGACAACGAGGCCTCCCGGGACACGGTCGGCGCGCCGAGCATAGGCGCCGCCTCCTGGGGCTTCGGCTCGGTCGCGGCAGGGGACCCGGCCTCGGTCCGCTCCGGCCCACGGCGAACCGGCACGCTGTCGGATGGCTTGCGCTCGGACTGGACGTGCGGCACGTCCGTCATCGGCCCCGCATCGACAGCTGGCCGGTGCCTGGTCATCGTGGACTGCTCTCGGCCGAGCAGCAGGATCAGCGCCAGTACCGCCATGGCGGCGGCGGCAAAGATGACCTTGCGGTTCGCCTGCCGCTGACGTTCATCCGCCACCTGCCGCACCCGCAGCAGTTCCAGCTCCGACTGCTTGTTGTAAAAACTCCCCGCGCATTCGGCGAACCGCCGCATGGCGTCCTCCTCGTCCAGTCCCATGGAACGGGCATAGGATCGGACGAACCCCTTGGCGAACACCTGATCCGGCAATCGGGCATAATTGCCCTCCTCGAGCGCCATCAGGAATTCCGAATGAATGCGGGTCTTCGAGGCGACATCGTCGAGCGTCAGCCCCTTGGTTTCGCGGACATGCCTGAAAAAATCCCCGATCGATTCCATATTACTCCATCACCCGCTATGGCCTGAGCCGCTCCAGTAATTGGTTCGCCTCGGCGGCGAACCGTCCGCTTTTATCCGACGTGGCCACGCGCAGCAACGACTCGCGCGCCTTGACGTCATAGCCGAGACGGTAGTACGCCCGCCCCAACTCCAGATGCACCTGCGCCGAAGGGACGTTCGGAGGCGTCACCAACAGGGCGTCTTCGAAGGCCTGCACCACCCCCGGCATATCGCCTTCATGGGCCAGGCCCAGATTGTACCAAGCCACGTCCGGCGTCGCGTACAAGGGATTGCCCAACGCCCGGCGATAGGCGCTGATCGCCTCCTGCCAGCGGTCCTGGCTGACCAACACCGTCCCCAGGTAGGTATAGGCCTCCGAATTATCCGGCGTGATCCGCAGCACCGCCCGAAACTCCTCCTCGGCCTGCGCATACTTCCGCTGTTCGGCGTAGATATGCCCGATGGAGTAGTGCGCGTCCCGGTGCATAGGATTTTCCTGGATCGCCTTCTGGAAGGAGACAAACGCCTTCTGGCGATCGCTCTCCAGATTGGCCATCCCCTCCTTGTAATAGCCGTCGGCCCGCTTGACCGATTCCTCCGAGCCGCAGCCCAGCCACCAGCCCGACCAGCACAGGAGGCAGGCGAAGAGGGTCCCGAGCGCGCGCCGGAGCGATGGCCTGTTCACGGCAGATCTTCAAAATGGGTGAGCCGCTTGAATTCCCTGAACCGGGCCTCGATCTCTTTGTAATCCAGCGCGCGCAATCGGTCAAGGCTGAAGGCCTCGACCGTAAAGGAGGCCATGACGCTGCCGAAGATGATCGCCTGCCGGATGGCTTCCTCCGACAAATTGCCGGTCGCCGCCAGATAACCCATGAAGCCTCCCGCAAACGTGTCCCCGGCCCCGGTCGGATCGCGGACCTGTTCGAGCGGATAGGCGGGGGCCCCGAACATCTGTTTCCGGTTGAAGAACAAGACCCCGTACTCCCCCCGCTTGATGATCAAGTGCTTGGGCCCTTTGGCGAGAATCTTTTGCGCCACTTGCACCAGGTTCGGCGACTCGCCCAGCGCCCTGGCCTCCCCGTCGTTGATCACCAGCACGTCCACCTGGGCTAACGTCCGCCAGAGCGCGTCCCGCTTGCCGTTGATCCAAAAGTTCATCGTGTCGCAGGCCACCAGCTTGGGCCGGTTGACCTGCTGCAGGACGTCCAACTGAAGCTCCGGATCGATATTGCCGAGAAACAGCAGGTCCGGAGACCGGTACGCCTCGGGAATCTTGGGCCGGAAGGTTTCGAAGACGTTCAGCTTGGTGTCCAGCGTATGGGCTTCGTTCAGCTGGTGCGTGTACTCGCCTTTCCAGCGAAAGGTCTGGCCCGGCCGCCGTTCCAGTCCCGCCAGGTCGATGCCGCGGCTCTTGAGAAACTTCAGATGGGCTTCCGGAAAATCCTCCCCGACCACGGCGATCAGGTCCACGCCGGTGAAATAACTGGCTGCAGTGGCAAAATAGGTCGCCGACCCGCCCAGCACCTCGGCGCCTTCGCCGAACGGAGTCCGGACCGTGTCCAGCGCGACCGAACCGACGACCAACAGCTTGCCCATCTCAGCGGCCTCCTTTCGCCGGCGCATAGCGCCGGGCCAACAATAAGCCGAGACGCTTGCGCGCCTCCTTGGTGATCTTGTCCGGCGCCGTCAGCACGGCATACTCCAAGGCTGTCCCGCAGGCGCAGGCACGCGGCTCCTCGGCAACCGGCAACGTGGCTCGCAGGATGCGCTTGGCCATCGCCACGTTCTTGTGGAGGGTCGCTAGAATCGCCTCGACCGTCACGGATTCCTCGCTGGAATGCCAGCAATCATAGTCGGTCGGCAGCGCCAGCGTGGCATAGCAGATCTCGGCTTCCCGGGCCAGCTTGGCTTCGGGCAGGTTGGTCATCCCAATCACGTCCACGCCCCACTGCCGGTAGAGGAAGGACTCGCTCCGCGCGGAGAACTGCGGCCCTTCGATGCAGAGGTAGGTCCCTCCCCGATGCACGGCGGCGCCAACCCCCTGGGCTGCCTCGGCCAGCGCGCCCGAGAGGTGCAGGCAGATCGGATCGGCGAACGCCACGTGGGCCACGATGCCCCGATCGAAGAAAGTGCCGATCCGGCGTTTCGTGAAGTCGATGAACTGATCCGGCAACAACACGTCGCCCGGCCGCACCGATTCCTTCATGCTGCCCACCGCGCTGACGGCGATCACCCGGGTGACCCCCA